>JBGTGL010000107.1:0-3089 GCA_041746755.1 Acidimicrobiia bacterium | reverse complement strand
TGACGCGGCGATAGCCGCTGGTCTCGGCCTGCCCGTTGACTTTGCTGTGCAGGTCGTCGAGCAAGTGGGCAACTACAAGGAGATCTACGACGCCCACATCCCGGCGCTCGGTCTCAGCCTTGAAGGAAGCCCGAACAACATCTGGACCGATGGTGGTCTGATGTATGTTCCCCCATTCCGTTAGAAACGGATTCGCGTAGAAGGGTGGCCTTCGGGCCACCCTTCAACAACTGAATAGATGACTACCACACAACCGACAATCGAACAGGGGAGACCGCCTTTCTGGCGCGACATCCGCGTAATCCGTGTTGTGGGCCAGCTGGCAGCAGTGGTGGTTGTCTTCTTTCTTCTTCGTTACTTCTACGGCAACCTGACTGCCAACTTCGAACGGTTGGGCATAAGCACTTCGTTCGACTTCCTGCGAAGCCCGACCAATTTCGGGATCGCGTACGCCGACAACTTCGACCCCAGCTCACCGGTGTGGCGCATGGTCATGGTCGGGATCAAGAACACTCTTCTCGCCGGGTTTTTCGGGATCATCATCGCTTCGATAGTCGGGCTGATCGTCGGCGTCTCCCGACTTTCGGAAAACTGGCTCATCAACAAGGCCGCCATGGTTTATGTGGAGATCTTCCGCAACATACCCCCGCTGGTCATAATCATCTTCTTCGTCAACGCAGTCTTCTTCTTTGGGCCGTTCCCGATTTTCAGGGAGTCGTGGGAGATCAATTTCCTGGGCACCGATAACCTATTACTCATTCTCAACAAGGACCGCTGGGGAATCCCCGGGTTCACCCAGGTGGGTAATCTCGCTGTCTTCTGGATTGCTCTCGCCGTCGGGTTGGTAACTGCCTGGTTTGTCTGGCGGATGAGGACCCGTGCGTTCGACAAAACCGGCCAACCCCACCATCGTGTTCTGTGGTCCACCGCCGTGGTCCTTGGGTTCATTGGCGTCGGCTACTTCGTCGCCGGCCAACCATTTGAGATCTCGTGGCCGGTCATCACTGAAGATCGCCGCCTGCTGGAGGGCGGCTTTGCCGTCAACTGGGGATTCATCTCGGTGACCGTCGCGCTTGGCCTGTATACGGCCAGTCACATCGCCGAGATCTTGCGTGGTTCGATTCTGGCCGTACACGGCGGCCAGGCCGAGGCGGCCAGCGCGCTGGCCCTCTCCGGATTCCAGCGCTACCGCTTTGTAATCCTCCCCCAGGCGATGCGAATTGCTTTGCCACCCACCATCAACCAGTACCTCAACCTGGTGAAGAACACTTCGTTGGGTACGGCCGCCGCTTACGCCGAGATCACCGCGCTGACCAAGACGTCGATCGGAAATGGCCGCCCGACATTGCAATCGATAGTCATTCTCGCCGCGGTCTATCTGGCAATTTCTCTGGTTATCTCGCTCATCCTCAACATCGTTAACAGCCGTTTACAGATTGCTGATCGATGACCGTTGCTACCCGCCCCGTGGTCCGTCAACGCACTCCCGGTGAGTGGGTCAAGAAGAATTTGTTCGGCAGCAAGTGGTCGGGCGTCATCACAGTCGTCATGGCCCCGATCCTCTTCTACCTGCTCTATCGGGCGTTCGCATTTGTCTTCCTCAACGGCCAGTGGGAAGCCGTCACGCGGAATCTCACGTTGTTCATGCAGGGCACGTTCCCCCGTGATCAGCAATGGCGTTTGATCGCGCAGATGCTGATTTTCGCTCTGGCTTTCGGAGTTGGTGCCGGGACGAATCGGGCGGCGGCCAAAGACCGGGCAACCGATGCGGGCCTCCCATTCAAGCCTGAAACCCTGGGAGCAACCCTCCGGAGAATGTGGTCACTAGTCCTCTTTATCGCAGTACTTCTCTACTTTGCCACCGTCGACCCTCTCGGTACCTGGTACAACCCCTTCCTACTGGTCGGCGCCGTTTCTCTGGCTGCCTTCATCGGGTTCCAGGCAAAACACCTCCCCCGCAGATTTCGCAATGCCGGATGGGTGCTCACCGCTGTGCTCCTTCTCTTCGGCTTCCAGGTGGTCTCCGGGTTCGAAGCCGGAGGATGGGTTCCGCTGGGTCTGATTCTGGGCATCACCACCTATTCGGCGGTACCAGTCGACAGACTCTCAGCTGGCTGGTTGCGTTTTGGTGCCCGTTTGGCCGCTGCCATCGTGGTCGCACTGATCATCAGATACATCTACGGGGTGATCGACGGCAGCGGGATCGGTTGGGACACCTGGTCCGGTCTCCACCTCACATTGATGGTCTCGTCCATTGCGATCGTCCTGGCGTTCCCGCTGGGTTTGTTGCTGGCTCTGGCTAGACGGTCCACCCTGCCGGCCTTGCGCTGGATCGCCACCGCCTACATCGAAGTAATCCGCGGCGTCCCGCTCATCACCCTGCTCTTCTTCGGGCAATACGTTCTGGCCTTCATGTTGCCCGAGGGCACCGACCTCTCCGGAATCACCAGGGCAATAGTCGCGATGTCGCTATTCACTGCTGCGTATGTTGCGGAAATCGTTCGAGGTGGCCTCCAGGCCCTCCCCAAGGGGCAAACCGAAGCTGGACAGGCGTTGGGGCTGGCCCCACCGACGATTATGCGCCGGATCGTATTGCCCCAGGCGTTGCGGTCGGTTATTCCTGCAATGGTGGGCCAGTTCATCTCCTTGTTCAAGGACTCGTCGCTATTGACCATCATTGGAATCCTCGAGTTTCTTGGTGTGCGTGAGATCATCCACGCCCAACCCGATTTCAGAGGGGTCTCGATTACGGAGACTCTGGTATTTGTAGCCTTCGGATATTGGGCCTTCGCGTTTGCGATGTCCCGCGAAAGTCAGAGATTGGAACGTAGATTGCGAGTAAGCCGATGACCACTGAGCAGAACCCACAAGTATTCGCAGACGCCACCCAGGCCAAGGGCGAGGCAGTTATCGAGTGTGTCGGAGTTGACAAATTCTTCGGCGACTTTCAGGCGTTGTATGACATCAACATCAATGTCGGACAGCAAGAGGTCGTGGTTGTCATCGGCCCCTCTGGTTCGGGTAAGTCGACATTGATCCGATGCATCAACCGTCTTGAAAAACACGACAACGGTGTGATCAAGGTAGGT
>JBGTGL010000106.1:0-5106 GCA_041746755.1 Acidimicrobiia bacterium | reverse complement strand
CCGTGTACACCGGCAGCGGGCTGCTGTTCCTGGCGATGGTTTTCATCTCGGCGGCGGGGGCGGGCTCTCTACTGGCGACGTATGCGCGAGTCGGCGAGGCAATGGTCGACAGCGGCCTCTATTCCTACGTTCGCGACATGGTTTCTTTGATCAACAACGTTTATTCGATTCGGATGGCGGCGGTATTCATGTTGTCGCTAGGGACTGTGGGAATCCGGACAAGGTACATTCCGGTCTGGCTCAGCGTGGTCACGTACGTCCTGGCGCTCAGCCTCCTCCTCGTGATCAGCCACAACCTTTGGGTCTCCCTGGTGTTCCCGGCGTGGGTCCTGCTCATCTCGTTGTACTTTTTGATCACGAGCTTTCGTCCCAAACCACAATCCGAACTTCCCACGAATAGCGGGTAAACCGAGCACTTAGAGGAGCAGCAATGGAAGAGATGATCCACCGATGGGAATGGCGAGCCTTTGGAAGCCATTTCGATGTAGCCGAAGGCGTCTTTGCGTCGATGACTCCTCTTGGTGAGCCTGCCGAGACCGATGAGATCTACCTACTTGGGCCGGGTGACGTCAATGTGAAGATTCGTTTCAATCTCCTCGACATCAAGAAGCTCATGGAGGTCGATGGCGACGGGCTGGAGTTGTGGGCCCCGATCTCGAAATCCGAGTTCCCGATGCCGGCCGAGGAGGCGATGTCGGTGTTTGATTCTTGGGGGCTGGCCCGACCGGTCGCCGACCGCGAGGAATACGACTTGGAGCAATTTCTCGACGAAGTGGTCAAGCCTCATCCCGACCTGGAAATCGCCAACGTCCATAAGAAGCGGGTCCGTTACAGCTTTGACGGATGTATGAGCGAGCTGACCGAAGTGACAGCCAATGGTCGTGAAACCAAAACAATTGCCGCTGAGGACCCGGACACGCAAAAAGTAGTGGCCGTTGTGAAGCAGTTGGGAATGGCAGACCACGTGAACATGAGCTACAACCGTGGGTTGCGCTGCCTCCTGGGTCGATCGCCCGTCCGCTACGCAGCGATCGACATCGGTACCAACTCGGTCAAATTCCACATTGCAGAACAAAGCCCTGATGGTTCGTGGGCCCGGGTCGTGGACCGCGCCGAGGTGACCCGTCTCGGCGAAGGCCTCGAAGACTCCGGAGAGATCCAACCCCGGGCCATGGAGCGGACTATTAGCGCTGTTGAGGCAATGGTGTCCGAAGCGAGGTCGAATGATGTCCTCGGGATAGCCGGGGTCGGCACGGCCGCCCTCAGGATCGCGGGTAATACGCCTGTCGTGATCGAGAGTATCCGCGACCGTGCCGGAGTGACTGTGGAAGTGGTCTCTGGCGAAGAGGAAAGCCGTCTCGCCTATCTAGCAGTCAGCGCCGGCGTAGGCCTGGACGACGGATCCGTTGTCGTCTTAGACACCGGTGGGGGCAGCACTCAGTTCACTTTCGGGCGGGGGCGCGACGTGGATGAGCGGTACAGCGTCAACGTCGGAGCGGTCACCTACACGGAGCGTTTTGGCCTCGACAGCGCAGTTGACGATGCCACGATCGAAGAGGTTCGCCAGGCATTGCGAGAGGACTTGGCGAGCCTGGACGGGCGCGCTGCTCCGGAGGCATTAATAGGAATGGGCGGGGCGATTACCAATCTGACCGCGGCCTCGCTCTCCCTCGACCCTTATGACCCGGATGTAATACAGGGGGCGACACTCACCGCCGAAGAGGTAGATCGTCAGATCGCCCAATACCAAACGATGGACGAGGGGGCGCGGCGGTCAGTCGTCGGGCTCCAGCCGAATCGGGCTCCGGTGATCCTGGCGGGGGCCTTGGTCGTGTCCACCGTGATGGAGAAACTGAGCCAGGAGTCACTCGTGGTCAGCGACCGTGGACTCCGTCACGGTCTGATTCCGGAGGGCTTCGGATTGTTCCCGACCTCCTGAACTAGCATATGTCGATCTCGGAATCCGGCTACAAGGAACGTCGGGACCGTATGGCCGAACGGGTCAGCGCGGCCTCGTATGGGATCGTTCTTATCATCGCATCCCTCTTGGTTGTGGAGTCGGATGATGTCGCATCGGGACTGGGGTGGGAGCTCGTCGTAGGCGTCGGTGTAGCCACCTGGATAGCTCACTTCTATGCTGAAGTCTTGGGGAATCAGGTCCGCGACGTCGACGCCCTCCAGCCGCACGAGATCCGCAAAGCGATGGCCGACGGTCTTCCCATTCCACTCTCCGCCGTGCTGCCGGCGGTGGCATTGGTGCTCGGACGAATCGCTGTGGTGGAGCCGCGGGTGGCCCTGTGGATCGCCGTGATACTCGCGCTCCTTCAGCTCGTGGCGGTTGGTGGCTATGTCGGGGCGGTGTCCGAACAGCGGTCGAGCTCGTGGCGTTACGCCGCTATCGCTGCGGTCTTCGGAGTCGCGGTTGTATTGCTCCTGGTGGCACTAGGCCACTAACCAGTTGCGGGATCAGGGCGGGCTACCCGCCGAGGGTCATACCTTCGAGATCCACTGACGGTTTGATGTCAGGGAGGCGCATCATGCGGAAACCATTGACGAACCCGACCATCGCGGCGAGGAGCGGGACGAAGAGCGCTGCTTGCAATGCGCGGGGCCTCGCCTCCGTGTTGATCCGGACGATCTCGTCGGCGATGTCGTCGGGCTGGGACGCCAGCTGTTCGTCTAGCTGCGTGTTGCTCAGAATCTGAGCGTCCTCCTCGAGCACCGTGGCTACTTGGTCTTTTTCCGCCGCCGGAAGGACCGTGCTCGATTCGCTCATCGATACGAATGTGAGCGACAGCGTTGCCAGCATGATTCCGCCGGCGAAGGCAAGGCCGAAAGCCAGGCCGAAAGAGCCGGCCGCCGAGTTCACCCCCGCCGCCTCGCTAACCCGCTCTTCAGCGATCGGCGCCAATGCATAGTTGTTGAGCTGGGAGACCAATAGACCGAGCCCGAGGCCCATGATGAACAGAGGGATGGCTAACCACCAGCCGGTGTCGGTTCGGGGCACGATCGGAATCATCACGCCCAGCCCCAGCGCGAGCAGACCGAAACCGGCGCGGATGATCCCCGCGGGCCTCCGCTTTCCTGCTTTCTTTCCAGCAGCCATCGCCACGAAGAACATTGTCAGGGATAACGGGGCGAGGGTGAGGCCCGTCTGCATGGCGTTGTACTCCAGCACCATCTGCAGAAAGATCGGTACGACGATCATCGAGCCGCCGAGGGCTATCTGCTGCATCATCTGCCCGGTGATGCCGAGCCGGAACACCTTAGATCGGAGCAGGTCCGGGTCGAGGAGTGGAACCTCCCCGGTGCGCTCGCGGCGTACCAGCCAGAACCCCAAAGCCGTTAGAGATGTGAGCCCTACTGCGATGAGGATGCCCACGCTCTCGCCGCCTTCCTGCCAGACCAGGATCCCCATCACCAATCCGCCCATCCCCAGGATGGAGAAGATCGCTCCGACCAGGTCCATCCTCCGGTCGCCGGTGAAAGGAACATCGCGCACCAAACCCACCCCCGCCAGCACGACGCCGATTATCACGACCTCCATGGCGAATCCGATACGCCATGAGAGATAAGTGGTCACGAATCCGCCAATGAGAGGGCCGACGGCCGCGGCGATTGCTGCCGACGCGCCGACAAGGGCGTAAACCCGTCTCTGGGCGCTGCCCTGAAAGTTCCCGTGGATTAGCGACTGCATGGCAGGAAGAAGTAAGGAAGCGCCAAGTCCGCCGAAGATGCCCCAAAGGACAATCATCGGAACAATGCTCGTGGTAATAGTCATGGTCAGGGCGCCAATCGCATATGCGCACAGGCCGATCACGTAGGCGCGTTTGCGGCCGATCAGGTCTCCCACCTTGCTGCTGATCAGGATGAAAGCCGCCGAAACCAGGGCTTCGATCGCAATCGCGGCCTGGACACCGCTTACCGTGGTCCCGAGATCGTTGACGACCGCAGCGATCGACACGTTCATCAACGTGGTGTCGACGACGAGCACGAACATCGCCATGGCAAGCAGCATTGCCAGCTTCGGGTCCCATCCGCCTTGTTCGATCGGACCGGTCAACCCAGAGTCAGGCTCAGACTCCAAGCGGCTCCTCGGTCTCCGCCCGGCGCTGTTTCAAGATCAGGTCGATCACAGCGCTGATGGCGAGCACCAAACATGACGATCGCGGTACCGGGCACCGAATTTGGCGAAGGAGTAACCCTGGAGGCCAGCGATAACACCGGCGACGAGGAACGAGACCGATACCGCAGCGCCGGCCACCTCACCGGCCGGCCCGAGAAGCGACAACATACCGGCGCCCACCATCGCCCCGACGCCTAAAGACGGTGCCTGTCGAACTGACAATTTGGTAGCCTTGACCGGTTCGGTCGTCAACCGCGGCTCCTGTTCACTGGATCGACAAATCTTGCTACCAAGAGAGCGGTTGTCATTCTTCGGTTGGCTCGGTGGCCGCCTCTTCGGTCGTCGTCGCCCCGGATGCTGGCTCCGTCTCGTCAGCCGCTTTTCGGAGTTGTCCGGCGAAGTAGTTCAGGGCTGTCTTGGTCTTGGTCTGTTGTGCTGCGGTCAGATCGACCCCATTCTCCGCGAGGAATACACGCGCTTCTGCGGCCACATGGAGAGCCTGAGCAGGGGCTGCCTTCGTTGAGAGTTCCAAGATCCTCGAACCGTTCGGGTACATCCAGAGCTCGGCGACCATCGGCGTCTTGAGAGCCTTCGGACTGAACTTGAGCTTCAATATTGTTATCGGCCCCAAGACACTCAGGTCTTTCATCGTCAGGCCGTCCGGGGCATGCTCGCTAAAAAGTGCCTTCTGTCTCTTGGAGAAGATGCTTCCGATCTTGGCTTTTCCCTGCACAACTTTGCGGACTTCGGCGGCTGTGGTCGTATTCTTGATGGTCCCGGAGCAGACGAAGCCACCCGGCATGGCGTCGACCTCGATCCCCAGTTTCTCTTTGCCTTTTCCCCGAACGAAATCCAGAGGCAGTGGGCGGATTTTCACTGCGGTGTCGCCGGCACCACCCTGGATTCCCCGGCTACGCACCACCACGCCACTCGCATTGAGAGCCAGATCCGGGGTGTCGTAGAAGGTGATTTGCCGGATC
>JBGTGL010000105.1:0-12276 GCA_041746755.1 Acidimicrobiia bacterium | reverse complement strand
AGGCGCTCCGGGAACTGAGAACTTTCCGACGGATGACTGGTGATCTGATCCACATGCCCGTCGAAATGGACTGTCTCCGTGGGCTCGACCGCAAGAGCGACGTCACCAGGGAGTGGGAGCGCCTCAAGACCTTCGACGTGTCACCAACAATCGACAGCGAAGCCCGTGTTGTCTACGCCTCTTTTCTACTCGACGAAGGCAGGCCCCGCGACGCATGGGCCGTGATCAAGCCGGGTCGCCTGGTCCAGCAGCCTTCACCGGGCGAGACCCGTCGCTGGTTTGTTGCCGCTCGCGTCGCCCTTGCCGCCGGCGATCACGAAGCCGCTGAGAAACTGGTATCGGCGCTCGAGGACCAGGAACTCGAGTTTGAGGGTGTCGACCAACTCCGCCAACAGCTCCTCTAGAAATCTGTCACCCGCTTCGTCAACAATAGATTTCACGCACTCTCCCCGGACACGATGAGGGGAGAACTCATGGAAATCGACCTGAACCTGACGGTTCTATGCGGGCGGATTGCAACTGAACCCGAAATCCGGGTCTTCGACTCCGGGACCCGACTTATTCGCTATTTGATCACGGTGAGGTCCGAAGCACCGCGTCGCCGCGTCGATGTGGTGCCGGTAACACTTTGGGATCCGAGTGAGGAACAAGTAGCGGCACCAGGGGAACGAGGAGAGCGGATCTGGATTTGCGGATCCGTTCAGCGCCGGTTCTGGGAAAGTCCGGACGGCCGCCGCAGCCGTCTCGAAGTCGTCGCCGAACAGGTCACCGTTAAAGATGTGGCAGAGCTGGAACCGATTGCGGCCGCCGCCGAGTAATTGCGAAGGCGGCTAGATTTCCCGGGTGGCAAACGAAGAACCAAAGGTCTCTGCCCACGACGAACGGATCTACGGAGAAGTCTGGGCAGCCCGGTATGACGACATCTTCCCGGACATCGACGAAGCCGCCATCGACTTTCTCACCGGGTTGGTCGGTCGCGACCGGCGCGCCCTCGAGCTGGCGGTGGGTACGGGACGGGTCGCCATACCCCTCGCCGAACGCGAGGTTGCGGTTACAGGCGTCGACATCTCGCCGGCCATGCTCGACAAGTTGTCCTCCAAACCCACCGCCGGAAAGATCGCTGTCATCGAAGGCGATATGGTGGATGTTCCCGTCGAGGGAGCGTTCCCGCTCGGATATATCGCATTCAACAGCTTCTTCGCCATCCTCAGTCAGGAGCGTCAGGTGCATTGCTTCTTGAACATGGCTTCGCATCTCGATTCAGGAGGACGGTTTGTGCTCGAGTGCTTCGTTCCCGACATGAAACGATTCGACGCGAAGCATCGACATGAATCGCAACGCGCTCTCGAATCTGGCGGCCTCGTCCACAGCGAGGTCTCGATCCACCACCCCGAGCGGCAGGTGGTCGACTCACAGATAGTCACCCATTACCCCGACGGGACCGAGAGCATCCTGCCGGTGTCGATCAGGTACGCCTGGCCCGCTGAACTCGATCTGATGGCGCAACTCGCTGGACTTGCTCTGGAGAACCGGTTTGAGTGGTATGACGAAAGCCCCTTCACTGCTGACTCGGGTCGGCACGTATCCGTCTACATCAAGCCTTAAGGTTCATCGATGGAGACTTTCATGGACGCAGCCGTTGCAGAAGCTCGCAAAGGGCGTGACGCCGGAGGCGTACCGATCGGCTCGGTTCTGGTCATTGACGACGAGATCGTCGGTCGCGGCCACAACCAGCGAGTCCAAAAGGGGAGTGTTGTCCTCCATGCCGAAATGGATTGTCTGGAGAATGCCGGCCGCTTCAAGGCATCTGAATACCGGCGGGCGTCCATCTACTCGACATTGTCACCGTGTTCGATGTGCACCGGGGCAATCCTCCTCTACGGGATACCTACCGTCGTGGTAGGGGAGCGCACCACATTTGCCGGTCCCCAGCATCTACTCGAAGCGGCGGGAGTAGAAGTCTTTGTCCTCGACGATCTCCGCTGCATTTCAATGATGCAAGAGTTCGTCTCTACCCACCCCGAACTCTGGAACGAAGACATCGGTGAGTAGGGTTGGTCGGAGGAGTTAGCTGGCGATTCGCGCCAATGCCCGATCGCCGGTATTACTCGTGGTGCCGCTGTAGAGCCCTTCTTCGTAAACGGCCAGGTACCCCTCGGCCATGGCGCGGGCACTGAACCTTTCCGCCTGTTTGGCGCAGAGACGCCGATCCATCTTCGCGGCTAGGCCCACTGCCTCAACCATTTCATCGAGACCATCGAGGATCAAGCCACCGACACCGTCATCGATCACTTCGGGCACAGAGCCCCTGCGCGTCGCGATGACCGGGGTGCCGCACGCCATGGACTCGACCATCACCAGGCCGAACGGCTCCGGCCAGTCGATGGGGAACAATGTCGCGAGCGCCCCTCCCAGGAACTCGGATTTTTCGTCGTCGCCGATCTCACCGATGAAATCGACGTCATACTTGCGGAAGATGGGCTTGATCTTCTCATTCCAATACTCGGTGTCGACGGGGTCGATCTTGGCCGCAACCCGAAGGGGCAGCCCGGCGCGATGGGCGATTTCGGCGGCCACATCGGGACGTTTCTCATGATTGATCCTTCCCAGGAAAGCGAGATAGCTACCGGATTCGGTCTGGACGTCGAACCTGTTCAGGTCCAGTCCGTTGTAAACAGTCCCTGCCCAGTTTAGGTCCAAATGCAACAGAGGGTCCCGCTGCGAGTCGCTGATCGAGGTCAGAGCGATGTCGGGGTAGAGGCTGTGGATGCCCGCCGAAGCCGGCATGTCGAGACGGCCGTGGAGAGTATGCACGCTGAAAGGCCTCCAAAGGGAAGCGTATGGAAAAGCCAGGTGATCGACGTGAGAGTGGATAACGTCAAATTCAGTGGATATCGCAGTTAACTCGGCGAGCATTCTCGTGTGTATAGACGGAGCAATCTGAATCATCTCTTCTCTGCTCATTCGCTTCCGCAACGCTGTCTCGACGGCCGGGACCAGATTTGCTCTGGTGTTTGAATCGCCGCTGGCAAAAAGCGTGACCTCATGTCCCATGGCAACTAGTTCGTCGGACAGGGCTCCAACGACGCGTTCGGTTCCTCCGTATTCATCTGGAGGAACCGACTCGTATAGCGGTGCAACTTGGGCAATTCTCACGTCGTTGTGTATACCCCGGCGTGGTCGCGACTAAACCCATGGTCGCAGTATTCAAGGACGAAAAGACCCTTACCGATGTTCGAGTAATGGAAGTGTCCCAACTAAGGCCGGTCCTGGGCGAAAATCATGCAATGGACCCACTCGTGGTGCTGGGCGGTAGAACCTTTTTTGTGTCGGACTCCAACGGGGACATCGATCCCTCAGATGCCGCCGCCTCAGGCATCATGCACAAGGACACCCGTCATCTCTCGCGCCGGCACCTCCTGGTCAACGGCGCCCCGACTCGGGCTCTCAGCAACAAGGTCTGGCGGCCGGGATGGGCCCGGATGTTCAACCTATCTCACGACAGTGACGACCTCGAGCCTGAGATAGCCGTGGTGATCGACCGCATGGTGGTGACCGACGGAATCCACGAGGATGTATGCGTCACCAACAACGGAACCGTCCCGGTAGAGGTCGAAGTCGAGTTCCAGTTCGACACCGACTTCGCAGACCTGTTCGAAGTTCGTGGGATGGCGGCCGTCGAACGGGTCGTCACCAAGCAGGTCCACTCGCAGGGGGTGGAGTTCTCCTATTCGAACGACGGGTTCTCCCGACGAACCCACATCTCGTTGTCTGCCACCGGGGCACGATTAAACGGCTCCGGTCCCACCTACACGATCGAGTTGGATCCGCGCGAGGAATGGAAGACCTGCGTTCACATTGCATGTCACATGGACCAAGAAGAGGACTCGACATCGCCGTGCCCGTTCGCCCCCGACTACGCCAACGAGGCTCCGGTACGGTTTGTGAGGATCATTGAGGCCGCTCCCACCCTCACCACCGACAACGAAGGGCTCCGTCATGCCTATCGTCAAGCCGTCCGCGACCTGGCAGCTCTGCATTTTCCCGCCATTGATGGGGAGGACTGGTTGATCCCAGCGGCCGGACTGCCCTGGTTCATGGCAGTGTTCGGTCGTGACAGCCTGATCGCTGCCTATCAAAGCCTTCCATTCATGCCGGACCTGGCCAGGTCGACGCTGCAGGCTCTGGCCGTGCTCCAGGCCGAGTCAACCGATGAATTCCGTGACGCCGAACCGGGAAAGATCGTGCACGAGATGCGCTATGGGGAGTTGAGCGCTACCGGCAAGATCCCGTTCGGGCCTAACTACGGAAGCCACGACGCCACCCTCCTCTACCTGATCCTGCTCGACGAGTACCACCGATGGACAGGCGACGACGAACTGGTCAGGAAGTTGGAGGCGCCAGCCCGAAGAGCGATCACGTGGATGGAGAAGTACGGCGATCCCGATCAAGACGGTTTCCTCGAATACCACCGGCACTCCACGGGTGGATTGATCAACCAGGGCTGGAAGGACTCCTTCGATGCAATCCGATTCGCTGATGGGCGAATTGCCGAGGGGCCGATCGCCACGGTCGAAATACAAGGGTACGCATTTGATGCCCGTCGCCGCACCGCTCGCCTCGCCGAGAGAGTCTGGGGCGATCCGCAACTAGCCAAACGACTCCGAGCCGACGCAGACACCGTCCGCGACCGCGTCGAAGAGGAGTTCTGGCACGCCGACGGTTACTACGCCATGGCCCTCGACGGTGACAAAAAGCAGGTCGATTCGGTAGCTTCGAACATGGGCCATTTGCTCTGGAGTGGTCTGGCATCAGAGGAAAGGGCAGAGACAGTGGTAAACCGTCTGATGGCCGAAGACATGTTCTCGGGCTGGGGGATACGCACGATGAGCACCACGACGGCGGGGTTCAATCCGCTTTCCTACCACAACGGGTCAGTTTGGCCCCATGACACCTCACTCATTGCCGACGGGATGAGGAGGTACGGTTTTCACGATGAGGCCCGCAAGCTTGTCATCGGTTTGATCGAAGCATCCTCGTTCTTTGGCTACCAGTTACCCGAGCTCTTTGCCGGTTACAGCCGATCCGAGTTGGGTTTCCCCGTTCAGTACTTATCGGCCAACAGGCCCCAGGCCTGGGCGAGTGGATCTGTGCTTCTCGGCCTGCGAACTTTGCTCGGAATCGAAGTCGAAGGTGGAGCGATCAAGGTCGACGAGGGCCTCAATGGATCTATCGGCCATCTCAAGATCGAGGGACTCTACGGCCCGGACGGAACCCGCACCGATATCAACCCCGACTAGAGCCGCCTATTACCGGTAGTTTTTTACGGTGAATCTTCAAACCCCCATTTCTATTGGGGATTTAGCGCATTGACACCGGTCCTAAAGTGAGATGGATACCCCTCACCACGGCACGCTGGAGGTCAACAAATGTACTGGTATTGGTCTGACGATATCGCCAAAGCCCTACTTGACAACGGGAAGATCGATGAGCGACTGGCCATGATCATCGGCTCGAGGATGGTGGCATTCCGGAGCAATCGAACTTCCATTCTCGAAGCGTCCCAGGCCCTCCTCGATGATGAAGAGATACCGCTCGCGGCATAGAGTCAGCGGGTGAAGCAGTTGTTCACCCCGCGTTGGATCACAGCCCACCTCGGGGTGCTGGTCATCGCCGTTGTCTTCATCAGTCTTGGGTTCTGGCAACTCGGTCGCCTCGAAGAACGTCAGTTGGAAAACGCGGTGGCGATGAGCAGATATCAGTCGCCCCCCGAGGACCTCGATGTTCTACTGGCAGGCGCAGGTGACGATTATGAGAGCCTTCGTTACCGGCGGGCGACCGTCTCCGGAACATACGAGGTAAGCGGAGAGATCCTCACCCGGAACCAGGTTTACCAGGATCAGGCGGGATTTCACGTGGTCGACCCGCTGGTCAAACCAGACGGGGGAGCGGTGTTGGTGAATCGGGGGTGGGTACCACTCGCCCTCGACTCACCGCCTATTGAACAGGCCCTCCCTCCAGGCGGAGAAGTTTCGATCGTCGCTTGGATCAACCCGAGCCAGACGCGTCCGGCCCTCGGCCCTGTCGATCCTCCGGAGGGCAACGTTTCGATCCTCAATCGAATTGACATCGCCCGGATCCAGCAGCAGGTTGGCGAACAACTCGACCCGGTGTATCTGGTGTTGGAAGGAACCGATAACCAATTGCCGGTGGCCCTCCCACCGCCGGTATTCGATAATGAGGGGAATCACCTCGCCTACGCCATCCAGTGGTTCGGTTTCGCTCTGATCGGCCTGGTCGGATACGGGTTTCTGATTCGGAAGTCTTCGTCGAAAAAGCAATTGAGAACCGTCGCATAGATATTCCGGTTGGAACCGTTGGTGATCTCCTCGCCAGTGAGGGTTAAATCGGCTTTTCCTCCGCCAGAACATTGACATGCCCGTCTGGCGTCTTGAAGTCGGACAGCCAAAGCTGGTAGGTGTCGGTCTCGTGAACCTTGTGCGGCTCGGAGAGAAACTCGACACCCTGTCCCAACAATCGTTCGTGCTCGGCTTCGATGTCGCTGACACTGAAGTAGAGCAGCGGCGCAGATTCGAAGTCAGGACTTTCGGGTTTTCCGATATAGAGGCGTGTTCCCCCGAGATCGAAGAAGGCCATCGACTGTTCGGGAACTTCAAACAAGAGATCGAGCCCCAGTATGTCCCGGTAAAACACCACCGCCGCGGGTACGTCCGGGCTTGAAATGTGTATTTGAAGTATTCCGGTTATCGCCACGGATTACATGCCTCCATTCAAACTACTAGCCAGGCCGTCAACGATCTCGAACCGGTCGTTCTCCGAGAAGACCACAGGATCGACCCTGATCTTCGCCGTCCTGGTGCCTGCCCCAACAATTACCCACTCCTGCTCGAGGACACCCCCATCGATCCATATCGGAATCTCTTCGGGTACCCCGAACGCCGTCACACCACCGATGGCCTGGCCCGTCCGGTGCAGCGTGTCCTCAGCACTGGCAAAACTGACCTTTCGGGCGCCGAGCTTCTTCCGAACGGCGCCGTTCACATCCAGGCGAGTCGTGGCAAGCACCAAACAAAGGGCGTATAAGCCCTCAGGCTTCTTCGAGGCGACCAGGATGGCGTTCGCCGAGTTCTCCAGCGGAATGTCATAGGCTGCGCAAAATTGGGCGGTATCGGCAAGGTCTGGATCGCACTCCATTACTGAATGATCGATTCCATGCCCAGCCAGGTACTCAGAAACCGATCCCATCACTGCCATAGGCCTCCGATGGTAGGGGATCTCGGCCGGAGCGTTACAACGATTGTCGCCTGATTGACATGCAGGTCGCTGATTCTGAATATCAGGGTGTGGAGGAATATCTAGACCGGCCAATTCACCTAATGCTCGCCGGCATCTAGCGTTTCACCGTGGATCGTTCCCGCACCTCACCGTTGATTCTTCTGGTCTTTTCAGGCGCTGTCTTCGTGTGGTCGATCCTACTGGTGATGAATCCCGGAGGCTCAAAACCCCTGGAATGGCTACAGATCGTATCGAGCGTTCTGATCGGTGGCTATGGCCTATATGCATACCGGAAGAACGATCCTGTCAATTCCAGGCGATGCCGAATCATATTGGTCTCACTGGCAGCCATCGGAGCCGTGATGGTCCTCGGCCTTGCCGCCGATCAGCGATCGTCCCGCACCTGGGCCCGGCTTGGTTGGGTCACGCTGATCCTCGGTTTCGCCGGGACGATGATCACGTGGTGGCGCCTTCCCGAGCATCGAGGTACAACCATTGTGCTGACCGTGCTGGGGAGCTTCTTAATCGTCAGCGGATTAGGACTCACTCTCAATTGTGACAAATCGATCCAAAAGACGTGGTGCGATCCAAACTTTGAACGCGAGCAGGCGGTTGCCGAGCGCATCCGAGTTGAGGGGGCCCTACTTACCTCAGGGCGTGCCGGGGGATCGACCGGCGCGGCCCAGGTCACCTATCTGATCGGCGATGAAGTGCTACTCGTCGAGGTCGTCAGCCCGCCGGGCGAGTGGGCATTTGAAGCCCGCGATCCTCAACCCAACGAGAGGGACAAGGGTCGGTTCACCACCAGCGACCCGCTCTATGCGGATTGTCACATCGACTCCAAGATCGTCAACCAACCGCAAGGGTCGGTGTTGACCCTGGTGGTAGGTTGTGGGGGAGTGGGCTAAGCCTCAGCTGTGTGAATGCTCGTGATCATGGTCATGGTCATGAGCATGGTCGTGACTCTCGCCGTTGTTCTCGGCGGCGATTTGGGCCCGCACTTCGTCCATGTCGATTTCCTTGATCTGACCGATCAAATCTTCCAGCATTTCACCCGGGAGCGCACCGGGCTGGGAATAGAGAATTACCTGCTCTTTGAACACCATGAGGGTCGGAATCGAGCGGATGTTGAATGCTTGCGCCAGTTCTTGCTGGTCCTCGGTGTCTACTTTCCCGAAGACTATGTCGGTATGCGTTTCCGAGGATTTCTCGAAGGTCGGAGCAAACGAGCGACAAGGTCCACACCACTCGGCCCAGAAGTCAAGGATGACGGTGTCGTTCTCTTTGACGATGTCGTCAAATGTTTCTTTGGTAACTGTCACAGTGGACATGAAAAAGCCTTTCTAAAAAGTGGTTTGCTGTGTTGTACAACCCCAATATCTGGGATTTTCTTCCCACCAAACCCGCTTACCCTAGGGTTCTCGGCAAGACCTGCCCCTATGATGCCAACTTTTGGTGACCCTGGCCGCGGATGATCCTCCGACAGGTTCCCGCGAAGTAGGTGAGCCACATTACCGCCCCCAGGTACTTGCAAATCCCACCCAGGGTGGTTGGGATTCGACCGGGCCAGAGGTCTCCCTGCCTGCCGAAATCCAGGACAACGGAGGCGCCGAGCAAACACACCGCAAGGACCAGCACGCCGAAATTTGGTGAGTTCTTGATCTCTTCTCGAGCCCACCACAGAAGTGCTCCCGAAACAACACCATATTTCTGGTTCCACGCTTTCGGCTATCTACGGATGCAACCAGCAAGGTATTGTGCCCAACGTGTCTACCCAGCAAAAGATTCGTTATTCCGACTGCGATCCCCAGGGGATCGTGTTCAACGGCAATTACGCACGCTATTGGGACGATGCAATGACCGATTGGTTCGACGAGCTTGAAGGACTTGGTGTTTCACTCGAGGCGGCCAATGTCGACGTAGTTACCGCCCGGCTCGAGATCGACTTCAAGGCGTCGGCCACGCTCCGGGACGTGCTCGAGACCTCCGTCAGCCCTGAACATCTGGGCAACACATCTATGACTCTCGGAATGGAAACCAAGCGCGCATCGGACGGAACCCAGGTAGCTGTGGGCAAAATCGTTTGCGTGTTTGTTGATCAGAAGGAGCTTCGACCGGTTCGAATGCCTGGAGATTTCAGAACTGCTCTGGGCTCCAGGTGACAACCCAGGGCAGCGGCGGGCTTTTGCGCCCCTTCAGCGGTTATGTGCCCGTCGAGGGTTTTGGTCCACGAGTTATGGGGATCACAAATGCCAAACTCACCAAAGACGAGCGGCGAATCGCGTCAAACGACATGCTCAACTACCGCCACACTTTGAGCAAAAAGGCGTCCAGCACGAACAAAGCTGCGCGCAAGTGGGTCGCAAGGCGTCTTGGCGAGGGCGTTCTGCGGAGGGTCGACGAAGTCGTGATGGTTTATCGACAGCACGATGGCCGAAGCTCGTCGATTGGTGTAATCGCGGACGTATCGCTCGCGAGATACGATGACGGCCTCGTCAGGCGGCATGAGGCAACCATCATCAATAGTGAGAAACGCATGGGCAAATACATGGCCAGGACGAGGGTTTTTACCAACCCGGTGGCTCTCACCTACCGGGTGGGCAAAATGGCGGATCTAGCGAACCTATGGGCGACGGGGGAGCCAGACGTAGCATTGGAGGCCAAAGACGGGTCTCACCACGACCTTTGGCTCGTTGGTGGATCCGACGCCACGGCGATTTGTGAGGCGTTGTCCGAGCCCCTTTACATCACTGACGGCCATCATCGGCTGGCTGCGGCCTCCAGATTGGCGGCTAAGGAGCGCAGGGTTGACTTCATGCCGGCGGGAATATTTGCGGCCGACGAGCTCAATCTGCAGTCGTTCGCTCGATGCTTCCGTTCGCTGCCAATCAGCCCCGAGGCACTTATTGATTCCATCGCGGCGAAATTCACCATCCAGGAAGTGGGTCCTTCAGATGCTCGACCCGCCCGGGAAGGCCAGATAGGTGCCCGGATCGGGACGAGGTACTTAAGTATCGATCTACTCGAACAAGACCCTGCGATCAGCGGACCCGAAAGCTTGGACGCCAACCGGCTTCAAGCACTGATAATCGGGCCATTGCTCGGTGTCGACGATCCAGGCGACAGCGCTCGCATCGAATTCATCGAGGCCAACGGAACATTTGATCTCGATCGCTACAAGGCATGGTTCTTGCCTTTTCCCGAGGCGGTGGAGTCCGTGCTCCAGATAGCGGACCAGGGCTTGACGATGCCGCCCAAATCGACGCTTTTCGGGCCGAAAGTCCCCGGGGGCCTGGCGATACGCTTCATCGAAGGGTAAGCCGTCTGGCTCGTGGACAAGGCGACGGACTGCAATGAAGAAGGGCCTCTTGAAGGAAACATCCTGACATTCAATCCTGGATGGTCAGCTGAAAACGAAACGCTGGAGGATTTCACCGATATCCGCAGTCTCCGGGACCAAATCGCAAAAGCCGGACTCGAAATCAGCGGCGACACGACAGCCGAGACGCCGAGCGGCCGGCCAGTTTCATGTTGGTGGACCCCGACGGCAACGCCATCCTCATCGACCAACATGTTTGAAGCCGGCAAACGTGAGCGGACCTGTAATGGTCGACGTTGCGTAGTTCGACTAGCTGTTAGAGCACGCTGTCTGAAATTCCATCGGGATTGGCCCGGCTTGATTCCAACCGAGATCGTCTCACAGTCAAGCACCTCAAGGAATTTGCCGATGAATAGCTGTGTACGCCGAAACCCAGTCCAACACTAAAAGCGTCTCAGCGTGGTGGGCGGCAGCCGGTGCCGTTTCGGTGGCCCTGGCAATCGCTGCCGTCATGGGGGCCATACTGGTCCAGCGTGAATCCACACGGCCGATCGGAGAAGCTGACGTTTTCGTTGCCGACGTCGAAGCTATCCAGGCGGTGATTGGAGAACATTCCGACCTCGATATGGCCGTGCGGGCCGCCCGGAATAGCCTTGACATCGAGGCCGTTTCCGTGGTGGCATCCGACGGTCGGATCGCATCGTCGACTTCGTCGAACATTGTCGGAACCTATGTGATCAATCCTCTCCTGCTCGATTCGATCAACACGGGTCGATTTGCCGGTTTAGCGGCGCCCACCGACAGCGAAGTCAGGATCGATGGTTTAGGGGAGTGGGATCCCGGAGACGTCCTTTATCAGGTTGTCGCTCCACTAGATGGTGAACCCTACGCCCTCTTACTTTTCTACGATGTGGCCAGTCTTCTCGGCCGGCGGGCCCGTCCCGGGGCAATCCAACCGGCAACACTCGAGCTGTTCGGTCTCGGACTCGTGTTCGTGACTCTTGCAGCCCTCGCATTTTACGGTCGTAGTCGGGCCGCCCGGAGGTACGAGGCCCTCCAATTGGAGTCTGAGCTCCTGCGGCGTCACGCCACTGAAGTCCAGCGGAAAAACACCGAACTCGACGAAGCAAGACTCCGCGCCGAGCGCGCATTGTCGCTGGCGGAAGAAAAGATTCGAATTCGATCAGAGTTCGTCCTCATGATCAACCACGAACTCAGGACGCCACTCACCAGCGTTGTCACCGGAGCGGAGCTCCTCCGCTCGAACGACATGGAAGAATCCGAGAGGATGGCAATTCTGGAAATGATGACATCGGATGGATCGCGATTGCTCGGAATAATCGATCAGATCCTGTCGGTTGCCCGAATTGAGAACAATGGCCTGTCCAAGGACCTGGCGGTTATACCGATCGGAGAGCTCTGCACAGCTCTGTCTGCAGAGTTCGTCGAATCCACTGACACGGCGGTCATCGCCGCAAAGACCGATCTCAAAGCCCTTCTCATGGTTGTGAGATCCCTGGCCGACAATGCCCGAATTCATGGGTCGTCGGAAGTGAACGTTCAGTGTTCTACCAAGCCGACGATAGAACCCGATCTTCTCGTTGGATCCCGGCCGACCGCGGCAGTCTTTATCTCTGTCATGGATGATGGACCCGGAATCG
>JBGTGL010000104.1:0-4494 GCA_041746755.1 Acidimicrobiia bacterium | reverse complement strand
GACGCCGGGCGGTCCAATCTTCGTTTTTTCACTCATCGGTTCTCTATGATCCAGCTCCAAATTTAGACGATCGGGGCTCACCACGAGCGCCCACCGAACCGCCCCGCAACAACTGCGCCCGGCGAAGGGAGGTTTCTAGAGCAGTAGTCCCGACCGTTTGGGACTCGTCCCCGGGATCAGTCGAATAGCGATGTCTGGTTTGCCAGCTTCGATTCCGATTTCAGGATGTCCTCCAGCCTCGTGATGTCGGAGAGCTCCATCGCACCGCGGGCGACCAAGGCTGCATTCCCGTCCCCCTCGCCTTCGCCTCGCCACACCACGACTCGGGTCAAGTCCTTGTTCAAGGCCTCGATGGCCCCCGCCCAGGTGCCTCCGCTCTCCAGGGCGCTGGCCACGATCGCGGTCGCCTCGGTAAGCCCGTAGATGATCTTGTTGCGACCCATCGCAGCTCGAGGCGAAGCGCCCGACGAAGGAGTCTGCTGTGTGATCAGACAGGTAGACCCGCCGTCGAGGGCGGCGAGGACGTCGGGTTTGCGAATGCGATCGGTCAGAGCGTCGGCGAGAACTCCCACCACATTTCCACCACCAGAAACGGCAGCGTTCATCGAGAACTGGTCAGTCCCCCGGGCGCCTCCCGAAACCACCGAGTATCCGAGCCGTACGGCCTCAGCTGCGAGGGTCTCGGCGGCCGCGCCCCCGGCTTCCGAGATGTTGCGCGACCCGACGATCCCGATGCCTGGGTAGTGGAGCAAACCAACATCCCCTACTCCAAACAGAACCGGCGGGGCATCCATAGCCAAGGCCTCGTTCAGCCGCGGCGGGTAGCCGGCATCAGCCTGTGTCAGCGTCCAGATGCCACGTTGTTCGAGATCAGACGCGGCGATGGTTGCCGTTGAGGCATCGGCGAGGAGGGCTTCGATGCGCTCGGGCTCTTCGACTCCCGGGATGGTGGCTATCGAGCCTTGCAACCCGAAGAGATCGGCTGGTTGGTAGTCAGAGTCGGCAAGTGCCTGGGACAACCGGCTCCAAGCCGGAGCAGTGAGCGAAGGTCGGGAGGACGAGCCAAGACGAGCGGTGAGGGCAATAATTGCCTTGGCGTTGTCGGTCAGCACTATCCACCTGCAGAAGTATCGGACAAGGCCACAGGGTAAACCTGGCCGGATCCTCGTCCGCGCAGGAGGCTCCCGAGGACGGTGAAAGTCCACCGCGAGTCGACCGTGTCGTCGATCAGGTAGACGGGGCCCGGTTTGGTTGCGACAACTTCGAATGCACCGGCGACATTTCGCGCCTGCTGACAGCTGTTCTCCATGGTCTGCTGGGGAGGACGCTCGGCGATTCTCCGGAGAGACTCCACGACTTCGAGGCCGAGTCGATCGGCCAACTGTGAGGCGAAAGGCTCCATCGATGTCGAGCCCGAACTAGACGGGACCCATGTGACCCAAGTCGGGCGTGGGGTCGGGGCCCATCGCCCGATCATGGCGATACAGGCTTCCAGAACTCCCTCGTCAACTGTTCCCGCTTCTTGTTTATCCGCTTGGATTTTCTCAGCGAGCCCGGGTTCGCCCCACTTCGTCAAGGACCGACCTACTTCGACCGGGTTCACTTTGAGATTGATACCTGGACCGAGATCGCAAGGGAGCATTCGCCGATTAGGGATCTCGAGGTCTCCGGACCGGAAACTGGCCAGGGCCCGACGAATGAGCGCCCCATCGACGTCTGTGGAGAGTCGATCGCCCGTGCAGTTGGCACAACGGCCGCATGGTTCGGCGGATGGGTCATCGAGCTCTTCTCTCAGGAACTGCATGAGGCATGTGTCCAATTTCACATAGGCCGCCATCGCCTCCTGTTCCGCCCGCCGGCCCGCAGTTACATCTGCCACCCGCTGCGTCGGATACTCCCATCGCCGGGCAGACCGGTACCAGAGCGGATACTGCCGGTAGACCGCCCCTTCGACTTCGAGGATCTTCAACATTCCTTCGAGCCTCCCCGCCCGCACATTGACGTGTTCCAGGATCTGAGCAGATTTCACCCCGTCCGAGCCTGCGATGACCCCCAGCGCCCGGGTGGTGTCCTCCTCTGACGGGAAGGCCGTCTCGATGAAGTAATCCTGGATCTCGGCGTCTTCCTGGCCGACCATGGCAATCCCGAAAGCGTTGTCGACGGCTCTTCCGGCGCGACCAACCTGTTGGTAGTAGGCGATCGGCGACCCGGGAATCTGGTAATGGATCACGAACTCGATGAATGGGTTGTCATATCCCATGGCCAGTGCCGACGTCGCCACAACCACCTTCAGCGACCCTTCGGTGAGTTGGCGTTCGATGTCGAGCCGCACCCCGTCATCGGTTCTCCCTGTGTAGGCAGCGCTCCGGATTCCCTCCGATGTCAGAAAAGTCGCAAGCCGTTCGGCATCTCTGATGGTGAGGCAGTAGACGATGCCCGATCCGCTCAACTTCGGTATGTGGTCGGCGAGCCAGGCCATCCGCTGTGCTTGGTGGGGCAAGTCGAGCACATGCAGTGACAACGATTCCCGTTCCAAAGTCCCTCGAAATACCTGGAGGTTTTCCCCCAACTGTTCGTTGACGTCGGCCACGACCCGGTCGTTGGCAGTAGCCGTCGTCCCCAGGACAGGAACCGTCGGCGGGAGGGAATCAACCACCCTCCTGAGCCGTCGGTAGTCGGGGCGAAAGTCGTGGCCCCAGTCGCTGATGCAATGGACTTCGTCGATGACCAAGAGCCCGATCGAGCTGAACAGTTCGGGCATCACCACCTGCTGGAACTTGTAGTTGTTGAGACGCTCCGGTGAGATGAGGATGAGGTCGATCTCACTGCTCTTGATCGCCGAGAAGGTTTCGGGCCACTGATCCTGGTTCGTCGAGTCAATCGAAGCGGCCCTCAGCCCGAGGCGATCTGTCATCTCCAGCTGGTTTCGCATCAGCGCCAGCAGCGGGGAGACAATCACTGTCGGCCCCGAGCCCGAATCGCGGAGGAGTCTGGTCGCGATCAGGTACACCGCCGACTTGCCCCATCCGGTTCGTTGCACCACCAATGCCCGCTGACGGTCGACGGCGACCGCTTTGATGGCATCCCACTGTCCTTCTCGAAACTCAGCTGTCGCCGAACCAGTGAGTTGTCGAAGTAACTCGGCTGCGCGTGTTTGTTCCTCTCCCACGACACGAACATACCGGGGAATGGTGACAAATCCCATGGGTCCGACCTGGCTTCATCTGAACGGCCGACGTCGCGGACTCAGTCTGAGCGGACGGCGATGGCGTTTACTCGCTGAGAATGCTTCGGAGGGAGGTAGCGAGGTCAGTGTTTTTGAACCCGTACCCGGCACTCACGAGGCGTTCGGGTAGGGCGCGGGTGGAGGAGAGGCCAATCCCTCGCGCCTTTTCTGCACCCAAGGCCAGTTTCATCGCAAAGGAGGGAACCGGAATCGCTGATGGGCGGTTCAGCGTCGAAGCGAGAATTTCAGCGAACTCCTTCTGGCGAACCGGGTTGGGAGCAGTCAGGTTGAACGGTCCCGACTCGTCGGAATCGATCAAGAACAGCGTGGCTCCGACAACGTCGGCAATATCCACCCAACTCCACCATTGCTGACCGTTCCCGATGGGGCCGCCGATCCCGGCTCGAAATAGTGGAATCAGCTTGTCGAGAAGCGGAGCGTCGTCGGCCATGACGAGCCCGGTTCTGGGGTGGACGACTCGAACGCCCGCTGCACGAGCTGGTTCAGCGGCCGCCTCCCAGGCGATCGTGAGATTCGCGAGGAAGTCGTCGGCCGGGCCAAGGGTCGAATCCTCTGTAAGGATTTCGTCGCCTCTATCCCCGTAGATTCCGACGGCTGACTGAGAGACAAACACGGCAGGCGGCTCCTCGGATTTCGCCATGAGCTCCGCAAGGAACCGCGTGGTGACCACTCGACTGTCGTAGAGAATCTGCTTTCTCTCTCCGGTCCACCGCTTTTCACCGATGTTCGCTCCTGAGAGGTTCACGACAACGTCGACGCCCTTCATGGCTCGGTCGTCGATTCGGCTCTCGTACGGGTCCCATTCGTATTCGTCTGCATATCGGACCTCGCGTCTGACTAGACGGCGGACCTCCACGCCACGTCGCCGCATCGCATCGGCGAGAGATGTGCCAAGAAGACCTGACGACCCGGATATGAGAATGGAGTTGAAGTCGCTCACATCAGTTGTTCGAAACGGCAGTCAGCTCCGGATGATTCAAAGCCTCGGTCACGCACTGCCGGAAAGACAATTTCGGCCCGGCTCGCCACAGGGATGTATGCGAGCTTGTCGAGCGGGTGATGTTGGCTGTTTTCAGAAGATTCACGACCTTCATCCGGTCTGCCTGTGTACCGGATTGGTCCGCGACTCATCCCCTTCCTGGTCCTGGTACGAATCAACTGTGCCTCACCACAAGGAGATTCAATGTCTATGTCAACGACGACCACCGAAAGTTCGCGACGGATCTGGTCACGACTGGGCCCGTTTC
>JBGTGL010000103.1:0-21970 GCA_041746755.1 Acidimicrobiia bacterium | reverse complement strand
GATCGGCGAAGGAAGACTCCATTCCCAACTCTGTCATGGCATCCATGACCTTGAGCCGCAGTTCAAGGACCGTCAGGTTGACGCCCGTCCGGTTGGAAAGGGCCTGCCTGAGAAACTGGACCACGGAAACGCCGGGGATTTCCTCGGGATGCTGGAAGGCGAGGAACATTCCCATCTCGCCGCGGCGAGTCGCGGAGAGTTCGGAGATGTCCTGGCCTTTGTAGAAGATTCTGCCCTCAGTGACCTTATAGCTGGGGTGCCCCATCAAGACGTTGGCAAGCGTCGATTTGCCCGACCCGTTGGGCCCCATCAGTGCATGGATCTCACCTGGATTGACGACGAGGTCGACGCCTTTGAGGATCTCGGCATCTTCAGCAGAAGCGTGGAGGTTTTCGATTCGGAGCAGGGGAGCGGTGTCGGTCACGCTCCTATGGTATTTGCACTACCGCCATAGGGAAAATGCAGAGGCAATCAATCTTGGGCGAGGTCAGCCCAGATCGGGTTGACCGCCCGCTCGAAGTCGGCAAGCGATATCGGATAGATGGCGTCGGGAGTTCCGGCTGCCGACCAGATGGGGTCGTTCCGCTTGACGCCGTGGTCGGCAAAAATACGGAGCGGGTTGGCAAGACCAAACACCGCGGTACCACCCGGGGCGTAGCCTGTGGCGGCGCGCGCCTCCTCCAGTTCGGCGCGACGTGACTTCGGTCCACCAGCAGCGGTGGCCAGTTTCGTGGTGTCGAGACGATGGTCCCCGGAAAGGACGGCTACCACCGGCTCGTCTCCCGACTCGGATTCGACCACGAACACCAACGATTTAGCGATCGCCGATAACTCGCACCCCGCGGCGCGGGCGGCGTCGGCCGACGTTTTAGTTCCCTCTGGAAAGACTTCGATGGAGATTTCGACCCCGGCGGCCCGAGCGGCGTCGGACACTCTTTGGTTGGTGGGATGGACTTGAGTCATCCGATCAGGGCCTCGAAATTCCGTTTCATCCCGTCGAGATCGTCGAGATCAAGCCACTGCACGTACATCCGATCGACCCCTGCATCTTCAAGGGCGGCAACCTTTTCCATAGCGCGGTCCCGGGTCCCGATCACCAGGCCTGCTTCATCCCACTTCTTCGCCAACTCCACGGGAGCTAGGCCCCGAGCCGACGATGCCTTCTCCAAAGCCTCCTGGTATTCGGCTTCGGTTCGTCCCACGAGTACGGGCCCCATCACCGTGGCCTCGACCGGTCTATCGCCGGCGGCCGCGCGCATCACTGCGACCTTTTCAGCGGCTTCGTCGGCCGGGCATGTAAAGAAGTTGTATTCGTCAGCCTTGGTCCCGGCAAGGGTTGGGGTTCTCTGCTTGCCTGATCCGCCGAAGATCAGGCGAAGGTTGCTCGGCTTTGGCTTGACCTCAGCGTCGATTGAGTAGTACTTCCCTTTGTACTCAGAGCGGCCCTCGCCGAAGGCAGCGTCCAAGTAGTCGAGGGCTTCTTCGAACCTTTCCCATCGTTCCCCCCACTCCGGAAATGGAATACCAAACGCCTCGTGTTCGAGGTCCATCCAGCCGGTCCCAACGCCGAGGTCGAACCTTCCGCCCGACATCTGGTCGATGGTGGCCGCGTTCTTAGCGATTACCGCGGGATGGCGAAACGTGATCGGGCTCACCAGCACACAAAGGCGGATCGATTTGGTTTCCCGAGCGAGTCCGGACAGCACCGCGAAGGCATCGGTGGCGTCGGGAACCGGGTCTTTACCGGCGAGGTAGTGGTCGCAGCGGGCAAAAGAGACAAGACCGGCGTCCTCGGCCCAACGTGCTGCCTCCAATTGCTGTAAATAGGTGCCACCGAGGTGAGGCTCTGTCATCAGTGAATATCTCATGGGTCCCTTCAGGCCGAAATCGCTTCAAACATCATGTCGTACTCGGAAGGTTTGGCCCCAAACGCCTGGGCGTAATACCGCTGGCAACCGGCATCCTCGAGTGCGGCGAGCATCTCTGATGGCTGTGATCCGAAGCCATGGGGGTACCCGCGTTCTCGATAAACCTCCTCAATCCGTTCCGGAGTCGAACCGGTGATGCCAGCGAAGGATTCGAGACGCACCCGGTAGTCAGACTCCTTTTTGGCGAAGATGGCGGGCGCTGCCGTCGAGAAAAACAAGTCTTCGCCATTGCGGCCCGATTCATTGGCGGCATCGATGGCCGTTTGACGCTTTCTCGCATAGTCCGATGGCGGGCATGCGTAGATGTTGAACTCGTCGGCGAAGCGGCCGGCCAGCCGTGGAGTCTTGGTTTCTCCACCACCTCCGATCAGGAGCCGGAGATTCTCCGGATGGGGATGGGGGTCAAATTCACCGAGCTGATAGTTCGGCCCATCGAAAGGATTCGAGCCGGGTGTGATCGCATTACGAAGGTAGCCGATGGCTTCTTCGAGCAATTCGAAACGCTGTGCGCGCTCGGGATAGGGGAGACCGTAGAGCGTGAACTCCTCTTCTAGCCAGCCGGTTCCGACACCGAGGGTGAACCTCCCACCGGACATTTCGTCGAGGGTGATGGCCATCTTGTACATCACCGCAGGGTGCCGGAATGTCACCGGCGACAGCAGGCTCACCAGTTGGATGGAGCTGGTTTCTCTGGCGAGCCCGGAGAGATGGACGAGATGGTCGTATCCGGCGAGGTCGGGGTCGTCGCCCCGCTGGAGGTAGTGGTCGGGCAGTGCAATGGCATGGAGTCCGTTGGCCTCTGCCCACACGGCAGACTCGTGGACGAAGTCGTAGCTACCGCGCACCTGTATCGCCTTTTGCATGCGACGACCTTATACGCCCGGAGTTATTGGGTTGCCACTCCCAGAAGCAGTCGCGCATACCTGCCGACTTCATAGTTGGGGTCTATGCTCCGGTGAAGCGTGACCCCGTTCAGGGCCGACACCAGCGCCTCAGCGCGTAGTTCGGCTACCTGAGGATCCAACTCGGGTTTCTCCCTGAGCAGCGCATCGGTGAACCTCTTCACCCGACCTTCATGGTGGCGGAGGATACGCCCGGTGAGTTCGGGGCTGTTCTGCCCGGCGGCGACGGCGATGCGGATATAGACCCGTGCCAGGTCGCCTTGTTCTTCGACAAAGCGGACGTAAGCGTTGATGAGGTCTTCGAGAGTGTCTTTCCCTTCATGCTCGGGGTCAGGGTCGACTGCATCGATCGCAGACCGGACCGCGGTGAGAATCGCCTGTTCTTTGGAATCGAAGAGGTTGTAGAAACTTCCCGGCAAAACCCCGGCGCTCTCGCAGATGGTTTTGATGGTCGTGCCCTCGAGTCCGTTTTCAGATATTTGGACGCGGGTCGATTCCAGAATCCGGTCCCGGGTCTCCAGCCCAGCCTTGTAACGCATTGGGGGCAGCGTACTAGTGGTTTGGCATTTCGTTTGAGCGTTGACTCAAATTAGAGTGGACACTCAAATAGTATGGGTATCAGTTCTAGAAGAAGGAAGCGATGAGTCATTACAAAGCGAATATGCGGGACCTCGAATTCAATCTCTTTGAAGTTCACCGCATCCAGGACTACATCGGTGGTGCGCATTGGTCTGATCTCGATGAAGACACCGCTCGCGACACTCTGGTCGAACTGGAGCGTTTGGCGCGAGAAGACTTCGCCGCGTCATATACCGATCAGGATCGAATTCCCCTGAAGCTCGTCGACGGAGAAGTCCATATCCCGGACTCGGTTAAAGCAAGCGTCGCCGCCTTCCGCGGGGGCGGGTGGAACAAACTCGGCCTTCCCGAAGAGCTCGGCGGATTCCCGGTGCCCAACACCCTGTACTGGGCCGGACAGGAAATGCTCCTCGCCGCCAACACGACAGCCCAGTTCTATAGCGGCGGCGGTCTATTTGCCTATGTCCTGTTTGACGAGGGCACCGAGGCGCAGAAAGAGTTCGCCCGGACGTGGGTCGACCGCGGTTGGGGTGGCTCCATGATGCTCACCGAACCGGATGCCGGATCCGATGTCGGGGCCGGTGTGACCAAGGCGATCGATATGGGAGATGGCATCTGGCATCTCGAGGGCGTCAAGCGATTCATCTCGAGTGGTGAGCACGACGTCACCGAGAACATCATCCACCTCGTCCTGGCACGACCCGAAGGTGCGGGCCCGGGCACCAAAGGTCTTTCCATGTTCGTGGTGCCCAAGTACCTGGTAAACGAGGACGGCTCCCTCGGCAAGCGCAACGGAGTAGTAGCCACCAACATCGAAAAGAAGATGGGCCTCAAGGGTTCTACAACCTGTGAGATGGCGCTGGGTGTGGACGAACCGTGTGTGGGATACCTGGTCGGGGACAAGCACGATGGAATCCGCCAAATGTTCCGGGTCATCGAGGGTGCCCGGATGATGGTGGGGACCAAGGCAATGGGCACTTTGAGCACCGGCTATTTGAATGCTCTCGCGTACGCACAGGAGCGGGTCCAGGGCGCCGATCTCACCGAGGCGAGCGACAAGACTGCTCCCCGGGTACCGATCATTGCCCATCCAGACGTGAGACGCTCGTTGATGAACCAGAAGGCACATTGTGAAGGCCTGCGTGCCCTGGTCAGCTACACAGCCTGGGTCCAGGACCAGGTTGAACTCCACCCTGAGGACGACACCTGGACCCGTCGCAGCTTTTTCCTGCTCCCTCTGGTGAAGGGGTACAGCTCCGAAAAAGCCTATGAGCTCCTCGGCGACGCTCTCACTATTTTTGGAGGTTCCGGGTATACCCAGGATTATCCGATCGAGCAATACATTCGCGATGCCAAGATCGACACCGTCTACGAGGGAACAACCGGGATCCAGGCCATGGACCTCTTCTTCCGTCAGATCGCTCGTGACCAGGGAACTGCGTTCGCTTCGATATCGAGCGAAATAGTCGAATTCGTCAAAGGTGGCGAAGGCGAAGATGAACTAGCCCCGCAGCGTGAACTGCTCGGAGAGATGATGGACGATGTCCAAGAACACCTGGGTGTCATGGTCGAGCACCTGTTGGCTTCGGTTGACGAAAAACAGGAGGTCTACAAGGTCGGCCTCCACGCCACGCCACTGCTCGAGTCGATGGCCGAACTGGTGGTCGCGTGGCAGTTGCTCAGTCACGCCGAGGTCGCCCTGCCCAAGGTCGACGAAGAACCCTTCTATCGGGGCAAGGTGGAGTCGGCTCTGTGGTTCACCGATCATGTAGCTCCCAAGGTGAAGGCGCGGGCCGAACTGGCCGTGGCCGAGGATGGCCATCTGATGGGGCTGCCGGTAGCCGCCTTCTAGGACGCCGTCGGTCGGTACGATTGATGCCGTGACCGGCTCATCTCTTATTGCCTTTGTCGGCCTGCTCGCGGGCGTCCTCTTGGTGATTGCTGCCATGGTCGTTTATCAGGAGGCGAAACGTCGGCCTTCCTACGACCCGTTGGAGTATGTGATCGACGATGCGGTGAAACACATATCGGAAAGGCTCAAGGCGGAAGGCAAAACCGACCTCTCCGGGTCGGACATTCTCCGCATCATCGAATGGGAGATTTTCTACCTGCAGGGTCTGGCCCAGGAAGACCGAAAGAACCCGGTCGCGACGGTTGCCGGCGGCCATGAGGCGTCGGTGGGATACATTGTGGAGGAGATTCGAGAGAAACACGGCGTGACCCATTCTCCGGAAGACGTCGCGGATGTGCTTCGATACGAAGCTGACTATTTGGTACAAATCGGGGCGGTCGGTGAGCCGGTCGACTCCGATGGAGGTGAATTGACGTGAGGAATTTCAAATGATGGTGCGATGTGGCGCCTGCCGGACCCAGTTCGATGCTCCAGGCCCGGGCCGTTACGCCTGTCCGTCGTGTGGCTCGGTGAACATGATCAGGGATGCCGGCGGAGGGGCGCCGCCTGCTCCGACCCAGAGTGGGTACCCGACTGCCCCGGGTGTGCAGCCAAATATGCCGAGCTCGCCACCACCGCCGCCACCACCTGATCCGGTGGTGCCCAAGATCACCTGTCCCGAGTGCGAGTTTACGTTTTACGCCGGTTCTGTTGCCATGGTGGTGTGCCCCAATTGCACGGCGGAGATTCCCACCGGTCTAGCGGATGCCCCCGATCGGGAGCGAACCCGGCCTGCCGAGCCAGATAAGTCCAAAGAGGAAGAATGACTCGCTTGAAGAGATTCGAGGAGTTTCGTTTCGTCGGAGCCCGTGACACCATGACCGTCTACGACACCGACGACGCCGATCAAGCCGAATTGATCCGCGCCCGTGTCGAGGCGGACAATCTCATGACCCGCAACTTGCTCCAAACATTCGGCCCCGACACCCTCCTCGAGGCGCGGAATCGGAGCTTCTCCCCGGCATGATGTGCTGGGTCGCCACCCCCATTGTCTTGGGCTTCGGCCGAGCTAGGCTGGCGCCTCGACTGAAACTGGGGTTTTCTTGAAGTTCCTTTCGGCCACATTCACAATCGCTGTCTATTTGTCGATCGCCGTCTTGCCGGCGGTTGCAGAACCACCGGCTGAGGCCCCAAGGAAATCTCTTGAAGAGGTCGCGGATCAGGCGGGTCCGAAACCGGAAGGGCCATCTGTCTACAACGGAGAATTCGTACAGAATCCTAGTTGGATCGCCGCTATCTACGACGACGATTTTTATACCTGCACCGGTACCCTCGTTCATTCCCTTTGGGTGTTGACTGCCGCCCACTGCGTCGATGATCCGGCGGGACCGATAGCGGTAGGCGTCGGCGGGGACTACTGGTTCCTGGGGGAGTACCGCGAGGCCGTTCAGATCAAAATTCATCCTGGCTATGACCCTGACGATCCATCGTCGGTCGACCTTGCCATGATCAAGCTCGCCTCGCCGGTTGCAACCACTTGGCTCCCGTTGATTGCCTCACCCACCGAACAACCGAAGCTCGATCAGCAGCTCCTCGTTGTGGGATGGGGCGAGACCTACACTTCCTCTCCGATTCCGGACTTGCTCCAGGCTGGCGTGGTCTACGTGGAAAGCGATTCGGCCGGCAATTACTACCCCCCCTACTGCCCTCCGGCGTGGGTGGCGGCGTCAGGATTCGACGATTTCTGCTTTGGAGGTTTCTCATGGGCGTGCCCCGGAGACTCCGGAGGCCCGCTGATTGGCCGTCCCTTCTCAGATCCAGTTACCGGGCCGTTGAGTTTCATCTATGGGGTGACCTCATACGGAGAAAACGTCGGATGCAGCGAGCAATTCTTTGACACGATCGGGCAATCGGTTGGGCCTCACAGGGCGTGGATTTACGGGTTCTACCAGCGTCCCTTTGGTGACGCGGCCGATGAGATGTTTTTTTATCGGGACGACGGGTTGTTCCGGTTCTATAACGTGAAACCGAATGGAGACGTGGGCGCACCGATTCTGGCCGGGAGCGGTTACACCTCGGGTTGGTCTTCGATCACGGCAGTTGATCTCGACGGCGATAGTCAGGATGAGATGTTTTTCTACCGGGATGACGGGTTGTTCCGTTATTACAACGTCAGGTCTGACGGGTCTCTGGGGACTCCGATTCTGGCGGGGACTGGTTATACGACGGGTTGGTCTTCGATCACTGCGGTTGATCTCGATGGTGATGGGCAGGATGAGATGTTCTTCTACCGGGATGACGGGTTGTTCCGTTATTACAACATTAAGTCTGACGGGTCTCTGGGGATCCCGATTCTTGCTGGGAGCGGTTACACCTCGGGTTGGTCTTCGATCACGGCGGTTGATCTCGATGGCGATGGGCAGGATGAGATGTTTTTCTACCGGGATGACGGGCTGTTCCGCTATTACAACGTCAAAGCCAACGGCGATCTGGGAACTCCGATCCGGGCCGGGTCCGGTTATACCTCGGGTTGGTCTTCGATCACTGCCGTGGATCTCGACGGCGACTATCTAAAACCCTGACTCCAAGCCCTCAGCGACCAGCACACCGATCCGTTTCCCCCGGCCATGGAAGAAGTGGTCGCCCGGGGTAATCACGAGGTCGATCCCGTTGTCGATGCTGAACTCCTTGAGGCTGTCAGCGTCGATGACCTGTTCGCGACTTCCCAGAATGATTCGTTTTGGACCGGTTGCTAGCTCACCGCTGAAGAATTGAGGCGGGGGAGCGATGCCTACGTAGGGAACTGTTTCCTCGTTGTCGATTAGCCATTGCAGAGCGACAGCCGCTCCGAATGACCAACCGGCGATTCCAATAGATTCCGAGGTTTCCCTGGCAACCGCTACGACTGCCTCAGTGTCAATGCATTCTGCAGCGCCTCCGCCATAGGATCCGGTGCTTTCTCCTACACCTCTGAAGTTGAACCTGAGCACCCGATGACCTCGCTCCACGAGAGTTTGAGCAACCGCGATCATCAATGGCGCCATCATCGAGCCCCCCTCGAGAGGGCTGGGATGACAGAAGACGGTGGTAAATCGGGGCGAGTCTGGGGAATCCCAGCGGGCTTCAAGCGTTTCACCATCTGGGGTGGCGATTGAAATCCGTTCGATCAAAGCAATACCAGGAACAGCCAAGCGGCACCGGCGACAATTATGGCGACGGCAAGGGCGGCAGAGGCGATGAGTAGCCAGCGGGTTTGCATCGTCGCAGAGAGTAACGCCACGAGAAACTAGGCTCTATTTGAGTCTTCATTGAAAGGTCAATTTTGTACGACATTGTCATTGTCGGGGGCGGACCCGGCGGATATGCGGCAGCCCTCTACGCCCACAATTTCGGATTGTCAGTCGCCCTTGTTGAAAAGGAGCGCCCCGGAGGGACTTGCCTGATTCGGGGCTGCATCCCCGCCAAGCAATATCTTCAGGTAGCAGAGGTGATGAGCACAGTCACCCATGCTGCCGAGTTTGGTGTCATTGCTGAAACGCCCACACTGGATTGGCCCGCAGCCAGAGCGAGAAAGGACCAAACGGTCGAGGGATTGGTCTCAGGTCTTAGTGGGTTGCTGAAGAAGCGAGGCGTCGAAGTCGTTCACGGCTATGGCAGGCTGGCAGGCCCTGGCAAGGTTGTCGTCGATACCGAGGCAACCAAGCAGACTCTTGAAGGCAAGGCGATCATTCTCGCTTCGGGGTCTTATGCCCGAACAATCCCAGGATATGAAATCGATGGCGAGAAAATCGTCACCTCAGATCATGCTCTTGACTGGCCCGATCTCCCGGAACGGGTTGCGATAATCGGGGGTGGCGTAATCGGCTGTGAGTTTGCTTCGATGCTGGCCGACATGGGTTCCGACGTACACGTTTTCGAGATGATGGATCAGATCCTCCCCGGATCGGATCCCGATGCGGCACGAATGTTGCAGCGACAATTGCAGAAGAGGGGCGTGAAGTTCCACATCGGGGTCTCCGTCGAAGCGCCCAGCATTGGCGACGAGATCACGATCCCGTTCGAGGACGAGAGCGTCGCCGTGGACGTTGTGTTGGTTTCGGTGGGGCGGGGGCCGAACACCGACGATGTTGGCCTCGATACGGTTTCAGCAAGGGTCGATCGGGGTTTTGTCGCCGTTGACACGGACACGATGGAGACGGCGCAGAAGGGGCTCTACGCGGTGGGTGACATTGTGGCGGGCACGCCGCAATTGGCTCACGTCGGGTTTGCCGAGGCGATAGCGGCGGTCACCCATATCGCCACAGGAAACACCGCCGCCGTCAATTATCAGGCGGTCCCGAGAGTTACCTACACCCATCCGGAAGTGGCCGAAGTCGGAATGTCGGAGTTGGATGCCGCCGCGGCGGGGATCGACGTGGAGTCGACCAGCCATGCGTTCAACGGCGTGGGACGGGCGATCATCATCGGTCAGAACCAGGGCTTCGCCAAGATCGTCAACCAAAAAGATGGGCCCATCATCGGTGCCGTAGTTGTTGGTCCCCAGGCCGGCGAAATGATTCACGAATTGATGTACTCGGTAGGATGGGAAGCTCTACCGTCGGAAGCTGCAGCGTTCATTCACGCTCACCCGACTTTGTCGGAGGCGGTTGGAGAGACCTTGATGTCCGCTGCTGGCCGCAGCCTTCACTAAGAGGAGAGAGAGTTGTCGACAACAGTTGCAATGCCCCAGTTGGGGGAGACCGTCACCGAGGGAACCATCCTCAAGTGGGCGAAGGGAGTCGGCGACACCATCGCTGAGGATGAAGTCCTAGTCGAGATCTCTACCGACAAGGTAGACACCGAAGTTCCCTCACCCGCCGCCGGCACCATCCTTGAGATTTTGGTGTCCGAGGGTGACACCGTGACCGTGGGAACTCCGCTGGTCGTGATCGGGGAGGCGGGCGAAGAGCCATCCAAGGACGAGTCGGACCCGGGCCAGGATGAGACACCGCAAAAGGAATCGGCCCTTGAAGATGAGGAACCGCAGGCGGACACGGGTATCGACGAAGTTCGAGAAGATGTCGAGGCTGACACGGGTAACGAAGAAGTTCGAGAAGATGTCGAGGCTGACACCGTGGCCCCAGCTGAGTCTGAGCCTTCCTCAGATAAGAAGCCAACTGCAGCCGAAGTGGACGCGTTCTTTGCCGAACCGGACGAGGCGGAGAAACAACCCCAGCTCCTTTCCCCGGTGGTTCGCAAGCTGATCCGGGAAAACGATGTCGAACTCTCGGCGATCAAGGGCACCGGCCAAGGGGGACGGGTCACCAGGAAAGATGTTGAAGCCTATATCGAATCGCCCGAGGGAGCTGAGTTGACTCGGTCAGCTGCGCCCGCTGCGGAGCTAGAACCTGCCCCGGCAGGGAAAACAGAATCGCCGGCCCCGAAGGAGCAGGAGGAAGCACCCGCCCCAGCCGCCAAAGCAGCGTCCGCGCCACCCACGGCTGCTGGCTCCGAAGAAGTGGAACTTGATCGGCTTAGGGTTCGTATCGCAGAGAACATGGTCAATGCCAAGCGCACCACGGCCCATGTTTGGACCTCGGTCGAGGTTGACTTCGAAAAGGTCGAGAGGGTACGCCAGGCTCACAAAGTTGCTTTCAAGGCCGACGAGGGATTCTCACTTACATATCTGCCCTTCATTTCCCGAGCCGTTGTTGACGCTCTCAAGGAATACCCGATAGTGAATAGCTCCTTCTATCTCGAAGAGAAGAAGGCCGTGTTCCATAAGGACGTCAACCTCGGAATCGCCATCGATCTCAACGAAGGAGGCCTGGTGGTGGGCAAGGTCAGGAACGCCGACGGGCTCCGACTGGTCGGGATTGCCCGCGGCGTCAAGGATCTGGCTGATAAGGCACGAGGATCTGGCCTGGAGCTCGACGACATGACCGGGACCACTTTCACCATCACCAACCCAGGCCCGTTCGGATCGTTTATGTCAGCACCGATAATCAACGTGCCCAATGTGGCGATTCTCTCGACAGATACGGTCACGAAACGACCCACGGTGATCACCACCCCCGACGGTCAGGACATGATCGCAATCCGCCATATCGGATATCTCGGACTCACCTGGGATCATCGCGCCTTTGATGGGTCAACCGCGGTGCTCTTTCTGAGGAGGATCAAGGAGAATTTGGAGAGTTGGGATTGGGAGCAGGAGCTGGGTTGACGCCTCAGCTTCGGACTCGTTGGCTTGGTCGGCTTCCCTTTGCAGAGGCTTGGGATCTGCAACGCGCCTTTCATGAAGGTCGGGTGACCGGTCGGTCGGCCGATGACTATCTGCTCCTCCTCGAGCACCCCCCGGTGTTCACGATCGGGCGCAACGGCGATGCGAGCAATCTTCTCGTCGACCAGCAGGTGGTCGCAGATAGGGGTGCTGAGCTTTTCAACATCGATCGGGGAGGCGATATCACCTTCCATGGTCCGGGCCAGCTGGTGGGTTATCCGATAATCGGGCTTCCTGACCCGAAACAAATCGTCCCTTATGTACGCAAGCTAGAAGAGGTCCTGATCCGGACTGTTGCCGACTTCGGAGTAGAAGGCTGGCGGGAGGATGGGTTTGCTGGAGTTTGGACGAGAGCCGGGAAAGTAGCTGCGATCGGGGTACGTGTCTCCCGTCGGGTGACGATGCACGGATTCGCGCTCAACCTCCATCCCGATATGGACTTCTTCGGAATGATGAACCCGTGTGGAATCGAAGATCGAGCCGTCACCACTCTTTCCGACCTCGCTGGTCGGAAAGTAGTTCTTGAAGAAGTGGTGCCTGTCGTCGAAAAGCACTTTGCCGATGTCTTCGGATACGACTCACCTGAAACGCAGCACGCTGTTTTCGTTCGCGGCCAGGGGCTTTCTCGTGAATATGAGGTCGATCGCATGCTCGAAGCCGGGACATTCACTCCCGAAAAGAGAAGTCAGGAACCGGTTCTGCTCAACGGTCGACTCCCCGGCGAGCCCGTCAGACCTCCTTGGATGAGGGTCAAGGCACGTCTCGACGGCGACTATCTGGAATTGAAGAAGATGATGCGAGGCCTCGAGCTCAACACCGTATGCGAGGAGGCCAACTGCCCCAATATCTACGAGTGCTGGGGGATGGGCACCGCCACACTGATGATTCTCGGCGACAAGTGCACCAGAGCGTGTTCTTTTTGCAACGTGAATACCGGCAAACCCACCGAGTTCGACATCTTCGAGCCTTATCGGGCGGCGGAGGCTATCAAGAAGATGAATCTCAAGCATGCAGTGATAACTTCGGTAAACCGCGATGACCTCGACGACGGCGGATCGGGGATATTCGCTCACACGATCACCGAGTCGCGACGCCAGTCTCCAGGAACGGAGATCGAGGTGTTGATCCCCGACTTCAAAGGCGACCGCCAGGCCTTGCAGACGGTAATGGATGCAGTTCCCGAGGTTCTCAATCACAACACCGAAACCGTGATCCGCCTGCAACGTGACATTCGTACATCGGCGAACTACGGCCGATCTCTGGCCTTGCTATGGCGGGCCAAACAGATGAACCTCAACGGCCTCACTAAGTCGGGTCTGATAGTCGGGATGGGGGAGTCTCGGGAGGAAGTCCTGGGAACGCTGGCCGATATGCGTGCTGTCGGAATCGACATCATCACCATCGGTCAATATCTTCGTCCCACGGCCCGACATCGCCCGATCCACAGGTACGTCCATCCCGACGAATTCTCCGAATACAAGGGTTTCGGCGAGGGTCTGGGTATTCCCCACGTCGAGTCGGGACCGCTGGTTCGGTCGAGCTATCACGCCCGGGAGAGCCGTGAGGCGGTCCCGGTCTCGATTGGTGCACGGACTTGACGTTCGATCACTCTGCAAGAGTCGGGCGACTCCAAATTCTCATGGCGGATCGGGGGGTCGACGCGGTAATCCTTACGGCCGGGGCTGACCTTCCCTACTTCTCTGGCTACACGGCAATGCCCTTGGAGCGGATTACGGCGTTTGTGATCCCCGCTCAAGGCGAGCCTTCTCTTTTTGTTCCGCTACTGGAGGCACCGAGGGTTGCGTCCGGCGATTTCGAAATAATTCCGTGGGGCGAAACCGACGACCCGATCGGGCTGGTCGTCGGACGGCTCGGCTCTGCCCGCTCAATCGCCGTCGGTGACACGATGTGGTCGTCCTTCCTCCTCGAGTTCCAGAATCGAATAGTTGGAGCCGAGTGGTCGACCGGTTCTCCGTTAACCAAAGAGCTGAGAATGCGTAAGGAGCTGGGGGAGATCGAACTTCTCCGACGTGCTGGGGAGGCAACAGATCGAGTGCTCGGTCGAATTCCATCTGAGGTCAGATTCGAGGGGCGAACCGAACGCCAGGTCGCCCGTGATCTTGCCAACATGACTGTCGAGGAGGGACACGACGTCCCGATGTTCACTATCATTGCCTCCGGCCCCAACGGCGCCTCGCCCCACCACGAGACCGGAGATCGGGTAATCCAAAAGGGCGACATGGTTGTATGCGACTTTGGTGGGACTATCGACGGCTATCACTCTGATGTCACCCGGACCTTTTTCGTCGGCGCACCCGGGCCTAAACACCAAGAGGTCCACGCCCTGGTTGTTGCCGCCAACGAAGCGGGAAGGGCGGCGGTGGCCCCGAGAGTGCCATGTCAGGAAATCGATCGAGCCTCCCGTGCCGTCATCGAAGACGGTGGCTACGGCGAATATTTCATTCATAGAACCGGTCATGGCATCGGCCTCGAAGGCCACGAGCATCCCTACATCGTCGAGGGCAACGAAATCCCTCTTGAATCGGGTATGACTTTTTCAGTAGAACCGGGCATCTACATCCCCGGCGAATTCGGCGTCAGGATCGAAGACATAGTCGCTTGCGGCACTGAGGTTGTGGACGATTTGAACCGCGCGCTGCGTCCGCTCGTGTCCGTCGAATAGGCCTGGGTCGTGCGTCCTCTTTTTATCGGACGGTTTCGGCTCTAATCTGTGGTCGGTGACCACAATTCAATCTGACCACATCAAGGATCTTCAAGACGAGTCGATCCATATCATCAGGGAGGCTGTCGCCGAGTCGGAACGACCCGTGTTGCTTTTCTCAGGGGGCAAAGACTCCGCTCTTGTCCTCCACCTCGCCGCCAAGGCATTCTGGCCGGCGCGATTGCCCGTGCCCGTGATGCACGTCGACACCGGACACAACTTTCCTGAGGTGATCGAGTTCCGCGATCGTACCGTCGAGGAAGTCGGGGCGGACTTGATCGTCGCCTCGGTACAAGAGTCGATCGATGCGGGCCGGGTGGTGGACGAGACCGGACCCCGTGCCTCCCGCAATCGTCTCCAGACCGAGTCGTTGCTCACCGCGATTGCTGCTCATCGTTTCGACACCGTGTTCGGTGGGGCTCGACGTGACGAGGAAAAGGCCCGGGCGAAAGAGCGCGTATTTTCTTTCCGGGACGAGTTCGGGCAATGGGACCCGAAGAATCAGCGGCCGGAATTGTGGAACCTTTACAACCCCCGGCGCAAACATGGCGAGCATATGAGAGTGTTTCCGATTTCCAACTGGACGGAAATGGATGTGTGGCAATACATCGGGTCGGAGGGAATCGAGCTCCCCTCGGTCTATTTCACTCATCGTCGGGAAGTATTTGAGCGCGACGGGATGTTGATGGCTTTGTCTTCGTTCCTCCGACCGGTCGACGGCGAAGAGGTCTTCGAGGCGGTGGTCAGGTTTCGAACCGTCGGTGATATGACCTGTACGGGAGCGTTTGAATCGATGGCAGGCACCGTGGAAGAAATCATCGAAGAGGTAGCCGCCACCCGAATCACCGAGCGAGGGGCGAGTCGGGCCGACGACCGGACTGCCGAGGCCGCTATGGAAGATCGCAAGAAAGTGGGGTACTTCTAATGACCTCCGAACTGGTTCGTCTAGCTACGACTGGATCCGTCGACGACGGTAAGTCGACCTTGATCGGTCGACTGCTGTATGACTCGAAGCAGATCTTCCAGGACCAGTTGGAAGCTGTCGAAGAGGCCTCTCGTCGCCGCGGCACCGACTACGTCGATCTGGCGCTCTTGACCGATGGGCTGAGAGCGGAACGAGAGCAGGGGATCACCATTGATGTCGCCTACCGATATTTCGCCACTCCGAAGCGCAAGTTCGTCCTCGCCGACACTCCTGGTCATATCCAGTACACACGGAACATGGTCACCGGTTCCTCAACGGCCAACATTGCTCTAATCCTGGTGGATGCCCGCAACGGGGTCATTGAACAGACCCGACGCCACTCCTTCCTGGCTTCACTACTCGGGGTTCCTCACCTGGTCCTCTGTGTCAACAAAATGGACCTGGTCGATTGGAGTCAGGATCGATATAACGAAGTTGTCGAAGAATTCCGATCGTTTGCGCAACGTCTCGATATTCATGACCTCCGCTTTGTCCCGGTTTCGGCCCTTTTAGGCGACAACGTGGTCGACCGGTCGATGAACATGGATTGGTATCACGGCCCGACTGTCCTCGAATTGCTCGAGGACATCCACATCGCGAGTGACTCAAACCTGATCGACGTTCGTTTCCCGGTGCAGACGGTTATCCGGCCCCATCGCATGCATCACCAAGATTTCCGGGGGTACGCCGGGACAGTCGCCGGCGGCGTTCTCAAGCCCGGCGACGATGTGATGGTGTTGCCCAGCGGATTCGCCACCAAGATTGCAACCATCGAGACCGCAGATGGCCCGGTCGAGCAGGCGACGCCTCAGATGTCAGTGATTCTCACTCTCGAAGACGAGATCGACATCTCACGGGGAGACATGATTTGCCGGCCCCGAAACCAGCCAACTCCCACCCAGGACCTCGACGCCATGGTTTGTTGGATGGACGAGAAGGCCGATCTTTCGCCGGGGAAGATGTACGCGATCAAACACACCACCCGATGGGGGAGGGCGCTGGTCAAAGATCTCCATTATCGGCTCAATATCAACACCCTGCACCGTGACGAAGATGCCGAATCTCTTGCTTTGAATGAGATCGGCCGGGCGACACTGCGAACGACAACTCCGTTCTTTGTCGACGATTACCGCCGCAACCGGGCCACCGGAGCGTTCATACTGGTTGACGAGGCGACCAATGGCACCGTCGGCGCCGGGATGATTACCAATACATGACGGAGAATGTCACCGCTCATGAGGCGCAGGTGACGGCAGTGCAACGCAAAACCCTATTCGGGCAAACCGGATGCACAGTCCTCCTCACTGGCCTGTCGGGTTCGGGAAAGTCGACCCTCGCTTTTGCTGTCGAACGGGCCTTGATCGAAAAGGGGCGCGCTGCGTTCGTCCTCGATGGCGACAACCTCCGGCTCGGCCTAAATTCCGATCTGGGGTTCTCCCCGGATGACCGTGCTGAGAACGTGCGTAGGGTCACTGAGGTGGCCTGCCTCATGGCAGAGGCCGGAATGATTGTGTTAGCCCCTCTCATCGCTCCCTACGTCGCCGACCGGGACATGGCGCGGTCACGCCATCGGGACCGGGGTGTCCCCTTTTACGAGGTGTTTGTCGACACCCCACTCGAGATATGCGAGGAGCGAGACCCCAAGGGCCTCTATGCCAGAGCACGGGCCGGGGAGATAAGTGATATGACCGGGATCGACGCACCGTACGAACGTCCAGAGATGGCGGACATCTCGGTTGTTCCGGGAGATTCGACAGACCAGGTCATTTCCAATCTCATCGCTCTTATGAAAAGGTAGGCCTTACTCTGGGCGTAGGCACACATGCTGAACTTTCTCCTTCTCTCGCTCTTCTTCGCAGGCCCATCGGCGACCCCCCCGCCGGAGCTCGGTGTTTACTTGGAGGAGGTCGACGATTCGTTTTCCGCCCCGCTATATCTGACCGCCCCTGACGGCGATACTCGTAAGTTCGTTGTGGAGCGGGGCGGCAAGGTAAAGGTTGTGACAGGCAACCATTCCGTGCTGTCGACTCCATATCTCGACGTCGGCAATTTGTTACCGGCGTCAGCAGGAGGTGAGCAGGGTTTGCTAGGGATGGCCTTTCATCCCGCCTTTGCCTCCAACGGGAAGCTGTATATCAGCTACACCGATTCGGTCGGTGCACTTGTCGTTGCCGAGTTAGTGGCAAACCCGGCTGCAAACACAGTGAGCGCGGCAGGTCTCAAGACTGTGATTCGAATCCCTCAGCCTGCGTCCAATCACAACGGTGGGATGATCCTTTTTGGCCCGGACAAATATCTCTATGTCGGGGTTGGTGACGGCGGTGGAGGTGGTGATCCTGGGGGAAATGGCCAGAACAAGGATACCTTGCTCGGGTCGATCCTTAGGGTCAACGTCGATGGCGATGACTTTCCTGAAAGCGCAAACAAGAATTATGCAATACCGGCCGACAACCCTTTCGTCGATGCAGCCGGCGCCGACGAGATCTGGGTCTACGGGCTGCGAAATCCGTGGCGTTTCTGGATCGATCATCCGACTGGTCGCCTTTATATCGGGGATGTTGGCCAGAGTGCACGTGAGGAGGTGACCGTTCTCGAGAGTGACGCTGGGGGCACAAATCTGGGATGGAATCGCCTCGAAGGAACGCTCTGTTACCCACCGGGAACATCTTGCTCGTCGTCGGACACAGTGCTACCTCAAATCGACTATCCCCGCAGTATCGGCACGAGCGTGACCGGCGGCGTCGTGTATCGGGGGAGTCACATCCCGTCGCTGTACGGCACGTACTTCTACGGAGACTTTCCGTCGGGGTGGGTACGATCCTTCGAATTCACCGGCTCGGTCAAAAACCACTATGACTGGCGCTCCCAATTCTCGACCAGCCTGGTGGCGTCGTTCGGAGTCGATGGTCTCGGTGAGATGTATGTCGTTTCTCTGGGTGGCACGGTATGGCGAGTCGAGGGACCGCCAATGGAAGACGAGATGCTCTTTTACCGCGACGACGGCTTGTACCGGTATTACGACATCAAACCGAATGGAGACCTCGGCTCTCCGATTCAGGCAGGTCCGGGTTATACGTCGGGTTGGTCATCGATAACATCGGTCGACTTGGAAGGCGACGGCCGGGACGAGATGTTCTTCTACAGGGACGACGGCTTGTTCCGTTTCTATGACATCCGCCCCGACGCAACCTTGCCCGCGCCCATTCTTGCCGGGAGCGGCTACACCACCGGTTGGGATGCGATCAGCGCGATTGACCTCGACGGCGACGGCCAGGATGAGATGTTCTTCTATCGGGAGGACGGTTTGTTCCGATACTACGACATCGAGCCAGACGGTCAGCTGGGCTCCCCGATCTTGGCCGGTAGCGGTTACACCGCCGGTTGGGATGCTATTACCGCGGTTGATCTCGACGGTGACGGGTTCGACGAGATCTTCTTCTATCGCGACGACGGTTTGTTCCGCTACTACAACATCCGGCCCGATGCGGCCCTGGGATTCCCCATCCATTTTGGGGACGAATACACCGTGGGTTGGGATGCGATCACCGCAGTCGACCTTGGCGGGGACGGCAAGGATGAGATGTTTTTCTACCGTGACGATGGATTATTTCGCTACTACTTGGTCAGGGAAAACGGGCATCTGAGCGATCCGATCCTCGCGGGGAACGGGTACACGATGGGGTGGTCTTCGATCACCTCGGTGAACCTGGATTAGAAATGCTCAACATGGTTGGACCTGATGCCGATTCCATTATCTGAATGAAGTTTGTTTTTCTGGCGGCTTCCCTTTTGGCGACGCTGCTTCCCGCTCACGCCGCATATGCCGCAGATCCGTACGAAATCGTCTTCCCTGTTGACGGTGAGAACTCTTACTCGAACACCTTTGGCGACCCACGTGGAGGGGGACGAACCCACGAGGGCGAAGATATCCGAGCGGAAAAGATGACGCCGGTGGTCGCCGCAGCCTCAGGAACTGTTGGTTGGGTTCACGATGTCGTGGGTGGCAACTGCTGCGCCATGGAGCTCATTCACGACGACGGTTTCCGCAGCAGGTACATACATCTCAATAACGACACTCCCGGGACGGACGACGGTCAGGGGTGGGGATTCGCTCCAGGTATAGCAACCGGAGTGCACGTGGAGGCTGGGCAGGTCATTGGCTATGTGGGTGATAGTGGCAACGCCGAAGGCACTTACGCCCATCTTCATTTCGAGTTGCGGGACTCGGCCAATGCCGCATTCGATCCCTATCCGAGTCTTGTCGAGGCCGAAGCCCGAGCGATGTGGAACCCCGATGAGATGTTCTTCTACCGGCAGGACGGTCTGTACGCGTTTTATGAGACCACCCCGGGTGGCGAACTTGGGGCGGCCTTGGTCTCCGGGAACGGGTATACACAGGGGTGGAGCACCATCACGGCTGTGGACCTCGAGGGTGACGGCCAGGACGAGATGTTCTTTTATCGGGACGATGGGTTGTTCCGGTTCTATAACGTGAGGTCGGATGGGTCGCTCCCGTCGCCAATGGTCGCGGGGAGCGGGTACACGACCGGGTGGGATGCAATTACGGCTGTGGATCTCGATGGTGATGGCCAGGACGAAATGTTCTTTTATCGGGACGATGGGCTTTTCCGGTTCTATAACGTGAGAGCGGATGGATCGCTCCCGTCGCCAATGGTCGCGGGGAGCGGGTACACGACTGGGTGGGATGCAATTACGGCTGTGGATCTCGATGGTGATGGCCAGGATGAGATGTTCTTCTATCGGGACGATGGCCTCTTCCGGTTCTACAACGTGAGAGCGGATGGATCGCTCCCGTCGCCAATGCTGGCTGGAAGCGACTACACGGCGGGATGGTCGGCACTCAGCGCTGTGGATCTCGATGGTGATGGCCAGGATGAGATGTTCTTCTACCGGACCGACGGTCTCTTTGGCTACTACGACGTTTCGTCGGCGGGTTTTCTGGGCGAACCGATCCTCTCAGGATCCGACTACACCATCGGCTGGGACTCAATTAGCTCCATCCAACTCGACTAGGGACGGCCAATACTCGGTTTGGTTCTGTAGGCCTCTTGAACAATTTCTTGTGTGGTCTAACATCTCGCTGAGTAGTCAGGGGCTGGGAGCTTCATGGGCAATTTTGGGCGCGATTGGGCGGATCGCGACGGCACAACAAGACACGGATCGACGGTCTATCTGCGCGCCTTGGCGAGCACCCTCGCCCTCGGCCTGATCTTTTCGCTCCTTGGTCCTTTCTCCGCAATCCCGGCGAGTGCCGACGGTTTGCCAGAGGATCGGGGTTCCCATACCAAGGTGGCCCGAGAAAATCCTGCAAGCAACGTACCTTTCGTCGAAGGAATTACCGCGCCCACTAACAATTACAGTTATGTCAGCGGCGTCGCCGAGGTGGGCAATACGGTTGTCGTTGTTGGCAAATTCCCTTCCGTCCGCAATCCGGGCTCGAACACCAGTATCCCCCGCACCAACATCTTCGCCTACGACAAGACGACCGGATTGGTTAGAAATGACTTTATCCCGGTTGTCGACGACTACATCGATCAGATTGCGGTAGCCCCAGACGGTCAGTCGGTGTTCATTGTGGGCAAGTTCACGAGCGTGAATGGGCAGCCGTCGTTCGGACTCGCCAAACTGAATGTCTCCAACGGTCAACGCGACGCCTCATTTACCACGACTACGGCCGGACGGGTCCAGGACATAAAGGTCAGAGGAAATCGGATGTTTCTCGGGGGAAACTTCACTCACGTCGGCGGGATCGCCCGGGAGAAAATTGCAGTTGTCAATGCAACGACCGGGGCCGTCGAGCCCTTCAACGTCGCTGTGGGAGAGGCACGAGTAGGTGATTTCAGCTGGGTGGCGTCGATAGATGTCACGGCCGATGGTTCACAGATGATCGCCGCCGGAAACTTTGTAGAGATCGGCGGGCAATCGCGGAGTCAAGTGGCATTGTTGAACGTGAACTCGAATTCTGTTGCGGCTTGGAATACCGATGGGTATGAGGCAGAGTGCAGTTCAGGTTTCTGGACCTACATGCGAGACGTTGAGTTCTCTCCGGACGCATCCTACTTTGTCATCGCTACCACCGGCGCTGCATTTACGGGAACCTTATGCGACTCAGCGGCGCGTTGGGAGAACCAACCCACGGATTCTGACGCCGAGGAGACCTGGGCTGATTGGTCGGGAGGAGATACCCTGACCGCCTTAGCCGTCACGGATGTCGCAATCTACGTTGGCGGTCACAACCGGTGGATGAATAACTATCTGGGCCGAGATTCTGCCCGAGAGGGAGCGGTAGAGAGGCTTGGTCTTTCAGCCCTTGACCCGCTGAATGGGGTACCTTTGAAGTGGAACCCGGGGCGTGATCGTGGCGCGGTTGTCTTTACCCTCAACGGTACCAACGGCGGTCTCTATCTCGGCGCAGATACCGACTTGGTCAACGGACAGCAGAAAGGCAAGCTGGTCTTCTGGCCGTTCCCCGTGGTGGGCGGATTGATTCCACAGCCAACGCCGGTCAATCTTCCCGTGACAGTGTTCGAGACCCGTTCTGATGGGTCTTTGACCACTGCTTCCTATAACGGGACGACGGCTTCTGCTCCGGTGGTGGTTCCGAATACCGGGGTGAACTGGGCCCAAATCTTGGGTGCAACCGTCGAAGCTGGCAAGGTCTACTACACCAAGTCGAACAACCTCTTGTATTCGAGGACATT
>JBGTGL010000102.1:0-16427 GCA_041746755.1 Acidimicrobiia bacterium | reverse complement strand
CCCGGTCAGCGTCACCAGATGTTTCGCCCCATATGACTCCGAAATACTCTCCAGCATCGGGCTCGACACAACTGAGTTGGCGGTGATCGGGCGAGAATCCATCGCGGGTGCCATGGTTGCGAGGAGGTGGGCACCGATAATGACACCGAGTTCGTTGCCGGTAAAAAGCCTCCAAGCCCCGTCGACAGGGATTGCGGCCGCCAGCCGGTCAGCGTCTGGGTCGTTGCCAAGCACCAAGCCAGCGTCCAGGTCAGCGGCCGTTGCCAGCGCGAGGTCGAGTGCTCCCTTCTCCTCGGGATTGGGAAACGAAACGGTCGGGAATGTCCCGTCCGGCTCAAACTGGGAATCGACGACGTGAAAATCGCTGTGAACCGTCCGGGAAAAGATTTCGCTCAGTGTGGCACCACCGACCCCGTGAAGTGGCGTGTAGACGATTTTCAGCGTGCTCGATGGCAAGCTCGTCCGGTAGCGACTGACCTCCTCCCAATACTGATCCAGTATCGATTCCGGCGCCTGCTCAACCAGAGGATGAGACACGTCGAAAACGTCGGCGATGAGGGGGATGCCCTTGGCCGCTCCGGTTGCTGAAATCGCTGCAGAAATTTCGGTATCGGTCGGCGGAATGATCTGGGCAGCATTGGAGTCGTAGACCTTGTAGCCATTGTCCGCCGGCGGATTGTGACTGGCGGTAACCACCACAGCCGCGCACGCTTCGAGGATCTTGGCCGCGAAGGCAACGATTGGCGTCGGGGTGACTTCATCGAAGTAGACCACCGAGATTCCGGCCGCAGCGAGGACGCCCGCTGTGTCCTGGGCAAACTGCCTGCTCGACGGTCTGGCATCGAATCCGACGATCACTGGGCTATCGGGTATTCCCTGATATCGATCCAGCAGAAAGTCAGCCAATCCCTTTGTCGTCTTGATCACTACAGCCCGGTTCATCCGATTGGACCCGGCACCAACTTCCCCCCGGATCCCGGCGGTGCCGAATTCCAGAGCCCCGCCCATCGCCGCCTTAAGAGCTCCGCTATCGCCGCTATCGATGATGGTGAGAAGTGCGGCAGAAGTGTTCGGATCAGGGTCGGATTCGGCCCACTCTCGGCCTAGTTCAGCCAGATCCATCATCGCGGGTTCCGGCTGGTCCAGTTCCACGAGTCCCGGCACATGTCGGCAAGATCGAGTTCGGTGCTCCAACCCAGTCGGGAGTAGGCCTTCTGGACATCGGCGTAGGAGGCAGCCACGTCGCCCGGTCTTCGCGGTTCAATTTCATAGGGAATTTCGACGCCTGCCATTTCGGAATATGTCTTGATCACTTCCAGCACACTATTACCACGCCCGGTACCAAGGTTATATGTGTGCGCCCCCGGCTCATCACCATGGACGTCGAGGGCCCGAACATGGCCCCGTGCCAGATCCTGAACGTGAATGTAGTCCCGCACTCCTGTCCCATCGGAAGTCGCGTAGTCGTCACCAAATACTCTGACATGGTCTAACTGGCCACCGGCAACCATCGCAACGTAGGGCATCAGATTGTTGGGGACTCCCCTCGGCTCTTCACCAATTAGACCGGACGGGTGGGCTCCCACCGGGTTGAAGTAGCGGAGCAAGGCGACACTCCACTCGGGATGGGCCGACTGCATGTCGAGGAGGACACGCTCCATCATGATCTTGCTCCAGCCATAAGGGTTGGTGGCCTCGCCGATCGGCATGTCCTCCCGGAGCGGAAGGGTGACCGGCTCCCCATAAACGGTGGCCGACGAACTGAATATGAATCGTTTCACACCAGCACCCTGCAACGAAGCCAGCAGCGAGATCGTCCCGGCCACATTGTTGTCGTAGTACCGGAGAGGCTCGGCGACCGATTCGCCTACTGCCTTGAGCGCAGCGAAGTGGATGCAAGCGTCTATTTCGCCAGAAACTACCTCCGAGATTCTTACGCTGTCGCGAATGTCGAGTCGGTGGAACTCGGGAACGAAACCGGTCAATTCTCCAATTCGTCCCAAAACGGTGTCGCTTGAGTTGGAGAGATTGTCGACAACCACCGGTTCGTGGCCCGATTCAATGAGGGCGACAACAGTGTGGCTGCCGATAAAGCCGGTCCCTCCAGTGACTAGAACGCGCATTCAGGTGAGGTTAGGCGGAAGCCGGGTTCAACCCAGCGGCAGGAAGAGCGAAAAACAGGATCGGTTGTCCTCGTAGGAGTACTGAACGTCTCCGCCCATGAGGCGAGCGAGTTTCCTCGAGACCGGCAACCCCAAACCAATCGAGTTGGGAATGATCTTGCGACGTTCCTGGCCAAACGGTTCAAAGATGGTCTCGACGACAACGTCCTCGATGCGGTCCCCGTCGTCGCAAACACGCACGACGGCCCGAGAGTCCTCGGATTCGATCTCGACGGATATCCGGCTCCCGCCATAGCGAATCGCATTGCTCACGAGATTACGGATTATCTGACGGGTCCGACCCGGATCGGCAGAGACAGTCACATCCTCATCGGCTGCAAAACCAACAGTTGGCTCGATAGTGGACACAATCCGCTCGATTTCGCGGTTTATCGGAAAGGAACTCGGGACGAAGCTCAATTCTCTTCGCTCGTCGTGATAGGCCACCAAGAGATCTTCAATGAGCCACGCGGCCTCCTCCGACTCGCGCGCGATCATCGCCACCATTTTCCTCCGCTCGTCTTCCCCAAAGCTGTCATAGTCGTCGGCCATCTCCTGGCTGAGGCCGAGGGCCACAGAGATCGGATTCCGCAGTTCGTGTGAGACCGTGGCGATGAATTCCTCCTGGGAGTGACGGAGTCGAACTTTCTCGCTGACATCGACCAGGGCTCCCTCGAAGTAGAGGACCTCACCCTGGCCACTCCTGGCGACCCGAGCGGTGTCACGGACCCAAATCGTCGAGCCGTCGCTACGGGTCAGCTCGAAGTCGAGCTCTTCGACCCGGCCATGGTTTTCGATCTCATCGATCCATCCATCACGGATTGAACCCTCGACGTAGTACGACTCGACATCACGGTCTTGTGACAGCAATTCCTCGGTGGATTCGAAACCGAGGAGCTCGGCGAGCGCCTGGTTGGCGGCAAGTAGCTCTCCCTCCGGCGTCGTGCGATAAAGCGCTACCGGGAGGAGGTGGAAAAAATCATCGAGATTGTCGATGTATTGCACTCCCGACATATCGGCAGAATCGGGCATTTCCCTAAGGGCACACCCCAGGGGGCCCAATGTCATGCCCCCAATTGCTCCAAACCATCGGCATCCAGCCGGAAAACGCCTTCCGACGTCTCAGGCAGATCCCCGACTGACACAACAAATCGCTTGGCATAGAGCACATTCGCCACATAACCGCCGGCTACGAGTATCTGGTCGGGCTCGCTGAGAATCAGACCGACCGGACCGCTTCCGATTCGGATCATTTCAGCGAGCACAGTCGCCGAGGAGCTACTCCCTCGTCCGTGGGGTAGCCCGAGAATGCAGCCCGAAACCAGTTCTCCGAACTGAGGGTGATTCGGGTCGATGATCTGCCCTGATTCCACGTCGACTCCACCCCAGAAGGAAAGCGGCTCTGTCAGGATTTGGAGAGGGCCGATGGCTTCGCCATCGAGGAGGCATCTCATGACGTCAGAAATGGGTCGGAGAGGTTGATCCGCCCGGTCAATGCGGCTTCGACACACTCCGATAATCCGGCGAACACCACCTCGACGCCCAGATTGGCAGGGGCGTAGTACGCCCACTTCCCCGAATTGGTGAGGACCGGGCCGTCGACGGGGCCCATTATCGGTGTGATATAGGTACAGGTGTCGGTGACGATTGTCGCTCCGAAGGCTTCCAGGCTCGTGATGGCAGCAGTCGAGGCTTCATCGAGGACGTTGCGACCGGTATTTACATAGAACGGTACGCGGGAGCGTCGTCCGGCGGTCAGCGCCGAGAGTTTCTCGAGTTCTTGAGAGGATAGATGTGGAGTTCCCACCGACACCGCTCCGACAACCCCCTCCCCGATTCCCAATCGGGCGCGGGCGTCACGCAGGTCCTCGATTCCGACACTGAGCGTGGGGAGGTCGACACCCTTGACGCACTCATGAAGCGATGGCGCTTCTGGAGTGATGCCGACCGCATGAAACATGGCTGTCGACCCCGACGATGCAGCAGCAGCACCCAGTGCCTGCAAATCGTCCTCGGTGGTCGCGGCCGGAAGCCCCACAATCGCCGCAATCCCATTGCCCGTATTGGCGCCCAGCCAGAACCCGAGCAGCGGATAAAAGATGTCGTGGGCGAAAACCGTCTCGGGAACATCCAACTCAACCACAACGTCGGCGAGCCTTCCCACTCCGGTATGAAGTCCCGTTGCCGGAGCCCGGCCGGTAACTGCACATGCGAGATCGGCGAAATCGCCGTACCGATTGGTCCTGGCACCGAGGACGGAATTGGCAAACACAATCGCGTTCGACTCCCCCCATGCAATTTGGCTGCCCAGCTTCGGTCGGTCGGGAAGCTGATAGGGGGCACACGTCCACGTTGGGGCGCATCCCAAAGCCACGTGTAGATCCATCAACTCCCGGGCGGCTTCAGCCGTGAAATCACTCCCCCGGTACAAGTCGGGATGGAGGAGGTCGAGCGATGATACGTTGAGGGTGGTTGGCACCTTGACCTGAGACCCTCCGTCTACCAGCGCTCGGACGAAGTCGGTGCCGGCCCGACCGTGAAACAAACATCCATCGATGTGAGCTCCGACGATGTCGATAAAGCTCCGTGCCCCGTCGGTCGAAGCGATGGCCACCAGCAGCCCCATGGCGAGTGCAGCACCGCTCCCCAGGTCACCATTGAGCGATGCCAGATCGTGCTCGCTCAGCTTGAGGTCGGGATCACGCCTCAAAGGCGAAAGACAATTGGTCGTCGGGCCGCACATACCGACTCAGTCCATTCCAAACCAGATGGTCCATGAATACCCAGGAGCGCCGGTGGATAGCACTCGGGCCGAGGGCCTGAAGAGCTGCCTTATGGATAGGGCACGGATAGCCCTTGTTTCCTTCGAAATTGAAGGCTGGATAGTTGACCGCCAGCTCTCGCATGATCCGATCTCGTGTGACTTTGGCCAGGATCGACGCCGACGCAATCGAGAGCGAGGTGGCGTCACCACGCACGAGCATCTTTGAACCTCCGATGAAGTCCCACTTCCCGTCGATCAGGAGCTGATCTGGTGGCCGTTGGAGACCGGAGATGGCCCGACGAGCAGCTAGTCGTTGCGCTTCCGACATCCCGAGGCGATCGCATTCCTCGGCCGAGGCGTGGCCTACCGACCAATCCTCAACCCATTCAGCGATCCTCTCGAAGAGGGCCTCACGCTCGGGTTCGGTGAGCATCTTCGAGTCGCGAATCTTGTAGACCCTGCGGTCCCTGGGGACCACGGCGGCGCCGACAGTGAGGGGCCCGGCCCAAGAACCCCGGCCGACCTCGTCGACGCCACAAACGATTCGGCTACCAGCGTTCCAGTAGACCCGTTCCACATCGAGTCCTGGCGCTCGCCGTTTCAGGGACGGGCGGAGCTTGGGAGCGGTCGAAGCGGTCACGAGCGCAGGGTAGATCGAACCAGAGCAATTCGGGGTTAGTTCATCGAAGGATCTGGGGGAAAGTTCGCCACCATCGCCAGTTGTCCCGGTTGGCGACGAAGAACCGCCGCCCATAAGCCCGCCGGTTCAGAGAACGGATCATCGGGAGATGCCGTGACCACGTACCACGATCCGGCGGCCAATTCGGATTCCAGCTGTCCCGGCCCCCAACCTGAGTATCCGGAATAGATTCGAGCTCCCCGTTGCCGTTCCGTGGGACTGCTCTCCAGATCGAGGAGCGACACACCGGGCAATGGACTGTCGACCGAAAAGGCACCCGGGCACATCCCCGTCCCCACTTCGGGTTCCACGGGCCCGCCAACGTACACCATTCCCGGGGGTGCCACCGACTCTGACCATTCCGGCAGATGGTCGGAGACCAGTTCTTCCGACGGCTGATTCAGGACCAATCCGAACGCACCCTCGAGGTTGTGTTCCATCACGAGAATCACCGACCGGGCGAAGACGGGCTCGGTGATCAGCGTCGAAGCAACCAACAAACTTCCCGACAATGAGTCCGGGCTAGCCATGTGCGGCCGCTCCCCTATTGTTAGCGTGACAAGATGTCCGTGACTCCAATGCCACTCCCATCATTATGGATCGACGACCGCGTTTGCTGCGGCCTTCGCAGCGGTACGGTAATTGAATCGGCAAGAGACATCGCTACTGGATCGCCCAACTCTCTTCGAGGCACGCCCCTTCCATGAGAGCGCTGGTCAAACATGCTGATGAGCAAGGTCTCCGACTGGAAGATATTCCGGTGCCTGAACCGGGCCTCGATGAGGTGCTGATCAAGGTCCATTCGGCCGGATTGTGTGGAACCGACCTCCACATTTACCAGTGGGACGATTGGGCGAAACAAACGATCCCCACGCCGATGACCATAGGGCACGAATTTTCTGGAACGATCGCTGCGATGGGATCCGGTGTCTCCGGATTCGAGATCGGTGAATTGGTTGGCGCTGAAGGCCACGTTGTATGCAACCGGTGTCGCAATTGTCTTGCGGGCCGACGACACTTGTGTAACGACACCCGCGGGATCGGGGTCGACCTCCCCGGCGCCTTCGCCGACTACGTCGTGGTGCCGAAATCAAATGTCTGGCGTCACACCGAAGGAATTGACCCCGAAATCGCGGCATTGTTCGACCCCTTCGGAAACGCCGTCCACACCGCTCTCAAGTTCCCCGTCCATGGCGAAGACGTTCTCATCACCGGTGCCGGACCGATCGGCATCATGGCTGCAGCCGTAGTCGCCAACGCCGGTGCCCGAAACGTCGTGGTGACCGACGTCAACCCATTTCGCCTAGGGCTAGCTGAGAAAATGGGGGCTACCCGGACGGTGGACCGCACAGCAACCAACCTGGCAACGGTCCAGGCCGAGATCGGAATGACCGAAGGTTTTGACGTTGCTCTTGAGATGTCAGGAAATCCCCACGCATATCAGGACATACTGGAGAACACCATTCATGGTGCCAACGTCGCCCTCCTCGGGATTCCCGGCGAGGCATTCCCCATCGATTGGAGTGTGGTCATTTTCAACATGCTCAATCTGAAGGGGATCTACGGAAGGGAACTGTACGACACGTGGTACAAGATGGATGTCCTCATCGGTTCGACGATCGACTTGAAACCCGTTATCACCCACCGTTTCGACCTCGAAGACTTCGATCTGGCTTTTGAGGCGGCTGGCTCCCCCGAATCGGGCAAGGTACTCCTCAAGGTGAGCGGGTAGACCTAGGAGTTTTTCGCCAATTCGTCACCGATCCAATCGACAACCTCGGCAACGAGTTGCGGACCCTCAGGTTCGTTGAATATCTCGTGGCGCAGTTTCGGATAGAGCCTTCGCTCAACGCCATCGAGGTCGCCCAGAAGCGCTGTCGAAGCCGGGGGAACAATCGAATCGGATCCGCCGTGCATGACCAATGTCGGAATCGCGAGCTGGTCCAGCTGAGGTGCCGCCGCTGTCTGCGCGGCAAACAAGAAATTACCCAACCGTGCTGTCGTCTTGAAAACATTCAATGGATCAGAGAAATAGGCCTCGCCAACTTCAGGGTCACGGCTCAGCTGCTCTCCTTTGAGATTGTTGGGGATGTGCATACCCGGGGCGATCCGGGCTAAAACCGGTGCCAGAGCTTTCTGCCAGGCCGCCCCACCACCGATGGCGGGCGCGGAAAGCACGAGTAAGTCTGGTTTGGGGTGGTCACCGAGGGCATAGCTGGTGGCAATCAATCCACCCATGGAGTGTCCCAGCAAGATCACCGGGCGATCCGCACCTTCAACCAATCGGCCAACCTGATCGAGGTAGTCGTCCCAGTCTTGGACATCGGCGCGGTCGCCTCCGCTCCTGCCAAAGCCGAAGAGGTCCGGTGCTGCCACGCTGAACCCGTTGTCGGCGAATAAACGGCCGACCCGTTCGTAGCGACCGGAATGTTCGGCAAGCCCATGAACGAGAACAACCGTGCCCTTAGCTTCGGATTCCGGATGCCACTCCCGGATCAACTCTGTTCCATATTCGGGGTTGGGCTGCTGACGGACCGTTGATTTGATGTCACTCACCAGCGAATCCTAAACCCGCGGCTGTTGTCAGCGAGTCGTCTCCTTGTGGAATGGCGGTTTCTTGAAGTGTCCCTCCACCCGACGCCCTCGTATATCAACCTCGAGGGCCGCAGATTCCCCGGTCGGAGGCTCCATGTATGCCATTCCTATGCCTTTTCCCAGCGTCGGGCTCATGTTGCCCGAGGTGACAACACCGATGCTCGCCCCTGATATCACGGGGTAGCCGTGTCGGGGAATACCCGGGCCGTCGACAACAAACCCTGCAAGGAGTGACGGGATGCCCGATTCGCGTTGCCGGTCGAGAGCGGCCCGCCCCACAAAGTCGCGGGAAAAGTCAACCGCAAATCCAAGGTCGGCCTCAAGGGGAGTCCTGGCCTCATCCAGATCCTGGCCCCAAAGTGGAAAGCCAGCTTCGAGTCGGAGAGTGTCACGCGCACCCAATCCACACGGCGCTACCCCGGCTGCCACCAGCTGTTCGGCCAGTTGGATCGCCGTATCAGGGTCAGTTACGATCTCGCCGCCCTTTTCCCCGGTGTATCCGGTGCCGGCGATTGACAGCGTGCCTCCATGCCATTCCGATTCCATTGTCCTGAAGCGACGCGGAACCTCGCCGACAATCCTTTCGAATATGATGCCGGCCTCCGGGCCCTGAAGCGCGATCATGGCTGTTTCCATCTGCAAGTCCGCCACCTGGCACTCGGTCTCGGCAGCAAACGCGGCCATCACCGTCGGTTGATTCGATGCATTGGGCATGACCCAATAGTCGTTCTCGCCCTGCCACCACACGATGATGTCGTCGATGACGCCACCCGATCGGTTGAGCATCATCGTGTATTGAGCGCGGCCCGGTTCGATGCGGGCCAGGCTGTTGCAAAGCAATCGGTCGAGAGCGGCGGCTGCTCCGCTACCTCTTAATGAGAAGCGCCCGAGATGGGACACGTCGAAGAACCCAACCGCATCGCGTACCGACCGATGTTCTTCGAGTACCGACGTGTACTGCACCGGCATCTCCCATCCCCCGAAATCCACCATCCGGGCCCCCAGGTCGACGTTGAATTGATGCAGTGGTGACCGATTCATCCGGTCAGTTGTTCGCCGCGATCCTCGAGTCTCTTGACTGATGGGCGCCCGGGCATCCGGGTTGGTGCGGCCACATCGTCCAGGCTCTCCGGCTCCTCGAGCCCGTATTTCACGACCAGGTGTAGATAGTCGCGTTGGTAAAAGACCTTGCAGTTGACGTCGGGGTACAACTCCCCCAGCTTGCGGACCTTGCGATTCTTCTTGGTCACGAGCTTTTGGTTCATCGTCGTTATCTCGATGAAAAGGTCGTCCTCGGGCAGGTAGAAGTCCGGTGTGAAGTACTGCGAAGGAGACCCGTCCCGATCCCAGGCGATGGGAAACGAGCGAGGCTCATAGTCCCATTCCACACCGTAGAAGTCCAAGAGGAGTGCGAATTGACGCTCACTGTTGTGAGCGAATGGAACTTCGTGGGCGGAAAGGGCCGTCTTATTCAGGTTGCGCCTACCTCGATAACCCCGGCGTACTCTTGTTCTTGGTCTGGGTAAAGCTGATGGATCGCACCTTCGACTTCAGTCTCCACCGGTCCAATGGCAATTCCGAAAACACCCTGGCCCCGTCGGAACACGTCGACTACCTCTTCTTCGGAGTGCGCGGCGTAAATGGTCTGGCCGTCACTGAGGAGGGTGACATCGGCGAGGGGTCGGTCGGATTCCATCTGTTCTTTGAGGATCTCCACGGCCTGGCGGATCTTTTTCAGACTCATCCCTGCGTCGAGAAGGCGTTTGATGACCTTGAGCTGCACCACGTCAGAGAAAGAATACAACCTCTGTGAGCCTGACCCGGCCGCACGCTGCAACGACGGCGAAATCAGATTGGTACGCGCCCAATAGTCCAACTGTCGATAGGTGATCCCCACCAGGTTGCACACCTGGGGCGCCCTGTAGCCAAATTCCCGCTGCTGCACCATGAAAATCCTCCGGCTTACACGTCCGTAATTTCGCCGTTGTGAGAAAGCTACCTGGATCGGTCCCGCTGGTCAACGTTTACTGTGGAAAACGTTTTGGCATTCATCCCCAGGGGGAGCTAATTCCCTGGAGCCATATTGGTTACTCCGCGGCGTCTCCGCCCATAAAGTCCTCGACGGTCACCTGTTCGAGGAGCTGTCGGAACCGGGTGACCTCGTCGTCTTCACTGTCTTCCTCGAACTCGATGCCGGCTTCATCGAGCACACCGGGAAGGGCGAAAACAGGAGTGCCGCAACGGGCGGCGATGGCAATGGCATCGGAGGGCCGACACGAAATGTGAATATCTCGACCCTCATGATCGATGGCGAGATCGGCGAAGTAGATCGAATCTCGCATCTCCGTAATCGTGATGCGGGCGGGTAGGGCTCCCACTGAGTCGAGCAGCGAGCGCATCAGGTCGTGGGTGAGGGGGCGAGGAGGAATGACGCCTTCGAGGGCGGTGGCAATCGATGTCGCCTCGTTTCCACCGATCCAGATCGGCAAGTACCTGGTTCCCTCTGTCTCTTTGAGCAGAACAATGGGCTGGTTGCTGGGAAGTTCGACGCGGACGCCGATTACCTCCATCGAAACTGGTTCGTTCGATCCGGACATCGATCCGAGGTTATCACCGGTGCCGGATCAATTCGCCCGATCAACCCCAAACACGCTTCGCGCCAAGATCTGAGGGTCCTTCACAAAGCCCTCGATGTCCAGGATCGCCCACATAGAAGGGAGGTTCCGATAGAGACCTTCCCAGTCGAGTCCGTAGCCAACGAGAAATTCGTCACCCACCTCGAACCCACGATATTCGATCGGCACCTCGGTGACCCGACGCCGAGTCTTGTCGAGAAGTGCAACCGTGGCAACGGATCTCGCCCCGCGGTCGAGCATCATTTGCCTGAGGGCATTGAGAGTGAGGCCGGTGTCAACGATTTCCTCGATGATCACCACATGGCGGTCGTCGACCGGTCGGGAGACGTCCATAGACACCGAGATTCTGCCGCTCTCGCCGAAACGATTGAGCGCCATGAAATCGATCTCTACCGGCCCGTCCAACGAACGCATCAGGTCGGCCGCGAATGGGATCGAACCGGTCAGCACGGTCACGAACACCGGGTCGCGACCTTCGTAGTCGTCCGATATAGCGGCGCCCAACTCGACGACGCGAGATCTGATGTCCTCGGCGGCGATTACCTCGCTGGCAAATGGGAGGACACGCAGAGCGTTGTCACTCATCAGAAGAGAACCAGAATGTGATCGCACCCCAGAGAGAATCGGGGCCCGCTTCTGGCGCTCTCGTCGTTTCCAAAATCGGCACTGGCTCCGGCACCGGCTCACCCCCAACGGGGCCCGGTTGTTCGAGTAACAATCCTTCGCCAGCGATGTGGACAAGGGCTTCGGAATCACGCGCCACCGTCAGCGGACCGGGTTCGACACTCGGTGTAGGCGAATCGTAGGGTTGCCCGCTGCTCATCATCTGGTAGTAGGGCATAGTGTCGAACGCGTAGTCGAGAAGGAGCTCGGCATCCGAAAAATGGGCCCTTCTCCCCTCGCTTCCGAGGATCACGGCATACACCATCCGCCCGTCCCGTTCCGCGGCAGCCACGAATGTGAGCAAGGCTCGAAACGTGAAACCGGTCTTGGCCCCCGCCATCCCTTCGTATTCTCCCAGCATGAGGTTGGTGGTCTGGGCGATCCGTGCATTGCCGTCGGGATCGGGAGGGAATGCGTATGACCGCGATCGCACGGTCTCGGCGAAGAGCGGGTAGCTCATCGCCTCCCTGGTAATAACAACCAGGTCGCGGGCCGAGGAGTAGTGATTCGAGGCGTCGAGTCCGTGGGGATTCTGGAAGTGAGAATGCTCCAGTCCGAGCTCCGCCACCTTGGCATTCATCAGGTCCACAAAACCCTCGACAGATCCGCCGATGTGCTCAGCCAAAGCAGTAGCCGCATCGTTTGCGGAATGGATCATTAGCGCTTTGAACAGCTGCTCGACCGTAACTCGCTCACCCGCAACTAGCTCGATCTCCTTTTCACCGGTGGCCGCCGCCCTCTCTGAGACGGTGACCAGTTCATCGAGATGGCCATACTCCATCACGATAAGACCGGTCATGACCTTGGTGACCGAAGCGATCGCTCGCTCATCGTTTGAGTTGCGTGAAGCCAGAATTGCCCCGGCGTTGGCGTCGTAAACCAGCCAGCTCGGGGCGGTAGGGCTCGGTGCGTTGGGCACCGGCCAGGGATTGGACAGCTCAACTGGATACGTCAGAGGAGCAGCGCTGGCGGCGGGGGCGGCGAGTCCGCTAAGTGCCACAAGGGCGAAGAGAATCGTGATGGTGCGTCTCATATGTCGAGGTGACGGCGGAGCTCTCCGTTGAGCATCGCCTTGTGCATGGCCTGAATCGAGTCGTTGGATGCCGCTAACAAATCACGCGCCTGTTCTTGAGCTTCGGCATTGCTGGCCCGGTTCAGCGGTTCAACCAGCTGACGGATCAGATCGGCCTCTCGGTCAACAGACAACTTGATCGAGCGGAGGTGCCGGGGTTCAAGGCCCAGTTCCATGAGGCGCCTTGCTTCGGAAGCGATGATACCGGTCTGTGGTGGGAACACGTCCGAGCCATCAATGGGAACCACGATCTTGGCGTCGATCAGGGAGTCCAAGTCTGTCTCCGAAAGCGACGACCGTTTCAGGATCTCGTCGCGACTCAACGGCTCGCCCGCCCCGGAATCGAGATTCTCGACCTCGCCGCGACCCGGTTCCTCACCGCGTTCCCAAAGCGTCAGCTTGGATTTGATCACTTTGAGAGGGAGAAAGTGATCGCGTTGTTGTTGGAGGATGAAACGAATCCGGGCAATCTCATCTCTACCGAATTGCCGGTAGCCGCTCGAAGTCCGATGCGGATCGACCAAACCCTGGGACTCCAGGAATCTGATCTTCGAGACCGAAACGTCGGGAAATTCATCTCTGAGTTGGTTGATCACCTCGCCGATGCTGAGAAGTTCGTTCTCAGACATCGCCATGGGCGACTACGAAGTGGAATCGCCCAACCAGCACTTCATCGCCGGGTGAAAGAGTTAAGGAGTCGACCCTTTGTTCGTTGACGTAGGTTCCGTTCGTCGAACCGCTGTCCTCGACGCTCAAATCGGTGTCGGCCACAACGAATCGACAATGGTGACGCGACACAGTGACATCGTTGAGAAAGATGTCACTTTCGGGATGGCGGCCGACGGTGGTATTGCCCTCGGGTAACACGAACGTGAGACCGGCACGCGGGCCTTGTTCGACAACCAGGGCAAAACCGGAGAACCCGCCGACGCTCGAAGCTTCTTCCCGGGAGAGGGGATGTTCGGCCCGATCGGTGAGCGGGACGTACACCACTGTCGGGTCGTTATCGACCTCCACTACAGGTTCATTGTTGGGTTCGGGGCGGTTTTCCTCAGACATCTTGGATAGATAATAGAAACTCTCCCCGCTTGCGCGGGTTATTGGCAGGGGCGACGATCATCCCCTCTCTTCGACTCCTCCGGGGAAGAAAGGCCGTTACAAACTTTCGTGGGTGAGAACCGGCCCCATCCGTCTCCGCCTCGTGCCTCGGCAGAGCCACCTTCCCCGAAACGGGTGAGGAACAAGAACCCGGGGAAAGGCTATTCGGTTAGATCGCGATACTTGGCGGCGTCGAGGAGTCCGCTGGTGTCGAGATCTTCGTCGGGTTTGATCTCCACGAGCCAGCCCTCCTCGTAGGGGCTCTGGTTGACCAGTTCGGGGCTGGAGGAAACACTTTCATTGACGGCAACGATCTCGCCTGCAACCGGTGCGTAGACCTCGCCGACCGATTTAGTCGACTCCACTTCGACCAGGACGTCTTCTTTGGCTACCCGTGACCCGACTTCGGGCAGTTCGATATAGACGATGTCGCCTAACTGGTCCTGGGCGAAATCAGAAATCCCGATCCGCAAGCGTCCATCGAGCTGCTGGATCCATTCGTGCTCATCGGTGTAGAAAAGACCTTCGGGTATTTGCATCAGTTCTCCTCGATCCCGCTGCCCGGGTTGGAAGGCGACTCTAACCCGGAAAGTCGAACATTCGCATCACCGATGTACTGAAACAACACAACCCAGTAGAGCGCCAAACCGATTACGCCGGAGACCCATGCCAGCGGAAGGAAAAAGTCGGCCCAAAAGTCGGCGCCGGCGAGATAGAACGCGGGGATTGAGCCATAAATGATGAAGGTCGCCAATTTGCCCATGTCCCGCACCGGCAAGGTCCCACCTCCCCTTGAGACCAATACCAACGCCACAACAGCCATGATCGCTTCCCTTAGTAGAAGTGGAATCCCGATCCCCAGGGGCACCACATCTATGATCATTCCCCCGAGAACCGCCGAGACGATCATCAAACGGTCGGCGATCGGATCGAGTGCCTTCCCCAACTCGGAGACCTGATTGAGCTTTCGGGCAAGGTATCCGTCGATCCAGTCGGTCCAACCAACGAGGAATATCAACCAGGCGGCAGCGACGATGTTCTCCTCGACCAGGATCACCCACCAGAAGACTCCAACTCCGATGAGCCTGATAAACGACACCAGGTTCGGAACGGTGAGGACGCGATTGGAGGTTGTTTCAGGCCGGGTCACGGACGCAGGCTATCGAATGTTCAGTCGTGAGGTGTGACCAGTTCGATTCCAGCCAGCGCCGCCTGAATTCCACCGAGCACCGATTGGTCCGGATAGGCAACCAGGTCGGCCCGGTATGCCTCGGTAATCTCGCTGGCGTAGAGGGGAAGGTAAGGCAGATCCTGAGCGATCAGCGATTCCATCTTCCATATCGCCGTACGGGCCTTCTCGACATTGGGTGCCTTGTCCAGAGACTTGATCAGCGCGTCCATCGCTGCGCTGGAGTATCCGGTGTTGTTGGCGACTCCGGAGGTTCCAAAGAGATCGCCGTAGAAAGTAGGAAGGCCCGGGTTGCCCAGCGACCAACCGAGCAGCGCCATGTCGTAGTGCACCTTGCCCTCTCCATCGGGAGTGAAGGCAAGATCGACGACGCTGGTGAAGTCGGTCGTCACCGGGATGACCTTGAAACCAAGGAGCTCGATTGCCGCCGCGATCCGGTTGGCGTATTCGGGGCGAGCCGGGTCGTAGGAGTCGCCAGAAGTCAGGATGGTCAACGCGGCCGGTGCCCTTCCCTTGATTTGGAGTCCGGTGCCGGCGACCAATTTTCCCTCAGTCAGAGTGGGTTCGACGGTCCATGAATATCCACTCGCCTTGAGCCCGGCGAGGATGGCTTCCCACGAAGTCGCCAGGTCAGAATTCAACCCGGTGGCGATGGCGGTTGCGGCGGGCTCATCAAACCATGCCGACGCCGCGGCGGGGAGCATGGTATTGGCGATTGGCGAACTGGCGACTTCGGTGGCCAGCGCCTCCCGGTCAACGACCGCAGCGACTGCTCTACGGAAGGCGAGGTCGTTCATCGGTTCTCGTTTGGTGTTGAAACTCATATATCTGACGCCAAATTTGGGATTGGTCACCGTTGCGATGCCTTCACTTTGCGCCAGAGTGGCTGCCTGGTCGGGGAGAAGGCCCTGAGGTGACGCCATGGTGTGGATACCGCCCCGGGTCAATTCGGCGAGCAAATCGGCTTCGGAGGCGAAGACAACGTATTCGACAATTGGCGCTGAAGGGTTGCCCCGATAGCCCGGGTTCGCGCGGGCGACTATTCGATCTTCCCCGACGTGAACGAGATCGGTGGGACCCCCGGCGACATCATCGCTTGCGTCGAGGGCGAACAATTCTGCGGCCGTCGTGATGCTGGCGATCTTGGTCCCCCAGATGTGGCTGGCCATGATCGGGGCGGTACCCGCACCGTATGGCCAGGTCCGGAGACTGGGACGAGCGGCGAAGCTGATCTCGAGATGAATGTCATCGAGTGCCTTGACACCGGTGACGCCTGCCGGGAACACATCGGCCCATTGGCCGGCGAGGGCGAGAGCCCTGACAGTTCGGAACGTGAAGGAAACATCACTTGCGGTAATCCGGACGCCATCACTCCACACCGCATCGTCCCGCAGGGTGACCACGGTGTGCCAGCCATCAGCATTCCAGGTTGGTTCGGAGAACCCGGTCGCCAGCTCGGGCAGAAGCTCGAGAGACGTCGGATCGAGTCGGTACAGGCTGGCCTTGGTCGGGGCCAATACGTAGGCGTCCCACACCGTTGGTGCCGAACCGAAATACGCCCAAAAGTTT
>JBGTGL010000101.1:0-13043 GCA_041746755.1 Acidimicrobiia bacterium | reverse complement strand
TCGTCGAGGAGGCGAATGTCGTCGTGTCACTCCCCGTTTCTCCGCCACAGGCGGCGACGACGAGGAGAAGCACGACAATTACGGAAGTCTGGCGCATCTCTTACAAACTAGTCGCGACGGCCGAGAGTTCCCTGATAGTCTCTCAAATCCGAAATTCGTCCAGATCGTGACCAAACCGAATCAACAACCGCGGGAGCAGGTGAACCGGCAACCCGATCACGTTCGATGGGGAACCGTGGACGGCAGCGACAAAGAGGCTGCCGGCCCCCTGAAGGGCGTATGACCCGGCCTTATCCATGGGTTCGCCAGACTCGACATAGCGGGCGATCTCCTCCTCGGTCATCGGGAGCATCACTACTTCGGTCCCTTCCACGAGTGAAGCCAACTCGAGGGAGGGGGCGTGGATCGCAACCGCCAATCCGGTAAAAACCTCGTGGGTTTCCCCTTGCAGAGTACGCAGCATCGATCGGGCTTCTTCGGGATGGCCTGGCTTGCCCAAAACCTTGCCCCTGTGCACCACCGTGGTGTCGGCCGCGATCACCACAGAGTCGGGCGCGGCGACTGCCCTCACCTTGGCCCGGGCGATCCGATCGACATAGTCGGCCGGCGCCTCTCCCGGGTTACGGGTCTCATCGACATCGGGGACCACGACCTCGAACCGGAGCCCGAGAGATTCGAGAATCTCCCGCCGTCTCGGAGACCCTGAGGCGAGAACGAGCTTCATCCCAGCAAATGACCCAATCGGACCACGCCGGAAGGGTGCTGCAGAACCGCGATTTCGTGTCGAGGATTCGTGCGGAAGAAAACGGCATTGGCCGGGCTACCGACCTCGAAGTTGGTCGGCCGCTCCGTTGCTTGGAAACCAAACCGGGAAACGGCGTTGAGTGCGGCGTCGACCGACAAGCCATATTCCACCATCTTCACGGCCTCGAGCGCCACATCGTGAGCTCCCACCGTTACGTCTGTCCCGGCCAGCAGGTGGACACCCGCCTCTGCCGCCAACGGCATCAGTCTGCGAACATTTTCCAACCCCTCGACTAAGAGCCGGCCACCGGAAGAATTCTCGCCAAGCTGCGCCACCACGGCTTCCATTCTGATAATCGTGGGCACCCACATTCCGGCCCGAGAACCCAGCTGGGCAAGCGAATCTTCATCGAGAAAGAGCCCGTGTTCGATCGATTGGACACCGGCAGCAACTGCCATGGCTGGAGCCTCCCGGGCCATGGTGTGAATCGCCACCTTCGACCCGGCGGCCGCAGCCATCTCCACCGCGCGTCGCAGTTGGTCCTCGTCGAAATTTGGTACCGGACCGATTCCCCTGCGGGGCCAGTCCCCGACCAGTTTCACCCACCCGGATCCTTCATCAATCGAGATCTGGATTCCGTCGTCGAAATTCTCCTCAGTCAGTTCCCGGGCGAAATCGGGCCAGTATCCCCCCTCGACTGAATTGATTATCCCGGCCGCCTCGATCTCGGGGCGATCCTGAGCTGGGATCGTCTCAATGATCCTTATGGTGTCGAGGTTGGACCAGCCCTTGTCAAGTGCGAGCATCACGCCTGCTCTAACGGCCTGATTCGCCCGGTCAACCGCTTGCTCAAAGGTGTCCGATTTCCAATCTTTGCCGATTGGTGCAGCAAAATGGGCGTGGGCATCGATCAACCCAGGCAATGCGTACCAGTCCTGACCGATCTCGACATCCGGCGAGGTCGCGGCGGGCTCTTGCCAGACACCATCGGCGCTGTCCCGAATCACGGTCTCGCCAGCAGGTGTGCGGAGGTGGGCTCTAATTCTCACGTTGAGGGACGGTAACCGAGATAGGGCCGCATAATGACGCCCTGATGATGAGAAAGTTGCTCCCCGTTCTCCTGGTTTTTGTTATGGCCTGCTCCGCCCCTGTGGTTATCGAAACAACTACTGCGGCCACCAACCCCCCGCTGACGGCCGTTCCGACGACGGAAGCCCCCGATATCCCGGTGGAACTCCAGAACTGCGACGCGCCCCCGGTGACCTTCAAAACGCTTTGTGAGACTATCGAGTTGCTCGGCGATTGGTATGTCGACCGACCCGTCGATATGGCTCACCTTGCAGCGATCGCCACCCGGGCAGCGGCCGACTACACGACGGACGTTACCGAGGAACCACCCAGGACATTCTTCTGTGCGGTTCCGGACATCAGCTTCGAGACGCTGTGTGAGGTCCTCGCTGGAAGAGTCCAGCATGATCAGATTCCGGTTGCAGCCGCCATGGAAGAGGTCGTGCTCAACATGGTCGATCTCGGCCTTGACCCCTTCACCTGGTACGTACCTCCTGACCTGGCCGATGGTTTCCGGGCCGACGGCATTGTTGGCGGGGTCGGAATCGTCCTCGATGCCACCGACGCCGCTGGCTCGAAATGCAGTCGAATTGCGCCCGCCTGCCCACTTCAGATTTCCCTCGTCATCGAAGGCAATCCCGGGGCCGAGGCGGGGTTGCTGGCGGGCGACGTCATTACTGCTGTCGATGCGGAATCGGTAGACGGAAAAGGATTCGTCAATCTGGCCACCCTCATCGGTGGCGACGAAACCGGCAACGTCGCCCTGACAGTCGATCGTGACGGCGAAGTCATCGAATTTTCTATCGAGCGAAGAGAGCTCATCCTCCCCGACATCGAGGTTGAGTTACCCCTACCCGATGTCGGCTATCTGCGAATTCCGGATTTCGATTCGGATATACCCCGGATAATCAACGCCGCTCTGGCGTCTCTCGTCGCTGCGTCACCAAGGACGATTGTGATCGACTTGAGGGACAATCCCGGTGGATTGGTCAGCGCGGTCATCGAGGTGGCATCCGAATTCATTGCCAGTGGCGCCATCCTGGAGACGGATGGACCGGATGAGGCCTTTACTTACGAAGCTCTCGGCGACGCCCAGGCGACATCGCAGAGACTCATCGTCCTCGTCAATGAAAGCACCGCCTCGGCGGCGGAAGTCCTCGCCGGCGCGCTCAGAGACCGCAGGAACGCGGTTGTCATAGGTCAGCCCACATTTGGTAAGAACGCTGTGCAGATACCATTCCCTCTAAGAAATGGCGGTGAATTTCATGTCGCAATTGCCCACTGGACCACCCCAAATGGAACCTCCGTCGTCGATGGGGGACTCGTCCCAGACCACACGGTCGACTTCCCGGAAGATCTAACCACCGAAGAACTCGTGAACTTCGCTCTAGCCAACTCATGAACCACCAAGCCGCCAAAATCGTGATCGCCGTCGCCCTCATAGTCGCGGCGTGTACTCCTACGACCGAAGTGTCAACGACCACGACACCCCTGCCGCCACCGGATGCACCGACAACCTCACAAGTGGTGACGACGGGATCAACCGTCGCCTCAAACGGGCGCAGCATTGAGACTGTTGGCTGCGCCGACGCGCCAGAAGAGGCGTCGATCGTTTGTGAGGTTTTCGATCTGATCCAGCAGCGTTACGTCGACGAGATCCCCGAGGCGACCCTCGCCGAATTCGCCACCAAAGCTGTAGTCGACCTGGATGGTTCCACTTCAGACAGCGAACTGATATGTGCCGTGCCCGCTATTGCGTTCGAATCGACCTGCATAGCGTTAGCTGATGAAGCCGACGACAGCCAGGAGGGTGCCGAGGCGATCGTTCGCGGAATGGCAGCGGCCCTCGATCCCAACTCGGTCTATCTGGACGAAGAGTCGGTCGCCCTCATCGAGGAGGAGCAGGAGGGCCAGATCGAGGGTATCGGAGCCCTGGTCACCGCCGAAGACTCAGCGATCACCGAGGGGAACCCACAGTGTTCGATCATCTCATCCACCTGCCAGCTCATAATCGTTTCGACGATCGGTGACAGCCCCGCCGAAGCGGCGGGCATTCAGAAAGACGATCGGATTGTCGGGGTCGACGGAGAAGATATCAACGGTTGGACGCTCGACGAGGTGACCGCGACGGTCCGGGGACCGGCGGGCACGGATGTCCGACTGACGGTTCTCCGCGCCCAGGACACTTTCGACATCTCAATCACACGAGCGGCAGTGGTAATCCCAGTGGTCGATAGCGCTGTCTACGACAACATAGGCTACGTAAAACTCAACCTCTTCACCGAGAACGCTGATGAACAGTTCCAGCAGGCCCTGGAGGACCTGCTTCGACAGAATCCAAGCGAAATAGTTTTTGACCTAAGCGACAACCCGGGTGGCCTGCTGGACACCTCGATTGAGGTCGCGTCCTTTTTCCTGCCTGACGGTGAGGTGGTTATTACCGAGGGCCCTAACGACAACCAGAGATTTGATGTCAGCGGGAACATGATCATTCCCGAGTCTTTACCGGTGACCATCATTGTCAACAAGGGGTCGGCATCGGCTTCTGAGGTGGTGTCGGCAGTGCTTCAGGAAAGGGGGCGGGCAACCGTCATCGGTGAGAGTTCTTTTGGAAAGAACACCGTCCAGCAACGGTTCTCCTTATCCAATGGTGGCGCTTTCAAGGTCACCATCGCTCGCTGGCTGACTCCCGATGGCCTTGACTTCGGCGGTGCAGGCGTGACACCGGATATCGAACAGGAATTCGCTCCCGAACTCGATCAGGAAGCTATCGCCCGTCTCGCCGCATCACTGAACTGACCCGCCAAACCCAGGGTTCCACGCGTCGTCGCCTCGACGCAGTCGAGGCGCTTCGAGGCTCACAGCCCAAACTTGGGGAGGGGTCCGGGGTCTAGCCCAAGCCGGGGTACGCCAGGCCGGTGTTGGCGTGGCAGTCGTAACCGTGGGGGTTCTTGGCTAGGTACTGCTGGTGATAGTCCTCAGCAAAGTAGTAGTCGCCCAGCGGAGCAATCTCGGTCGTAATCGAGCCAAAACCGTCGGCTGAAACCACTTCCTGATAGATGTCCTGGGAGCGCTTCGCTTGGTCGAGTTGTTCATCGCTGGTCGTGTAGATGGCTGAGCGGTACTGAGAACCGATGTCGTTGCCTTGTTGCATGCCTTGGGTTGGATCATGGGTTTCCCAAAACACCTTGAGCAACTGGTCATAGGAGATCTCAGCGGGCCGGTATACAACCATAACGGCCTCGGTGTGTCCGGTTCGGCCGGTGCAGACCTCCTCGTACGATGGATTCGGCGTATAACCACCCGCATATCCCGCCGAGGTTGTGAACACGCCAGGCAGTTGCCAGAACCGTCGCTCGGCCCCCCAGAAGCATCCCATTCCAAACACGGCCACCTCGGTGTCATCGGGAAACGGAGCCTGCAAAGGATTCCCGTTGACAAAGTGCTTGTCGGGAATGTCTACGCCCTCGTCGCGGCCAGGCAAGGCGGACCCTGGTTCAGGCATTTCTTTCTTCCTGCTTCCAAACATGAAAACCTCCTACAAGGCCTATTAAACAACACGGCGGGTCAATTGTTCCTAAAGATCCAATTATTGCGGGTTAGTAAGCACCGGATATTTTGGTGGGACGAATCTTCACGACTACCCGCTCGTCACCTTCGCGGTGATACGGATAGCGGTCTTTGTCGATGTATTTCTTGGCCATACGAGAGATGAAATCAATTTTGGGGTCGGGCTCGATTTCGACAAGTTCTCCACGGATCTCCAGGTAGCGGTAATCGTTCTCAGGGTCCATTATCGACATTGATATCCGCTTGTCTCGTTGCAGATTTCGAAATTTTTGTCTCGTTTTTGTCAGACTGAACTTGATGTGGGTGCCATCCCACTCAAACCACACGGGGCTTGATTGTGGTTCGCCCTCGGCCCCAATGGTGGCCACATGAGCAAACGATTTGGTTTCCCATGACACCAGGTCGAGATGTGAGTCAGGGATAACTGACGTACTTTGTTCCATTGCCATAAACAACAATTCCCAGGTCAGATCATTCCAATTCCCCTCAATCCGCGATCTGATTAGCCTTAGGAACTGATCCATGAGGCCATACCGCGCCCTTTCCTTTCTTCTTGCCTCCTTGCTGGCTTTGTCTGTCGCGTTTGTCGACGGAACAGATGCCCGCGCCCAAAGTGTTGACGACGCGGAGAACGCGGCAGAAGCCGCGTCGGCACGGGCCGGGGCGGCCGAAGGCCTGGTTGACGCGGCACTAGCCGATCGGGCCGCGATCGAACTCGACCTGGTGGAGTCGATCGCCCGGATCAACCAGCTTGCCAATGAACTCTCCAGCCTGTCGGTTGGCCTCGAGCGAATCGTGGAGAAACTCCAATTCGCCGATGCAGAGCTCCAGGGAATTTCGGAGGACATCGAAGCAAGAGCTGTGGACGCCTATATGAGTGCGCTCGGGGGAACCCGAATCGCGGTGGTCAATTCAGACAGCGTCGAAGAAGTGATGGTCACCGGTTCGATGGTGAGTGATCTGGTTACTTCCGATCAGGCTGCCATCAACTCGTTGGTCAGCCAGAAGACCAGCCTGGAACAACTCCAAGAAGATCTGGTTCTGCAGCAAGATGCGGTGGCAGCGAAAAAGGCAGAATTCGACAGTGAGAACGAGCGCCTCGCCGACTTGATGGAGCAGGCCAACGGGGCGGTCGCCGAAGCAATCCGGGACGCCAATCTCGCTGACGAACAACATCGTGCAGCCCTCGATGGCGTAGAGGCTGCTCAGGCGAAAGCGGCGGCGGCCGAAAGAGAGGATGGCGGCGAATCGTCGACCACGACTGAGCCTGCGACATCAACTCCGACCACCCAACCCGGCGGCACGTCACCGACGACCACGAAACCTCCCGCGGCCACCACCACCACTAGCGGCGGCGGGGGCTACCCGTGGAATCCTCCCCCGGCCGTGGAACAGTGGCGCGGCCTGGTATCTCAGCATTTCCCGGCGAGCCGGGTCGACCAAGCCCTCCACATCATGTGGTGCGAGAGCCGGGGCGACCCCAACGCATACAACCCTTTCTCGGGCGCCTCGGGGCTCTTCCAATTCATACCATCCACCTGGACGACGACCGCCCCCGCCGCGGGCTATGGCGGTTCCAGCCCATTCGAGCCAACTGCCAACGTCGCTACCGCCGCCTGGCTAGCGAATCGCTATCAGGAATTGGGCCAGTACTACTGGCAAGCATGGAGTTGTAAGCGGGTTCTGCTGAGTTAGCAGACCGCAACGGATCACTTACACTCGGTCGACAATGGAAACCCAGCAATCCTCGCGCGCCCAACAGCTAGGGTTTATGGCCGCTGCTTTCGGGGCGACACTCCCGGGAATTTACATCAAGTTGTTCGTGGAGCACCCTGACCCATTACTTGCTTCGATCCTCTATGGCCTTGCGATCGTGGGCGCTGCCTTCATAATTTCCTGGGCAGCCGAAGTCATCCAACTCGACGTCGGTGGTGGCCTGGCGCTGGCGATCCTGGCATTGATCGCGGTGCTTCCCGAATATGCAGTCGACTTCGTGTTGACCGCCGAGGCCGGTCGGGAGTTTGCCGAAACTGGCGCCGCGACAGAGTTCGGACCGTTAGCCCTGGCCAATATGACCGGGGCCAACCAGCTGTTGATCGGGTTGGGATGGCCATTGGTAATCCTCCTCGGCACATGGCGGATCAAGAAGACCCAAGCCTTGCCTTCCCAGGCCGAGATGGCTACGTCGACGACGATTCACCTTCAAAGGGCCCAGTCCGTTGACATTGCATATCTCGCGATTGCTTCGATCTACGGCATGACCCTCTTCCTGAAGGACACACTGGGCCTTTTCGACGCGATCGTCCTAATCGGCATCTACGTCGCCTACATGATCCGGTTGTCAGGGGCCACGCCTGGAGCCCCGCACCTGGTCGGCCCGAGTGCGTACATCGCCCTTCTTCCCAAAACCACCCGCCGCATCGTCAACTACGCCCTGTTTGCCGTGGCCGGTGCGGTGATCATTATCGTCGCCCATCCATTTGCTGAGTCATTGATCGAACTTGGAGAAGACATTGGCGTCGATAAGTTCTTGCTCCTGAAGTGGGTGGCCCCACTCGCCTCCGAAGCGCCGGAACTGATCATCGCCACGTTGTTTGCCTGGCGTCTCGCCGCTCGAACCGGAATCGGCGCCTTGATTTCTTCAAAAGTCAACCAATGGACCCTCCTGGTTGGAACCCTCCCCATCGTCTTCATGATTTTCGCCGGCCAAGTACATGGCCTTCCGCTGGACCAAGTCCAGCGTGATGAGTTGTGGGTGACGGCGACCCAATCCGTTTTTGCCGTGGCGATAATCGCGAGCCGATCGGTCAGCCGACGGGAGGCTTGGGTCATGCTTGCCCTGTTCGGGGTCCAGTTTGCCGAATCGTGGCTCGCCGCCACCGGCGTTATCTCTGAGGGTTTTGCTGCCGCCGCCCGGATCGGAGTTGGAGTCATGTTCCTCCTCGCCGCGGTCGTTGTCCTCAAGGGCCATTTCAACCTGTTCGGCAAAGTACTCCGCGATGGGTTCAGGGCATCCTGGTCAGAACTCGAAGAAGAGTCTCACCCGGCTTGATCACTCACTCCCGCTGGCGAACGGAACGATCTGCCCAACCACCACACCGCGCTGAGCGCGATTCCTAAAAAGAGCAACAACACAACGCCGAGAATTCGGATGACCCAAACCTGGCCGGCAAGACGCTCTGACGCCTCTTCGAGAAGAAGCTGAGCCTCACCCGATGTCAGCTGGTATTCAGCTATCAATAGACGTGACTCTTCGAGTTGTCCGGTGAGCCCGGCCAGAGAGTCTCCGGTTGAAGCAATTTCCTCGTTGAGACGATTCAGCGAGACCGTCAACGAGAATAGATCTTCGGCATTGTCGGAAAAAGTGGCTCCCAACTCGCCAAGCTGGGTGTTCACGTCAACAAGTGCTTCGTCGAGCGGAACAGCCGGGTTGTAGTCAACACCGACGAAAGACAGCGCACCCAGGATCCCGTCAACCACGTTTGCGGTGTCGATCAGTCCGTCCATAGCGGCCTGAATAGCCGCCACCTGCTCCGGGATATCTTCACTCAGCAGGGTGGCCGTTGATAACACGACAGCACTTACCTCCCCGAGTGATGACTCCGTCTCCTCGAAGACCCCGTCTACCCCGACCAGAGTCTCCTCAAAAATGATCAACGATTCATCGATCACTTCGACGGTTTGGTCAACAGCATCGAGGGCTCGAGCGCTGACCGCGAGACTGTCGCCGAGTGCGGCAAACCAGGGGCCGACGGCGAGGGCGTACCCAACGGCGGCTAACCCGGCGACAACGATGCCCACAGCTCCAGAAACCTCCCAGAGTCTCGCCAGCCACGGCTGAGGAGCTCTATCTAGATTCAAGGTCGCCTACCACGTAGGGGTTTACATCAGAGGCTGTGTCGAGTAATTGTCGATTCACAGCGTCGGCAACCGACAGACCACATACATCGAGATTGAACATAGAAGGAGACTAAATGGGCCGGAGACACTTCACGTCAGCACTCTTCAAGTTTCTCCGCGAACTTGCGGAGAACAACAACAAGCAGTGGTGGGAGGACAACAAGGATCGTTATGTTGAGGTGGTTCGCGAGCCGGCACTTCGATTCATTGCCGACTTCGGGGATGCGCTCGGATCTTTCGCTCCCCATTTCACCGCCGACGCTCGGACCCAAGGCGGATCGCTGATGAGACCCTACCGCGACGTCCGATTCTCCAAGGACAAAACTCCCTACAAGACCAATGTGGGCATTCAGTTCCGGCACGAGTCGGGGAAGGACGTCCATGCGCCGGGCTTCTACCTCCACCTAGAGCCATCGGAAAACTTCGCCGGCGTTGGATTGTGGAGTCCGGAAACCAAGACGGCTCACCAGATTCGGCAGAAGATCAACGACGAGCCCCAGAGTTGGGAAAAGGCGGCTCACTCGAAGTCATTCTCGAAAGACTGGACGCTGAGCCATCCCGAAGAGGCACTGCAAAGGGTGCCGAAGCTATACGACCAAGACCATCCTTTCGCCGATGACATCCGACTCAAGTCGTTCATTGCGGGCAATCGATTGACGCAGAAGGCTGTGACGTCGGAAACGTTCCTGGATGACCTTGCGGGCCAACTCAAGAACACCGTCGATTTCAACCGTTTCCTATGTGAAGCCATCGGGCTTCCCTACTGAATTCGTAGACGAGAAGGGGTTGACCGCCTAGATTGTGTCCGATACCTGGGGGGTATGTCCCTGTCCCTACATCATGGAGCGATCACACTCGGAACCGACCCGATAGATGTCGTGGTCGGGATCGACGCCAGCCGGATCCGTCTCGAGTCAAACGGCAGCGAGATCGGCGACTGGTCAAACGAAGAGTGTCGGATAGTTCCCGATTCTTCAGGGAGCTATTTGATAGTCGCCGAGAACGAGGAGCTTCCCTTCTTACCCGACGAACCTACGGAATTCGCCGCTGCATTGCGCGGCTTCGACTCGGTCGAGGAAATCACGGACGCCGCACCCGGCGCCCGCCGGATTATGGACGACGAGGCAGCGCCGAGCGCGCTGACCATGGTTGGTTTCTATCTGCTCGCAGGAGTGACGTCTGCGCTCGGACTATGGGCAGTTTGGAGCCTGGTCGTCTAGATCGGTGAGTCCAACCATTCGTCAACACGGTCCAGCAAGTATTCGGAGACGTCGCGGGACCGATCCAGAATCTCGCAGAGTTGCTCTCTTCCAATCATGATGTCGACCAGGCTCACCGAGGTCGTACCTACCAGGTGGATCCGTCGCTCCGGTGCTTCGGCGAGTGCCGCGAACGAGTCGATAGCTGAAACCTCTATCACCAGGTCCAAACCTCCCAGACCTGCAAGATCAGTGGCCAGAACCAGGAGATCAGGAGGTTGGGTTACAGGTGGAACAGCCCAGTTGAAATAGAGGTCGAGGTTGAACTCGCCCTCCGGTTCTTCCAAATCTTCATCCATTGACTCCACCTCGTCGATCAATCCAATCAGGACTTTGGGGTCGACGTCGAGGGCGAGATGGAGATCGATTGGCCCGCCGCACCCAGCCTCTGGATGGAGGTCCACTTCCCAGGACTGGCGGAGCGAGTAGGTCTCCAGGATGTGTCGTTCGTCATGAACGTGGAAACCGTGTTCAGTCGCGTGTTCCTTTAGGTCAGCAATGAAGCCGGCAATATCGATAGCCATCAGTAATGAGGATATTGCAACGGAGGGACAATTGTCACCACGGTTGCTACCGCCCCCGTTTTCGACCGACCAGAAGGCCAATCAAAAACGTGGCGAGCGCCGTCAGGGAAACCCCCACGCCACTCTGGCGAACGACGGGAACTGTCTCATCCTCCAGATTGACCAGCAGGTAGCCATCGTCCCGGTCGTAAACCGATATCCAATAGCTCCGGGACACTTCGGCGCCAAAGAGAAACACCGAGGACAGCAGATAGGCGAGGAAGATCAAGACCACAATCGAACTCGAGATGCCAAGGGCGGTTGGTTCCCCGAACCGGCTGAAGTAGAACCCGGTGCCGAGGCCAGCGATGGTGAACCCGGCGGCTGTAAACCCGGCACCAACCCAGGCCGCGGCCCAAGGAATCTTACTGATGGTGAGTGTCTGGTATATCAGCGCAAATATGAGCGCCATCAATCCGATGGAAAAAATGCCACCAACTATTGAAACAAGGGGAGCGTTGGTGTTCAGCTCCGAGGAAATAGCGTCGCCGGCTATCTGCACCCCCGCGTTCAACGCGAATACCGCCACCAACATGACTCCCACTCCAATCGTCCACAAGACGCCCACAGAGCGCTGGACCGCTACGACGAAGAGCCTCTTCTCATCGGGAATTGGAATATCGAAAATTTCATTGAGAGCTCGCTGTAATTCCAAGAAGAGAGTTGAACTCGACCACAAGAGAACTATGAAACCAACGACGGCTGCTGTATTCGCCGCGTCCAGTGCTGATTTGAGGAGGTCATCGATCATTTCGGCGACATCGGCACCCGCCAGGTCGGTCACGGTTTCGTGAATTGTTGCCAACGCTTCAGCATTGCCGCCCAACACCGAAGCGGCGATGGAAACGGCTACGACCAATATCGGTGTCAACGCAAACACCGTTCGATAGGAGATAGCCGCCGCCATGCGGCTGGTTAGACCGCGGCCGTACTCCTTGGAGGCATGCTTCATCACGTCGAGAATTGTGCGAAGTCGCTGTCGTAGTGGCCGTTCCACAATCAGTGAGCCTATCGGCGCATACACTGCTACCCGTGAGCCATCCATTTCCCCCAACCGTGCCCACCATGGAGGCCAAGGTCTCCGAATCATGGCCGAAGGGCGATTACGTCTACGAGCCCAAGTGGGACGGATTCAGGTCGCTCTCCTGGTCAGGGCCAGAATCACGAATCGATAGTCGGAATGAGCGTCCCCTTCTCCGTTACTTTCCGGAACTGAAAAAGGCCGTCGACCAACTGCCCCCGGGCACCGTGGTCGACGGCGAGATAGTGGTTGTGGTCGACGGCGTGACCGACTTCGATACGTTGCAACAACGAATCCATCCTGCCGAATCACGGATCAACAAACTCTCCGCGGAAACCCCGGCTGAGATAGTTGCTTTCGACCTCCTCGCCCACGAGGGTGCCGACCTGAGGGAGGTCCCATTTAGTGAACGCCGGGCCAGGCTGGTCGAACTAGCCGAGTCTCTCGGAGAGCCGTGGCACCTAACGCCACAAACCTCTGAGGAATCGGTCGCCATGAAGTGGTTCGATGAATTCGAGTCGGCGGGTTGTGACGGGATAATCGCCAAAAGGGTCGACCTCCTTTATCAGCACGGCAAAAGGGCGATGATCAAGATCAAGCATCGGCGCACCGTCGATGTGGTGGTTGGTGGCTTTCGAGAGCACAAAGACGGGGGCAAGATTGGTTCGCTCCTGCTCGGTCTCTACAACGACGACGGCGATCTCCATTTCATCGGCCACTGCTCCGGGTTCCCCGATGTCGACCGGGTCGAGATCTTCGAACGATTTCAGGAGTTGGTCTCTGCGGATAGCTTCGGTGAAGAGGCGAGGATGCCGGGCGGGCAGAGTCGCTGGTCGGGCGAAAAGGATCTCTCCTGGACACCGGTCAAACCCGGCGTCGTCATCGAAGTCAGCTACGACCAACTCGAAGGTGACCGA
>JBGTGL010000100.1:0-33117 GCA_041746755.1 Acidimicrobiia bacterium | reverse complement strand
GAAACGTCAATTTCAAGTACTTCTTCACCCGAAAGCTGGGATTTGTCAAGGAGTCACACGCTTTCGTGATTCTCCCCGGCGGTTTCGGCACCTTGGATGAAGGATTTGAATTGTTGACTCTGGTTCAAACCGGAAAGAGCGACGTCCACCCGATTGTGCTCATGGAGGCGGAAGGAGCCGGTTACTGGGATCCCATCCTCAAATTCATCGCCGAAATCCAGGTATCGAAGCGTCTGGTTTCAGAGTCGGACCAGGCGTTGTACTTCTATACAACCGACGCCACGTCGGCTGCGGACCACATCGAACATTTCTACTCCAACTACCACTCGCAGCGCTATCACGCTGGAAAGCTCATCCTCCGGCTCCATCATGCTCCTGGCGATGCCTTGATCGCCCAGTTGAACCAGGACTTCTCAGACATCATCGTCGACGGAGCAATCCAGCGGATCGAGGCCACTGCTGCCGAAATCGAAGACAATGACGCCCTCGATTGCGAACGGATCACATTCCTCTTCGATCGGCGCCATTTCGGACGACTCCGCCAGATGATCGACCGTCTCAACGATCTAGCGGTGGAAGCGGAGGGGATTAAGCCCGGGCGTGTTATGACGGAGGAACACGCCGAACGACCCTGGTAGTCACCGGCTCGCCTTGGTACTAAACCCGGAGCGTCTACTAGAATTGGGAACGTGCGCGACATCCTTTCCGACCTCGTAGCCGAACAGCAGTTCCTCGACCAGTCCCTGCAGCGGATCCCGATCAAGATCTGGGACATGGTTACCCCTTCCAAACCTTGGACCGTGAGGGACACCATCTCCCACCTCGCCGATTTCGAAGAACTGGGCGCCGACACCATCGCCGGCGGCGAGAAGATCAAACGTTGGCAGAACGCCCCGGACCTCGAAGGCCTGCGCAAAGAGGCAATCAAGAAGGGACGGGCCATGCGTCCCCAGGATGTCATCGAGTGGTGGCGCGGTGGACGGGCCAAAGTGGTCGAGCCCCTTTCCCACATGAATGGCGACAACAGGATCGAGTGGATCGACGGAGACATGTCAGCCCGAACCTTCGCCACTTTCCGGTTGATGGAAACCTGGGCACACGGTCTCGATATCTACAAAACCCTCGATTTGGAGGTCGAAGACACTCCCCGAATTCGGCACATTTGCTGGCTGGGTTGGAAGACGCTTCCCTACGCATTCAAAGACGCCGGACTCGACTACGAACCGATCAGGGTAGAGCTCATCGGTCCCGGATATTCGCGTTGGATCTATGGGCCCGAAGATGCGACGAACCGGATCAAGGGCAACGCATCAGATTGGGCTCGAATCGCCGTCCGCCGGGTCGAGCCAAAAGACACCCGGCTCAAAGTGACCGGCGACCAAGCAGAAATGGCGATGAAGGTCGCCAAAGCATTTCTGTGAGTGCCATCCCCCACCTGGTGGGGATGATCCATCTCAAACCGCTACCCGGCTCCCCCGGGTTCGGTGGTTCGATCGACTCGGTGCTCAAAACCGCCCTTGAAGAGGCGTCGCTGCTCATCGAAGCCGGATTCCCGGCGCTGATCGTGGAGAACTTCCATGATGTGCCTTTCTTCGCGGACGATGTTCCGGCAGAGATAGTGGCCAGCATGACCCGAATCATCGATGCACTGATACGCGAAACCGAAGTGCCTGTTGGCGTGAACGTCTTACGCAACGATGCACTCTCCGCATTGGGCATAGCGGCTGCAACCGGGGCTCGATTCATCAGAGTCAATATCCTCGCCGGCATCATGTATACCGATCAGGGGCCGATCGTCGGTCGGGCTCCCGAAGTAATGAGGAAACGGGCCGAATTGGGAAGCGACGTCGAGGTTTGGGCCGATGTGCTGGTCAAACATGCCACTCCCCCACCCGGGATGGACGCCCGCCAGGCCACTGAGGACACCTTGGAGCGGGGTCGGGCCGACGCCCTCATCGTCTCTGGTTCCGGAACCGGTTATGCACCCGACCTGGAACGGTTGAAGATGGTGCGTGACGTGGCTGGCCCGGATGTCCGAATCGCCATTGGTTCCGGGGCCGAACCAGCCAATTTCGAAGATCTCCTCTTCTACGCCGACACCCTGATCGTCGGCTCATACACCAAGGTCGATGGGGTCGCTTCCAATGAACTCGACCCGGCACGTGTCGCCGCAACCGTTGACGCCGCGAAGTCGATAGGGCTTATCTAGCCTCCAAACCCGGCTGTCGTCCCTGTCCACTAAAGGTCGGCCCCGGTACATCCGACAATGTCAGGTAGCCAGTTGGTGCGGAGGCAGATCTCGAGGAGGTCGACTGCGGGTGTCTAGTCCATATTGCCAAGTTGATACGGTCGACCTATGGTTTCAACCGCTAAGGGTAGGCAAACTTCACTATTGGTGAGGAACTGACATGAGACAAATACCACACGACATCTTGATCGAGGTCATGGAAGACGTGATCGAGGATCTCCACGGGCACGTGCACCGGGTATCCGATTTAGCTGTCGACCTCGGTACCGGGCTCGGGCTCGATGACGCCGACCTCGATTGTCTCGCCCTCGCCGGGGTCCTTCATGATGTCGGCAAGATCCATCTCGACCCGATCATTCTCGGTAAGCCGGGCCCACTCGATGACGGGGAAAAAGACTTGATGCAACGTCACCCCGAACTGGGCTTTGCAATGACCCGCAACCGCCTCGATGCGCGAGTCTCTGAAGCCATCCTCTACCACCACGAGCGTTTTGACGGGCAAGGCTATCCGTTCGGCCTGGCCGGCAACGCAATACCGATCCTTTCCAGAATCGTTCTCGTCGCCGATGCATTCGACGCCATGACATCGACCCGGGCCTACCAACCCGCGCTCCCGGTCGACTTCGCCGTCGGTGAGATCAACCGGAATGCAGGGACTCAGTTCGATCCGGCAGTGGTGGAGATATTCCTCGAACTCGCCGAGGTCAATCGGCTCCCGCTCGCCTCGATCGCCTAGCTCGCCATCTCGACCCACCCCGCTGGAGTTTTTGTCTCCCACAGCTGATACCTTCTGGGAGTGGACCCGCTCAGAAAGTTCTCCCCCGCGACAAGGGCATGGTTTCAGGCATCGTTTCCTCGTCCCACCGAAGCACAGACCCTCGGTTGGCCTGCGATTGCCTCGGGTGAGCACACCCTGATTCACGCCCCGACCGGTTCGGGGAAAACACTCGCTGCGTTTCTATGGACGCTCGACCGCCTGCTCACCACCGAACTGCCCGAGAAGTCTTCCCGCTGCCGTGTCCTTTACGTCTCACCCCTCAAGGCGCTCGCCCATGACGTTGATCGCAACCTCCGGGCTCCGCTGACCGGAATCCGCCACGCTGCCGAGCGTCTCGGGGGCGACCCCTTGCACCACTTGACCACATTCCTCCGCACCGGGGACACTCCGCAGTCGGAGCGACAGCGGATGCAACGCAACCCTCCCGACATCTTGATCACGACTCCCGAATCTCTCTACCTGATGCTGACCTCGGCTGTCCGCGACACGTTGCGCTCGGTGCGCTGGCTGATCGTTGACGAGGTTCACGCTGTTGCCGGATCAAAACGAGGAGCCCATCTTGCTTTGACACTGGAACGCCTCGAAGAGATCGCCGAGATTTCGCCGCAACGTATCGGATTGTCAGCCACCCAACGACCACTAGAGACCACAGCCCAATTCCTCGGCGGAGGGACCATCGAGGACGAGGTTTGGATCCCTCGTCCGGTGACCATCGTGGATGTGCCCACCACCAGGACCATCGATCTCGAAGTGGTCGTACCCGTAGACGACATGAACGAGCCTGGCCAAGCAGATCCTCTGGACCCTGAGGCGACTCCAGCTCGCTCGATCTGGCCGGCTATCTATCCCGCCCTGTTGGCACAGATCGAGGAACACAACTCAACGATCGTCTTTGCCAATTCACGACGGCTCGCCGAGCGGATCTGTTCCGAACTCAATCGTCTCGCAGGCGAAGAGATCGCAAGAGCCCACCATGGCTCGGTCGCTCGGGAACAACGTCTCGAGATCGAGTCAGCCCTGAAGAAGGGTGAGCTAAAGGCAGTTGTGGCCACCTCATCTCTCGAGTTGGGGATCGACATGGGAGCTGTTGACCTGGTTCTCCAGATCGAAGCACCCCATTCGGTTGCCTCCGGGCTCCAGAGGGTCGGAAGGTCGCGGCATCAGGTCGGCGAGGCATCCAAGGCGAAGATTTTCCCCAAATACCGGGGCGACCTCCTGGTGGCAACGGTGGTCGCTTCAGAAATGCTCAACGGGAGAGTCGAATCCACCCATATCCCCCAGAATCCACTTGACGTTCTCTCTCAGCAGATCGTCGCGAGCACCGTCATCGATGACACCGATGTCGACACGATTTACAACATGGTGCGACGCGCAGCACCGTTTCGCGAGCTGCCCCGCAACCTCTTCGACGAAACCCTGGACATGCTGGCCGGTCGGTATCCGTCAGATCTCTTCGCCGAACTCAGACCCAGAATCACCTGGAACCGGACCGATGGAACACTCTCTGCACGGCCCGGAGCGAGGCAATTGGCGGTATCTAACGCAGGGACTATCCCGGATCGGGGCCTGTTCCGGGTCGCTCTACCCGATGGGAGTCGTGTTGGTGAGTTGGACGAAGAGATGGTCTACGAATCCCGCGAGGGCGACACCTTCCTCCTCGGCTCGACGGCCTGGCGAATTACCGAGATCGACCACGATCGGGTCACCGTCGTGCCTGCGCCAACCGCGGCTTCCCCCAAGATGCCTTTCTGGCATGGCGACAGCCTGGGGCGCCCCCTCGAAACCGGCAAGGCAATTGGCTCCTTTGTACGGGAAATTTCAGCTCTCAGCGAGGAAGCGGGGTTGGCCCTGCTGACATCGGACTATCACCTCGATCGTCGCGCAGCCCAGAACTTATGGAACTACCTCGACGAGGAGAAGGAGGTGGCCGGTGTCCTCCCCACCGACCGAACTCTCGTCGTCGAGAAATTCCAGGATGAGATCGGCGATTGGCGTCTCGTCCTCCTCTCCCCACTCGGCGCGAGGGTCCATGCACCTTGGGCAATGGCGCTCCGCCAGCGCTTCCGGGAGCGGTTCGGATCTGAAGTTGACATGATCTGGTCCGACGACGGAATTGCATTCCGTTTTCCCGACAGCGATGAGATACCCGACGCCTCCGATCTCGCCATCGACCCCGAGGAGATCGAAGCGATGCTTGTCGAGCATGTAGGCGAAACGGCCCTGTTCGGAGCCCGGTTCCGGGAAGCCGCGGGACGTTCGCTCCTCCTCCCCCGACGACGTCCCGGAGAACGCACCCCCCTCTGGCTGCAGAGACGGAAAGCATCCGACCTGCTCGGGGTTACCCGCCAATTCGGTTCGTTCCCAATCATGTTGGAAACATATCGGGAGATCCTCAAAGATGATTTCGACCTTCCCGCCCTTCAAGAAGTTCTGTCAGACATACAGACACGGAAGTTACGCCTTGCCGAAGTTGATCTCTCCGGCCCATCGCCGTTCGCAGTTTCTCTTCTGTTTTCCTTTGTAGCTGCTTATCTCTACGAATCCGATGCCCCGATGGCGGAACGAAGAGCGGCCGCGCTCACTCTCGATCGTGATCTCCTCCGTGAGCTTCTGGGAGACGGAGAACTCCGCGAATTGATCAACCCTGAAGTGGTTGCAGCCGTGGAACTCGAACTCCAGTATCTGACCGATGCCAGGAGGGCCAATGGGGCCGACGCCATCCATGACATGCTGCGCAATCTAGGTCCGTTGGGGCGCGATGACGTCATGGTCCGCTCAGGAGGCGACGCGATCGGAGACCTGGAACTTCTGCTCAGCGAGAGACGCATCGTCGAGGTCACCCTCAAGGGAGAGCCCCACTTCGTGGCGGTTGAGGACGTTGGACGGTTGCGCGACGCACTTGGGGTGCAACCACCACCTGGCGTTCCAGCGGTGTTTTTAGAACCTGTGCCCGATCCACTTGGCGATGTCGTGGGCAGATATGCGCGGACGCACACTCCGTTCACCGTTAGCGAAGCAGCGGCGGCCCTCCAACTCCCGACGGCTGTTGTCGACAACTTGTTGAAGTCCCTGGAATCGACCGGAAGAGTTGTTCGTGGCGCATTTCTCACCGGTGGTGTGGAACAAGAGTGGGTCGATTCCAATGTGCTGAAGCGACTGAAACGCCGATCCCTTGCCAGCCTTCGTCAGGAGATAGAGCCGGTCGATCAAAACCAGTTTGCGAAGTTCAACGCCCAATGGCAGGGGGCCGGAGAAGACCCGAAACATGGATTCCACGCCTTCGAGACTTCGGTGGAGCGGCTTCAGGGGGCCGCGATACCGGCAACGGTCATCGAGCGGGATGTTTTGGGACCACGAGTCGTCAATGCTCCCGCTTTCCTCGACAAAGTGCTCAGCGCCGGCGATCTGGTGTGGGTGGGTCGTGAAGCCATCGGCAACCGCGATGGCCGGATCTCACTTTTCTATCCGGAATCGCTCAACACTCTTTGGCCCGGCCCCGGCGATGCAGGAGATCTGAGCCCGCTCGCCCGATCAATCCTCGCTTTTATGCAGGACAACGGTGCCAGCTTCTTTCGCGACGTATATGCAGGTTGCGGCGGAGGTGACATCAACTCGATGGCCGAGGCGCTGTGGGATCTGGTTTGGTCGGGCCATCTCACCAACGACACCTTCGCCCCGGTGCGTTCGTATCAATCCAGGCGAAACACACTGGCAACAGGTGGACGAGGTCTCGCTCGCTTCCCTGACTTTGTGGCAGGGCGATGGTCACTTCTCACTTCGATCGCGACAGCCGCTCCGAGCCCTACCGAGAAACACACGGCCTGGGCCCAGCTTCTGCTCGACCGATATGGAGTGGTGACTCGCTCCACAGCACTTGCCGAAAGTTATCCCGGCGGTTTCACGGGCCTATATCCGGTGTTCAGCCATCTCGAAGAGACCGGTCGGCTCCGGCGAGGCTACTTCGTCGAGGGTCTAGGCGGCTCCCAGTTTGCGATCTCCGGGGCGATCGAGCTCCTCAGGGGAAACACAGCCGAGAGCACTGTTGGTATCGCGGCCACCGACCCGGCCAACGCCTACGGGAGTCTGGTTCCGTGGCCGGATTCGGAGGTTCGACTGGCGCGAGATGCCGGCGCTTATGTGATCATCCACGATGGAGCCCTTGTCGCATATCTCGACAAAGGCCGACGCGGTCTCTCCCTATTCACTGATGACACCAGCATCTATCCCGAAATAGGGCGTGAGTTGGCCACCATCGCCGGGCGCCACCGTCGTATGACACTGCACAAGGTCGACGAGGATGCCGCCAACGTCTCGACACTTGCACCGATACTTTCGGAGTGGGGGTTCGCCCCGGCCCCCAAGGGACTCGCCTATCGGGCTTAGCGGTGCCTACTCCAGGCGAGGCCACGCCCGGAGAGCTTCGTTCACTACCGAGCCGAACTTCAACCCCATCAACACAACACCTGCCGCCCCACTGTCCCGGGCACGTTGTTCCATATCACCGACCAATTGCCATCCGAGTTTCCGACCGACATCGGGGTCGACGTCTCCGAGACGAGCCTTGAGGGCAGCGGAGGCTGGAACCGCGCCGATCTGCTCCATCTGTTCCACCCAACCGATATTGAAAGGTGGAATAACCATCAGATACACCGGTGGATCCTCACTTCGGATGTTGAGCTGGGCCATTTGGGGCTCCACCGAATCGGGGTCGAGGACAGGTCCGGCCACAAAAAACTGTGCACCGAGATCGATGCGGCGACGAAATTGCCAATCCCGGAAACGGGTCGGCATTCCCACCTCGAAATCGGGCAAGTCCTCCTGAAGCCGGCGCAGATGTTCCACGATCTCGTAGTGGTGGGCCATGTGGTCAATGTGGGGGACGGTGTCACCAATTACGACGAGGAAAGAGTCAACACCGTTTCCGAGGGCACCACGGACCTCAGACTCGATGGCGAGGATATTCCGGTCCCTGGTTGAGACCACGACAGTCGGGTCGACATGGGGTGTGTCGTGAGTTATCCGCGCCGAGAAGGCATACGGCGACACTCGGATCCGCCCAAAGACGTTGTCCGTGACCATCACATTGGTCCACCCGGTAAGGTCGCGATGGCTCTGGTCAGGGAGTTCGGGAGGGTTGACCTCGGGAATACGCACCCAACCCGACCTCTTAGTTAGCAATTCGGGCCTCCTTCGCACTTCGGGCGACGAAGTATTTCGCCTCAGGGTGATGGCAGATGATCGCCGATGTCGTCTGTTCCGGATGATATTGGTATGCGGTCTCCGCCCCAACCTCGATGCCAATCCGTTCGGCACCAAGGAGGTGAGCTACCCGCTCGTTGTCCTCGAGATCAGGACATGCTGGATAACCCCACGAGTATCGGCCACCACGATACTTCTGGCGGAATAGTCCGGTCAGAGTCGGCCCGTCTTCGTGAACAAAACCCCACTCGGTCCGGATGCGGTGGTGCCAGTACTCGGCCAACGCTTCAGCCATCTCGACACCAAGGCCGTGAAGATGGAGATATTCGCTGTACTGGTTGGCAGCGAAAAGCTCCGCGGTCTTCTTTGAAATCTGGTCACCCATCGTGACGATATGAAACGCGGCATAGTCGGTTTCGCTGCCTACGGGGCGGAAGAAATCCGGGATCGAAAGGAAAGGGTCTTTTTGCTGGCGAGGAAACGAGAAGCGGGTTTGTTCTACATTACGGTCGCCATCTGCCCAGATCACCAGGTCATCTCGGTCTGAATTGGCCGGGAAGTACCCATACACAATTTGTGGGTTGAGCAGGCCCTCGGTCCGCGCCGAAGCCACCAACTCCCGGAGAGTGGGAGCGAGCCGCTTCTTGAAAACGGAATCCGGTTCACCCGATTCCGGGCGGTATTGCCACTGATTCCGGTAGAGGGCAGTGAGGTTGAGAAACGGAAGAATTTCGTCGACCGGAACTCCTCGAATCACCCTCGACCCGAGAAAGGGCGGCTGGAAAATCGGGTTGTCGGTTGCCACCGAAGGTGACCTCGCCGGAACATCGGTGACCGATCGCTCCGCATCAGGACGCTCCCGCTTGGCCAGAGGTGCCGGAGCTGGTTCCTTGTTCACAATCTTCTCCATGGCGGACAGACCGGCAAATGCGTTCTTCCCGTAGTACAACGGTCCCGAGTACCGGGAACGGAGATCGGACTCGACATAGCTTCTCGTGAGGGCAGCGCCCCCAAGGAGGACGGGAACATTTCCCAAACCGCGTCGTTCGAGCTCGTCGAGATTGTCCTTCATGATCAACGTCGACTTCACTAATAGGCCACTCATACCGATCGCGTCTGCGCCGGTGTCCTGGAATGTCTTGACCATATCGGCGATGCTCACTTTGATACCGAGGTTCTCCACCTCGTAACCGTTGTTGCTCAGAATGATGTCGACCAGATTCTTCCCGATGTCGTGGACATCTCCCGACACCGTGGCCAGCACGATCTTCCCCCGACTTGCCACGTCGGCCTTTTCCATCAAGGGCTCGAGGTGGGCAACGGCCTTTTTCATTGTCTGTGCTGATTTCAATACGAAGGGCAGCTGCATCTCGCCGCTGGCGAATTGGTCACCGACCACCTTCATGCCGGCGAGAAGGTGCTCGTTGATGATCTCGAGGGGCTTCATCCCTGCGCGTGTCGCCTCATCGAGGTCGGAGACAATGCCGTTCTGGTCGCCGGCAACGATCCCTCGCGCCAAGCGCTCCCCGACCGGCAGATGGTCATAGCTCTCCACTACTCGTTGAGCTTCGGTCACATCTCGGAATAGTTCGAGAATCTTTTCCAACGGGTCATAACCCTCGCTCCGTCGGTCGTAGACGAGATCGATCGCCGAATCTCTTTGATCAGAGTCGATCGATGAAAGAGGCATGATTTTGCCCGCATCGACGATCGCGGCGTCGAGTCCGGCGCCGACCGCTTCATGGAGGAACACCGAATTGATGACGCGTCGAGCAGCCGAATTGAGTCCGAATGACACGTTGGACACTCCGAGGATCGTACGCACACCAGGTAGTTCCTTTTTGATTCGCGTGATCGCCTCGAGCGTGGCAATGCCGTCGCGACGCAAATCGTCGCCCCCTGTACTCAGGGGGAAAGTCAGTGGATCAAAAATGAGGTCCGAGGGTTGCAGCCCGTATTCGTCAACGGCGAGGTCGTGAATCCGGTGGGCCACCCGCATCTTCCACTCGACATCTCTCGCCTGGCCGTCCTCGTCTATCAGGAGACAGATGACTCCGGCGCCATGGGTCTTTGCCAGCCGGAAAACCCGATCGATCCGGGACCCGTCCCCGAACCCGTCTTCGAGGTTGGCGCTGTTGAGCAGACACCGGCCACCGAGTCGCTCCAATCCGGCCTCCATGACCTCCGTTTGGGTGGAATCGAGAACAACAGGGGCCGCCACATCGGTGGCGAATGCGGCGGCAAGGAGGTCCATGTCGATTACTCCGTCACGGCCGACATAGTCGACACAGAGGTCGACCAGATGCGCACCTTCTTTGATCTGCGACTGCCCGATGGATACACAAGTTTCGATATCACCGTCCAGCAAGGCATCGCGGAAGGCACGCGAGCCGTTGGCGTTGGTCCGCTCCCCGACAATGAGAAACGACGTGTCCTGGTCCAGATTCACCTGGCTATAGATCGAGGCCACGGCCGGCACTGCCTCCGGATCCCGGATGGCGAGGGTCTGACTTCTCACCGCTTTGACCACAGCATCGAGATGGGCTGGAGATGTGCCACAGCACCCACCGACGACGCCCACACCGAGCTCAGAAACGAAGGAGCTCAAGTGTTTTGCCAGCTCTTCAGGACCGAGGTCGTAAACCATCTCGCCATCTTCAACATGGGGGAGCCCAGCATTGGGAATGGACGAGATGGGTACCGGGGAGTAGCGGCTGAGGTGGCGAAGTGGCTCATACATTTCCTCAGGCCCGGTGGCGCAGTTGAGGCCGATCACATCAACACCCAGATTCTGTAACGAGGTCAGGGCCGCACCGATCTCAGTGCCGGGCAACATGCGACCTGTTAGTTCAATGGTGACCTGCACCTGTAGGGGTAATTCCACGCTTCCCCGGGCCATTGCCCGCCTCGAGCCTTCGATGGCGGCCCGTGCCCCGAGCAGATCGAACTGAGTTTCAATAATGAGGAGATCGGCCCCACCATCGATCAAGGCGCTCGCTTCCTCTTCATAGGCGGCGGCCAGATCACGAAATGAAATTTGGCCCAAGGTGGCGAACTTGGTACCGGGCCCGATTGATCCTGCGACGAATCGTTGCCGTCCATCGGTAGCGATAAATTCATCAACCACCTCCCGGGCCAGGGAGGCACCCGCCGCCGCAATCTCGTAGGTCCGATCAGCCAGGTCATATTCGGCGAGCGGCACCGAGAACGCGCCAAAAGTGTTCGTTTCCACAACGTCGACTCCGACGTCGAGGAAGGAGCGGTGGAGATCTCGGATGACGTCGGGCCGGGTGATGTTGAGAAGCTCGTTGCATCCTTCGAGTTTTGGCCCACCAAAGTCGTCGGCCGTCAACCCGACCGTCTGCAGATTGGTCCCGGTCGCTCCGTCAAAGATCACGATTCCGCGGGAAATGGCGTCGAGATACGACATCAGCCCACGCCTCTACCCGGACAAAAGGATTGCTCTAATTGAATCATTTGGCACCTCACATGTTCTCTTTGAAACGCTTGTGAGCGCCAAAGACCATGACGGTCCCAGGTCAACTCATCGACTCCAGGCATTGGCACCGTGCGTAATATCTCTATCTCGCCGGTTGCCGCGGTATCAAAGGGCCTGTTCCCTCCACCGCTCTAGATGAGCGCTTCGTTGTTTTCAGTATACAAAACAGCGAAACAACTTCGAAACGTCATGCCGTGGGAATCAGGTATCTACCTTCTCGGCCGCTTGAGTCTGCCGTACTCCGAGTGCCTCACGACCCTTGGCTGCTGCCCGGCTCATGACCACGATTGTTCCCGAGAGCAACGCAATGCCTAGCCATTGCGTCACGGTTGGCACGGTGTCGAAAACCGCCCAGCCAATCAATATGGCCGTCAGGGGAAAGGCCAATTCGGCAAGGGTGGCGCTCGATGCCGGTGTGGTCGACAAGCCCTTGTAATAGATCATCAATGCAGCCAGGCCCGGGATCAACGACAGGAGAATCAGTGACCCGAATTCGCTCATCGTGATGTCGAAGGCGGTGGAGGTCTCGTTGCGCAGCAGCAGAATCACAAACGAGGTCGGCAGCCCGATAGCAAACCGGAGTGCGGTGATTTGATTGGTGGGAATCGTTCCCGTGAGGTGGCGGCCCATCACGGTGCCCATCCCCCACAGTGCCGCGGCTCCGAGGGCCAGGAGCGCCGGGGCCAAGAGACCAACGGTCACATTTCCCGGCTCGGGAAAAGAAATTAGATAGGCACCGGTCACCGCGAACAAGAAGTACCAGCCGTACCGGGGAAGAAGTCGCTCTCCCAGCAAGAGATACGCTCCGAATATCGCAAACAGGGGCTGCGTCTTCTGCATCAAGAGCGGCGTCGTCGGGTCGCCGTAAGTGAACGCTTCGGTGAAGAGGATCGTAGCGATAGCCGACGCACCGGCTCCAATGAACAGCAACGCTGCGAGGTCTTTCGGTGTCAGTTTGGGCCGATTGCGCAGGAATCGGATCAAGAAAGGCAGTGTCACCGCGACCAGGATGAGGTGCTCCCAAAACACCACTTTGGTCGCCGGCATCTCGAATGCCAGAGTCCTCCGGAACAGCCCATCGGTTCCCCAGAGGCCAGCACCCATGGCCACCAGCAGAAATCCTGTGTTTGCTCGTTTCATGGCCACGCTTGCTTTAAGAAATGCCAGACGAACTGGCTCCGATTACTCCACCGTCAACAGGAACAACAGCCCCGGTCATCCAAGAACTTGCATCTGAGGCCAAAAAAACGATGAGGCGGGCAACGTCTTCGGGCTCACCGATCCGGCCCAACGGGTGCATCCGGGCGGTGGCCTCCTCGTCTTGGATCAGCATTCCTGCAAGTCGGGTACGAACAACGGCGGGCGCAACGGCGTTGACCCGAATCTTCGGTGCCAATTCGAACGCTAGCTGGCGGGTCATATGGACCAGTCCTGCTTTGGAGATGTTGTAGGCGCCGGTGATCGGTCCGGGCCTGAGCCCGGCAACAGAAGCCACATTCACGATCGCCCCCCCGTTTTTGCCCATCCACCCGGCGAAAACGGCACGCGACCAGAGCAGCGGGCCCATGAGATTGACGTCCCAGGTTTTCTGGACTGCTCCCAGATCGACATCCATCAAAGAACCCGCCGACGGGTTGGTTCCGGCATTGTTGACCAGGACATCGGCGCTACCGAACCGCTCTACTGTCTGCGACACGGCCATCACTGCATCCTCCTCGGAGTCGGCTCGGGCCGCAATCACCAGAAGCTTGCCGTCCGGAACACCCGATTCCACCAGCTCCTGACGGGCCTTATCGAGGTTCTCCTGCTTTCTCGAAGTGATTGTGATCCCGGCTGCCCCGCTCCTGGCGAATTCGAGCGCAGACGCCTGTCCGATTCCGCGGCTGGCGCCGGTCACGATTACAACTTTGCCTTCGACTGAAACGTCCATGATCTCCTAAATGGGCTGAGGGGATAGTAAATCGCTGTGTTAGTGGCCGCCGCGCTTGACCCCGCCGTATTTCATCCGGGTATCAGATAGGGCGGCGGCTCGTTGCTCTTCATCACTCACGCTGGCGTCGACGATCTCGCCGATGAAGAGGGTGTGGGTTCCCAGGTCGATGCTCTGTCGTAACGAACAGTCGATCCAAGCGATTGCTTCGCTAAAAACCGGTGCACCGGTGGTGGCAATAGATACTGGACGGTCATTGAGGGTATTTCCATCCCGCTTCGCCGGCTTGGAAAACTTCACGAATGTCCTGGTGTCGTCGGCCGACCATAAATTGACGCTGAACGACTCGCCCTCACTGATGAGGCGATGTGTGACCGCCTTGTTGTCAACTCCGACCCCGATCAGCACGGGTTCCATCGAAAGTTGGGTCACCCATGAGGTAGTCATCGCATTCCACTCATCGCCGGCGGCCGAACCAACCAGTACCAACGCATTGGGGATCATCCATGTCACCTTGTTGATCAGTTCGTTGTTGATGGTCATTCGTCTCCCAAAAGCACTGCCAAGACCCTAATGTCTCGGTGTGCGAATCTTGATCGCCACCACTGGCGTGCTCCCCGCAGTCCCTGTTTCCGAACTCGTGAGTCGCCTTCGGGACGGGTCCAGCGACGTGACTGTGATGACGGTGATTCGGATTCCGCGTACCTTTCTCGACAGCCTCGATGACGATGTGAGGCGGTCGTTCCTCGACGACTCACCGGACGATTCGGCCACTCCCGAGGAGAAGGCAGGGCGTTACCTCGAAGAACGCGGACAAAAAGTGGTCCAACCGATCGTGGCCGCGCTCCAAGCGGACGGCATTGAGCCCATCGTTCGTTTCGTCGACGGCGATGACCCGGCAGGGGCCATTATTGAGACCGCACAGGCGGTCAACGCCGAGATCGTCCTCATGGGTGCAACCCGACGCCTCTTCACCGAAGAGGCATGGCGAAGCGTCTCAGCTCGAGTCATTGACACTTCTCACCTCCCCGTCCTGCTCGTTCCGGGCACCCGGATCGAAGACACCGCAGAGATGCCAATCCTGGAGTTGTAGAAGGTTCTCCACATCAGCGCTATCCCAACAATGGGCCGTCCAACCCGGAAACCGGGCCTATAAACCCAGGGTTGGGACCGGAGGGTGCAACGCACCACCCACCGTCTTACGGAGCTGGGAATTCTGTCAGACCCGGTTTGTAGGTTATGGGTATGGAACTCAATCGACTCAACGGATGTGACCGGCACCAGTTCGCCTCTGTGGGAGATATCCAGGTAGCGGCATGTGAGACATGTCGACGTGTGGAGTGGGCCGACGGCGCGGGTGAAATAGATGCCGCAGAAGGAATGGCTGCCGTCTTTGGGGCGTTTCAACTCATCGGACCGCTCGACGCACTGGGCTCGCCGGCGCCGGAAGTCCTCGTGTATCGGGCACCTTCTCCCCGGAAGAAAAAGAACCTCCTGGCGTTTCCGGCACATGTCTGGGTCAAAGCTGCTCCCGACTTGTGGTTAACCCACGACAAGGAACATTTGCTACTTGCGACCAATCATCGGATGCTCTACGAGAATCTCACCCGAGGGGCTTGAGCTAGCCGGCTGCGGTCGCGAACTGAGTCTCATACAACTGCCTGTAGAGACCTCCAAGTGCAACGAGTGAATCGTGATTACCCCGTTCCACGATTCGACCTTCGTCGACCACCAGTATCTGATCGGCTGCCCTTACCGTCGACAGGCGATGTGCAATGGCCAGCGTGGTGCGACCCTTCATCAGAGTCTCCAGAGCTTCCTGAATCAGTGCCTCAGAACGCGAATCCAGATGAGAGGTCGCCTCATCGAGAATCAGGACCCTCGGGTCTTTGAGAATTACCCTGGCGATGGCTAACCGCTGCTTTTCCCCACCGGACAACCGATAGCCCCGCTCCCCGACCATTGTCTCGTATCCCGCAGGCAGCAAGGAAATCATGTCGTGGATATTGGCGGCCTGGGCCGCCGCGATCAGTTCGTCCTCGGTCGCCTCGGGACGGGCATAACGGAGGTTGGCACCGATGGTGTCGTGGAAGAGATAGGACTCCTGGGTGACAACTCCGACGGTCGCCGCCAGGTCGTTGAAGTCAATTTTTCGGACGTCGACACCGTCGAGCATCACGACACCGGAGTTGACGTCGTACAACCTGGGAACGAGATAGGAAATCGTCGTTTTGCCGGCGCCGGATGGGCCTACCAGGGCAACGAGTTCACCTGGTGAAGCCACGAAGGAGACCCCATCCAGCGCCCACTCGCGGGTGGACCCCTGCTCAACTGCGTTCGGCTCGACTGGCCGCCGGAATCGTTGCACGGCCTCGAGGCCATCGAACTCGCCGGACTGATAGCGGAACTGGACGTTGTCGAAGACCACCTCCCCACGGGCCGGTGCAATTGACACCGGATTCTCCGGCGCCGGGATATCGACCTTGAGGTCGAGCACCTCGAAAACCCTTTCAAAAGAAACGAGTGATGTAGCAAACTCCACCCTCGAGTTCGACAAACCCGACAACGGCCCATACAACTGGACCACGAGCGAAGAGAACATCACAATTGTTCCAAGGGTCATGGACCCCTGAATTACGAGATAGCCTCCAACCCAGAAAACTGTTGCCGTTCCTACTGCAGATACCAATCCGAGCGCGGCAAAAAAGCGACTGCCAACCATGGCACGACGAACTCCGTAATTTCGCACCAATGCCGCTTCGTCGGAAAATCGTTTCGACTCCTGGTCCCAACGCCCGAACAGCCGTACCAGCAGAGCGCCACTGACGTTGAATGTCTCCTGGAGAATTCCGGACATCTTGGCGTTGTGTTCCATTTGAATCTGGGTCACCCCCCGTAGTACCCGGGCCACCTTCCGCGCCGGGATCACAAACAGTGGGAGAGCAGCAATTGCCAGAATTGACAGTTGCCAACTGGCACCCAACATCACGATCAGAATCGCAACGACCGAAACTACGTTCGACACGATGCTGACGAGAGTTCCGGTGATCGCCTGTTGTGCCCCCGTAACATCGCTGTTGAGGCGGCTCATCAACTCACCGGTCTTGGTCGCGGTAAAGAAACGAAGAGACATCCTCTGTAGGTGATCGAAGAGCTCCCGGCGAAGATCGAAAATAATCCCTTCGCCTACCCGTGACGACCACCAACGTTGAGCAATACCTACCAGAGCACTTATCAGGGGCACCAGGATCATCCCGAGACCGAGCCAGGTCAGCTGAGCGATGTCCTTTTTGGGTATCGCTTCGTCGATAAGGGCGCGAGACAGGATCGGGGGGACAACACCCAACCCGGAGATGATAAAAATAGTGACCAGTACCGCGGCTAGCCCCCACTTGTAGGGCCTGCCGTACTTCCAAACTCTCCGCAGTAAGTCGCGGTCGATTTTGGGAGTCTCCTGCTCTTCATCGTAGGAGAGGTAGCTCCACCAACCGCCATGATGCATCATCCTGCCAATTCAACTCCTAATGGAGCCATACTTGCCACGGTCTGCCGTAACGCCTCGACCGGTGCGAAAGGCCGTCCAAAAAGTTCATAGCGATAAGTGTCGTCAAAGAAGATCAATGTCGTCCCACTGGCATCCTTGGAGATCCAGGTAGTTCGTCCACCGATCTCATCAACTTCGCAACTGTCGCTGGTCCCGTCGGAGAATCGGGAGCAAGAAAGGTCGGCGTCGGGTTGCAAGATCTCTGCAGCGGTCTGACTGTCCCGGGCCACTCGGAGGACGATCATTTGCCCCACGGAACGAGAGCGGGTGTATGGCTCAGCGGTCCAGATCCCAAATGCTGCCGAGGGGTCGTTTGAGATGTCCCCGGTGTTCTCGATGACGAGTTGGGAAGTGACGTACTCGGCGAGGGGAGGGAATTTGGTTGGGAACATGATCCCACTCAGTGCGGTTTCGATCTCCAAACGACTGGCCTGGATGAATCGGTCACCTTCCCGGCGGGCGAACACCAACGCCACCACGGTCTCGGGGTCGGGTGCGGGAGTCCCGATTTCGTCATTGAACCAAATCAACCCTTCGGCCGACGCCACCAGGGGCACCGTTATCGGAATCGTCGTCGTGGTGACAATGGTCGGCGCTGTCACCCATTTCGACGAACGTTTCCCCAATGTCTCCAGGGGTTGATTGCCACAACCGGCTAGGGCCAGGGCCAAAACCAGCATCAGCATCCCGCTCTTGAGAATCGGCATCAGTCTCCAGTATGAATTCAAAATCGAAGATTCCCTGATCTAGACGAGTAAAACTCGCCGAAAGTTCCGCACCCCGTGAGTGCCACGACGGTACCACCGGTGGCACTTATGCTTCGGCATGTGGAACCACTTCGATTCGTCGACCAGTCTTTCAACGATATGCCCGAGATGAACGTAGGGGTGAGCCACGCGATTCTCGAGGCGGTTTCCGCTGGCACGCTGGCGGGACCGATCTTCCGGCTCCATGTTCCGGAGTCGGTGCTGGCATTTGGAATGATTGACCGCACCCGACCGGGTTACGGTGCCGCCACCCGTATCGCCGCCGCCCACGGATACGCTCCGGTGGAGCGTCTCGCCGGTGGCCGGGCGGCCGTCTTTCACCACCAAACGCTTGCCTTTAGCTTTGTTGTCGCCGACAGCAACCCGAAGTCGGGTATCACCGAACGGTTCACGATGGTCTCAAGTCTCCTCAACCGGGTTTTTCGCGACCTCGGACTCGATTCTCGGATCGGCGAAGTCAAGGGTGAGTACTGCCCCGGCGAATTCTCCATCAACATAGGCGGAATCGTCAAGGTCATGGGGATTGGCCAACGCCTCGTCAAAGGGGCCGCCCATCTCGGCGGAGTGATAGTTGTCGACGGCGCTGCTCTGATCCGGGATGTCCTCATCCCGGTCTATCGGGCCCTGGAAATCGATTGGGATCCCCGTACCACCGGTGCCCTCGCTGATCGGGCACCGGGCCTCGGAACAAGTCAGGTCTCCGAGGCGATAACTTCCGAATTGGGACGACGTTTCGGTGTGGCGCCTGTTGCGGTCTCGGACGAAATCCTGCAGAGGGCCCGCGACCTGGCACCGCTACACCGCCCCAAGGTCGCCACATGAAATTGGCGGTAATCCACGGTCCTAATCTCAACCTCCTCGGAACCCGACAGCCCGAAATCTATGGGACCGAGACATTGGACTCCCTCGAGAAGCGAATCGAGGAATGGGCTCGAGGTATGGATTGCGAGGTGGATTTCGCCCAGGACAATGACGAATCGAAACTCGTCGGCTTCATCCAAGACGCTGCCAAAAAACACGACGCAGTGATTCTCAATGTCGGCGGATTCACCCATACTTCGGTAGCAATTGCCGATGCCGTTGCGTCCGTCCCGATTCCTACCATCGAGGTCCATCTCTCTGATATCAATCGCCGGGAGCCGTGGCGCCGCACATCACTGATCCGGTCGGTGGCGGTCAGACAGATTTCCGGCCGCGGCGCCGCCGGCTACCGCGACGCCATCCGGCACCTTGTCCTCCGGGAGGCCATGCCGTTTGAAGAAGTCCGATACGGGCCCCACGAGGACAACATTCTCGACGTGCGAGGTTCAGGACCTCGAGTGCTCCTGGTGCACGGTGGATTCTGGCTCAATCCATGGGAGCGCGACTCGATGGAGTCTCTGGCCAACGCCATTTCGGGTGCTGGCTTCACCACGGGAAACGTTGAGTACAAGAGGTCTCCGGTGTGGCCCGACTCAGCGCACGACGTCGAGATGGCTTTGCGCTATTTCTCCAGGTCGGGCGAACCGTTGGCAATCGTCGGCCATTCGGCCGGAGGTTTTCTGGCCATCTGGGCTGCATCACGCAACCCGGTGTCGATTGCGATTGGACTCGCCCCGGTCACGGATTTGGAGAAAGCGCGTGACGAGACAGATTCGGCTGCCGTCCTGCTCGATACCGGTGCCCCGTCGTTGACCACACCAAGTCCGGCTGACTTGCTGATCCATGGCTTGGACGACCATTTGGTCAACCCGGCACACTCAACACAATTCGAGGGCGAGGCCAGGGTCGAAATACTTCCTGGCACCGACCATTTCGACCTACTGCGGGACTCGCCAGGAAATGTCGGCCGTATCGTCAATGCCCTCGGCGGGGCCTTTGCCTGACCAAACCGAGTTGCCCTGCCATTTGCAGGTCAAGTAAGGTTGTACCTCCCCTTTTAACCCGATTGTTTCGGGTGGAGTCACATACAAATGCGTTCGAGACGATTCTCGTTCCTAGCGGGTTGGACCGCTGTGATCTTGCTAGCGCTGGCAGGGTTCGCAGCCTTTGGATCGCCCGACGGAGCCACAAATAGCATCGAGTACGAAGCCGCCTCGGCTTCGCTCGGGCACGCTACCGGTGCCTATGCAGCACTGACATTTTCCCTGGTGAACACCGCCGTCGAACCTCTCGAAGCAGCAGCTGTAACCGACGAATCCACGACCGAACCCAGCAACGAGGATCAAGTCACCGAGGCGTCGACCGATCCTGCCTCGACAGGCACCATCGCTTCAGACACGGCCGGGTGGCTCTCCGAGGTTCAAGTTCGGGCCCTGGCCAGCGAGTACTTCCAACCAGAGGACGTAAATACTGCGGTCCGGATTGCCTGGTGTGAGTCGAGGTTCGACCCCGCTTCGGTGAATCTTCGCTCAGGTGCTGTTGGGCTCTTCCAACACCTGCCCCAGTACTGGGCCAACCGCGCTGAGAGTGCCGGATTCCCGGGCGCCGAGGCCAGCGACCCGGTAGCTTCGACGGCAGCCGCCGCCTGGGCTGTTTACAACGAGGGTGGGTGGGACATCTTCGCCTGCCGCCCGTAAACCGTCGAAGACGAATTTGAGCAATGTCCTAGGCGGACCCCTCGAAGGATGCGGAGTCGATCCGGTCACCGGCTTCTTTCGAGACGGGACGTGCATCACGTCACCGGCCGACGTTGGCCTTCACACAATATGTGCGGTCGTGACTCAGGAGTTTCTCGACCATCAAAGAGAGATAGGTAACGACCTGACCACACCGATGCCCCAATATGAGTTCCCTGGTTTGACTCCGGGCGACCGATGGTGTGTGACAGCGAGGAATTGGCTGCGCGCCCACCTGGATGGCGCTGCTGCGCCCGTTGTATTGGCGGCGACCGAAGAAGCGACTCTAGACATTGTCCCCCTCTCCGTTCTCCGGGCCTACGCCGTCGATGTGCCTCAGGACCTAAGTGATCTTGATGACTGACGGTTTCCTCATCTGAAATCTCGCGACCTCACCGTCTGAACTCCTAACGGCTCGAACCCTCGGGCCACCACGTTGGTCACTCCGTCGTTGAATTCGAGACGACCATCGATCACCAGAGCCGGGCTCTTCCTCACCACTTCCCGATTTTTCGACCAAACATCAGGCAAGACCACGATGTTCAACAACCCGGTTTCGTCCTCGAGGTTGAGGAAGTGGACACCCTTGGCTGTGCCGGGTCGCTGGCGATGGGTGATCACTCCGGCGACTTTTATCCGGAGACCGTGCTTCTGACTAGCCAGGGTCTCGGCGGCAGTCAGACAGCCGACCAGTTGGTCTCGGACGAAACTCATCGGGTGTCGGGAGGAAACCCCCGTCGACCAGAGGTCGGCGCGATGCTCTTCCTCAACACTCATCAGCGACTGCTCGGGTGAGTCGACTCCTGGAGAAAGTGGCAGACGTTCCGGGTCTATCTCGGCCAATGCACCTGCCGCCCACAGTCCTTCTCTACGCCCCAAGCCCACCGACCCCAACGCACCCGATGCTGCCAACCCTTCCAACGAATCGACTTTGAGGCCGGTTCGGAATGCAAGATCTTCCGGCGACTCGAAAGTCCCACCGAAGATGCGTGCCGCCTCGATCCTGGTTACTTCCCTCTCGCCGAGGTTCCGCACATAGCGAAGCCCCATCCGCACTGCGACCGCGGGGCGGATCGGATCATCTACCGCCCCCCTACCCCGCCGCCACGACTCCCCGAGATAGGTAACCACGTCATCAGGATCGGCATCGAGCGGTTCAATAGTGCAGTCATGCCAGGAGATGTTCACATCGGGAGGACGAACAACAACACCATGTCTCTGCGCATCTTGAACCAACGAGTTGGGGCTGTAGAAACCCATCGGCTGGGCATTGAGAAGACCGGCGAGGAACTCCGCCGGATAGTGAAAACGGAGCCACACCGACATATAGACGATGTAGGCGAAGCTCACTGAGTGGCTCTCGGGGAAACCAAAGCTGGCAAAGCCCTGGAGTTTCTCCCAGATCTCATCGGCTGCGGAACCACTCACCCCGTTGGCTGCCATCCCGGCGAATACTTCATCGCGGAGACGCCCCATCGCTGTCTCCGACCGTTTGTGAGTCATCGCCTGGCGGAGACGATCGGCCTGCCCCCCATCAAACCCGGCGCACACCCGGGCCAGTTCCATCAGTTGCTCTTGAAAAATCGGCACCCCAAGTGTCTTTTTCAAAATAGGCTCCGAAAGAGGGTGCGGGTAGCGAACCGGTTCCTCTCCGTTGCGTCGTCGCAGATAGGGGTGCACCGACTGACCCTGAATCGGCCCGGGGCGAATCAGTGCTACCTCCACTGCCAGGTCGTAGAAGGTCTTTGGCTTCATCTTGGGAAGAGTGGCCATCTGGGCGCGGGATTCAATTTGGAAGACGCCAACCGTGTCAGATCGGGTCATCGACCGATACAGAGCCGGCTCCTGGGGAATTCTGGCCAGGTCGATATCAACACCGTGGTGGTCTTCGATGAGGTCGTGGGCAAGATGCAGGGCGTTGAGCATCCCCAACCCAAGGAGGTCGAACTTGACGACCCCAACCGCTGCGGAGTCGTCCTTATCCCACTGGATAACGGTTCGCCCTTCCATTCTTCCCCACTCGAGAGGAACCACCTGCCACAACGGCCGGTCGGCGATGACCATGCCTCCAGAGTGAATCCCCAGGTGTCGTGGATACCCATCGAGCCTCCAGCAAATGTCATAGATCATCTCACCGGTCATCCCCTCTGGCAACGGGGCATCCATCGCCCGAAGTTGGGCCGGATCGCGAGTGTCGACGTACTTGGACAGGCCATCGACCTGAGCCTGGGTGAAACCGAAAGTCTTGGCCACGTCACGCAGCACCGACCGGGCCCGGTAGGTGATCACGTTGGCAACCATCGCGGCACGTTCCCGCCCGTATTTCCGATAGCAATACTGGATCACTTCTTCGCGACGGTCGGCCTCGAAGTCGACATCGATGTCCGGCGGCTTCCCCCTCTCTTCAGAAAGAAATCGCTCAAAGGGAAGGTGGAGACGTATCGGGTCGACCCTGGTTAGCCCGATACAGCGACAGACGGCTGAATCTGCCCCTGAACCCCTGATTTGACAGTAGATATCTTGCTCACGGGCGAAATCCATCAGATCCTTGACCACCAGGAAGTACCCGGCGAACCCGAGACGGCCGATGATGTCGAGTTCGTGACGGAGCCGTCGTCTCGCTTCCGTGCTGATCCCGTCGTCGGAGCCGGGGTAGACCTCCCGCGCTCCCTCCCAGGTAAGCGCTTCCAGATAGTCCATTTCGTCACGGAAATGACCCGGCATGGGGAAGTCCGGCAACCGGGGTGCCAACAAACCGAGGTCAAAAGCCAGTTGCTTTCCAAGTCGGGCACTTCGGGCTACCACTCCGGGGTAGCGGGCAAATCGACGCTCCATCTCATCGGGGGTTTTCAAGTACCTCTCGTCGGAGGCAGGCCGGAAACCGTCGGCCAGGGCCAGAGTGCGCCTACCGCCGATGGCAGCCAATACTTCGGACAAATAGGCGTCGGAGCGCTGGTGATAGTGAACCTGATTGGTCGCGACCGTTGACACCGCGAGTTTCTCCGCCACTTCCCAGAGCAGGTCATTGCGACCGTCATCCTCGGGCATGCCGTGATGCCACAGTTCAACGTGGAGTCTGGAGCCGAACAACGAGCTAAGCCGGGACACCTCGCGTATCGTCGCGGCCAGGTCTCCTTTCGTTGCCGCCCGGGGCACCGCCCCGGAATGACAACCGGTAAGGGCGTTAATGTCCTGGTTTGCGGCGACCTCGACAAGATCATCCCAGATATAGATCGGGTGGTCCTTCTCACCCCTGAGCTGTGCCCGGGTAATCAGACGGGAAAGGTCTCGATACCCGGACGGAGAACCGGCCAACAAGACAAGATGATCGGATTGGGGAAGGTCGGTCGGTTTTACTCCATGCGCTCGAACACTCCGGCCTCGCCGGAGACGGCCCTGCCCACCCTTGGACCTGGTGTAACGAATCTGATCCCAATTCTCCGCTTTTCTTAGCGGGTCAAACCCATCAGACACCCCGTTTTCGAAACCGATCTCGACGCCATAGATCGCAGGCAATCCACTTGACTTTGCAGCTTGCCAGAATCGAGAAACACCATAAAAGCCATCGTGATCGGTAACGGCGAGAGCTTCGTAGCCCAACTCCAGTGCCCGTTCCACCAGATCTTCGGGATGAGAGGCGCCATCGAGAAAAGAAAAGTTGGTATGGCAGTGAAGTTCTGCATATCCAGTCACCCGTTGCACTATATCGAACATATGTTCGAGATAGCAAGGGAGGCTATCTTGTGGTCCCCGAAACCTATGGAACCAGGTTGAGGTCGAACCCTGCAATGAACCCGATACAAAAGAGCCTGGCGTCGGCAGAGCGTCTCGCCGTCGCCACCCCTCCGGAGCGAAACCGCTATGTAGACCTTCTCAGGGCGCTGTCGATTCTGGTCGTGGTGTTTGGCCATTGGTTGATGGCGGCACCCGAGGTGGTGAATGGCGAAATCCGAATCGGCCACGCACTTACCGACATCCCATGGACTCGTGGTCTCACCTGGGTATTACAAGTGATGCCGGTGTTCTTCTTCGTCGGAGGCTTCTCCAACGCGCTCGGGCTGCGGGCGGCACGCCGCAAGGATGTTCCCTATGGAAAATGGCTTCGGGATCGTCTCCGACGGCTGATTGTCCCTGTTTTGCCGGTCCTGGCGCTTTGGGCCCCGGCGGCGTGGCTGGCCGTAAACTCCGGCGTTGACAGTGAACTTGTCAGGGTCGGATCGCAAGCGGCCCTGGTGCCAGTTTGGTTCCTGGCGACCTATGTGCTCGTTGTCGCCATGGCGCCATGGACCCTGGCCCTGTGGGAGAAATCAGGCTGGTGGGCATTTACCGGCTTTACCGCCGCAGCGGCGCTGGTTGACGTGGCATACATCGGATTCGATATCGATCCCGTCCGCTGGCTGAACTATGTGTTCGTTTGGAACGCAGTGCACATACTCGGATACGCGTGGGCCGATGGTCGCATCGGCTCGATAGCCCAACGGGTAATGATCGCCGTCGGCGGATTCGTCGCGCTCACCGGCCTTATCATCGTCGGTCCGTATCCGGTTTCGATGGTGGGTTTTGCCGGCGAGACCATCACCAACTCAAACCCTCCCAAAGTGACCCTGGTTGCTCTTGCTGTGTTCCAATTCGGTCTGGCAATGATTTTCGAAGAGCCGGCCCGCGCCTGGCTATCAAAGCTGAAGACGTGGACAAAGGTGGTCGCGATCAACGGTTCGATCATGACTCTGTACCTATGGCATCTAACGGCTTTGGTAGCCGTAGTTGGCGTTCTGTTGCTATTTGGCGGCCCCGGGCTGGGCATCGAGGTCGGTAGCGCCCTTTGGTGGATCACCCGACCGATCTGGCTGGCGTTCATGGTCGTGGTAACCATTCCATTCCTTGTCGTTTTCGGCAGGTTCGAACGTCCCCGAGTCGACAATCGGCCCGCCCCTCCTGCCTGGAAGCCGATACTGGCCACGCTCGCCATATGCGCCGGCTTGGGTTTGCTCGCCTCCGGTGGAATCGCCGATGCAGACGGGCTCAACGTGGTCGCGGTACTTCTCCCCATAGTTGGAGTGGTCGCTTTCGGAGTAGTCGGAGCGGGAAGATGGGAGCAGCGTCAACGCGAGGCAAATCAGATCTAGTAGCGTCGATCTTCGAGGAGGAACAGGATGTCGTCCATCACCAAAACAATCCGGCTCTCGGGCCAGGCGAGCGGATCCATCGAGGATGCGGTTCGAACGGTATTGGCCCGCGCCGGGAGCACCATCTCTGATATCCAGAAGTTCGAGATCGTCAAGGTAGGCGGGAAAGTCGATAGTTCGGGGGCTCCCACCCTGTTCACTGTCACCCTCGACATCACCTTCGGGATCAAAGACACCGTGGAACATGGGTAGGGGGGAAATGTCAGGTGGAGCTCGTTACGCTTTTTCTGTCGTTTTCACAATCACCGCGGTCGTTCTGACGTGGCAATCGGCGGAGGCTCTTGCTCGTGCTCAGAGGCTGCTCGCCTCGACCTTTGAGCTCCAGCCTGCTCGGTTTGCGCTCGCCGATCTGCTGTTAGGACTGGCAGGGGTGTCAATAGCGGTGTTGATACTGATCAATGCCGGCCGGATAGTGGGATCTGGGGGGCCGTTGCTGGTGGCAAGCCTCATCCCCCTTGCAATGGTCACGGTCGTGGTGCTTTTTCTCAACGGTGTCGAATTCGGGATCCGGGTAGGCGAGGACTGGCTCTTCTCGCCGTCCTCTCAAGCGATCGCCTCCTTCATGTTCGGGTTGCTTGCGACGCTTGGACTCACTACCACCCGGGCTGAAAAACCTGTTATCGCCGGGTGATGAACGACACTCCAGATCCACGGAACCTCGGCTCGGGGATCTATCAAATCCCGGCGCCGCTCCCATTCCGCTCTCCCCCGTTCGTCAACTGCTACGTCATCGAGAGCGGCGACGGTCTACTCATGTTGGATTGCGGGTCCGATTGGGATGGTGGCCGCGATGCGATCAGGTCGGGTTTCAAAACGCTCGGTCTCGATGAATCAGCAGTGCACACCCTGGTCGTGTCCCACCTCCATCTCGACCATGTCGGAATGGCAGGCAGAATAGTCAACGAACTCGGTTGCGATTTTGTAATGCATGAAAGGGCAGAGAAACTCGTCGACAGCTACAACGACACACCGGGATATGTGGCCCGGCTCAGAGAACTCGCCCACGATCACGGCGTCCCTGCGTCGATACGCCGCGAGGTCGCAGATTTCCCCCGGCCCCTCTATATGCCCCTGATCCCCAAACCAAATCGGACGGTCGTTGACGGACAGGAAATCGACCTGGGTGGTGGTCGCAACTTGACCGTCGTCCATACACCGGGCCACGAACCAGCACATATCTGCCTCAGAGATTCACGAACCGACGTCACATTCTCAGGCGACCATGTCCTTCCCCGAATTTCACCCGTGATCATGTACGACGGCGCCCTCGACGATCCCCTCGGCGAGTATCTCAATTCGCTGCAGAAATTGATCACAATGGGAATCGGACTCACCTATCCAGCACATGGGTCCATCGTCGAGCAAGGCGACGAACGAGCGAGGCAGATACTTCTCCACCACGACCGCCGGCTACTGGATATGGCCGAATTGGTCAGGAGCGAAGACACCAATGCTTGGGAAGTCATGGTGAAATCGTTCCGACCCAATCTCGAGCCGCTCCAAGCGCGCTTGGCACTACTGGAGACGATCTCACATTTAGAACATCTCCGGCTCACCGGGCGGGTCCAGTATGTAGACCGCGACGCAATCACCTTCTACGGCAGGTAATTCGCCACAGCCACCCCCCCGGCGAATGCGAGAAGCCAACTGGCCAACGAGCCGATTAGGACGTACTCCGGCGCAATACGTTGCGGCTTCGATGAAATCTCCGGGTAGCGCAAAATGCTCTTGGCGGCGACGACAATCCCCGCTGCAGCAGCCTGGCCCGCCATCACAAGGACATAGATCAAAAGGCGCTCCAAAACCCCTATCCAGCGACCGGCACCGTTGCCCTCGTCAGGCATTTCAGCTCGCACCACTTTTAGGACCCACCTCACCAGCCAGTTTGCCGGAACCGTCAACAGGATGGCGACGCTGAGGACAACAATCGCATCGGTCATGTCGGCACCCCGACGCTGGTTGGTTGGCCGCCGATTACCGTTGAAATCCCGTGGTTCTCGAGTCTTCGACTCACCGCACTCTGGCTCAACCCGACCTCTCTTGCCATCTCGGTCTGGCTCCTGCCCGCGAACTTCATTACCGCCAGCGAAACATCAATCGAGTCGAAACCCGACACAACGTGATCGCGCAACCCCAAGTAACCGTTTAGTAAATCATCAGCTTCGCCGCCGGTACGACAGAGCGTTCGTACCGACTTGGGGACAGAGTTCGAGGATTCCCCCCGCTTTACCGCATCCACGGCTTCGCGGGCCCTCCACCATGCGGGCCCATCCTGGCCGAATGGCGGGTCGGCAGGAACCAGGGTCAACTCGCCCCAACCGATCCCAACCCGAACATCGACCGATGGAAGGAGGAGGAGTCGAAGGTGGAGTGCCGTCTCGAATGCCGCGCTGAGATCCCCGTAGAGACCCTGGAATTCGTCCCCCACTGTCATCGTCAGCGGTTGCAATGCTCGACCGGAGTCGTTCAGGTCGCCCATCGCGGCAACAAGATGTTGTTGTAGTTTCTCACGGTCCCCACTATCGCGGGAGGCTATGACATCGCCGATGATGGCGGCGACACCGGAAGTAGGGTTATGCGTCATAGGCGCAATTATAATAGTTATGCGCTCCGAACGCAAGAGTTTGACTTATGCGTTTCTAGACTCACACCAGGCTATGACAATCGCCCGCAGTTGGTCTGATTTTCCAACGACATCGTCAGGGTCAGCGAACTTCATATAGCGGGCTGTCTCGCCACCACCTTCTAAATCAGGAAACTCTCCCGGTATCGACGCGCCGGTGTGGAACATCAGGCTGACGTGCGCCTTCGCCCGCGGATTGAAACTCGCCAGATTCCCCATGTAGACGAAGGTCGGGCTTTGCCATTTAACTGTCTCGGTGATGCGGTCGTCTTCGAGTACCACTTCCCGAACCAACAGCATGGCTTCCTTGGCAGGATGATCGTACCCATCGAACCATCTGTCTACCTCAGGGTTTTTAGCCATGGTTTGCAGCCTACGCGGTGATCAGTCCGCGAGCACGGTGTCTACCGCGAACTCGCCGTCCCGGTATTCGATGGCTGTCGCCCGCGCCGCTTCGAGCAAGTCGGGCTCTGCCGCACTGACTGCAGCGACGACGTCGCTATCGCCGGTGACCGTTAGTGCAGCGACCTCGGTGCGCATCGAGGTTTTGGCGTCGGACTTGGCCCGGCGGACCGCAGCCAGCACTGCGCTGGTCCTGGTCAAAATGTCGGGGTCACCGCCGAACCCGGAAAATTCTCCGGCTTCGGGCCAGGTGGCGAGATGCACCGAATCCGGGCGCCACCATGACCACACCTCCTCGGTCACAAAAGGTAGAAACGGCGCGAATAGCCGGAGATAGACACTCAAGCTCAATTGCAGCGCAGCATGGGCCGACCCGGCCTCCGGGCCTTGACCGTAGGCGCGGCCCTTCACCAGTTCGAGATAGTCGTCAGTCCATCCCCAGAAAGAAGACTCTGCGACCTCGAGAGCCCTGGCGTAGTCATACTTCTCGAAAGCGGATGTTGCCTGTTCCACTACTTTGGCAAGGCCGGCAAGCATGGAGAGGTCGAGCGCCTGGTTGATTGCGTCGGGTGCCACGTCATCACCGAAGCTGAGCGCAAATCGCGCAGCATTCAGGATCTTCACCGCAAGCCGGCGCCCGATCTTCATGATCCCGAAATCGACGGCCGTGTCAGTGCCCGGGCGGCCATTGCATGCCCAATACCGGACCGCCTCAGCGCCATACTCTTCGATCAATGGGATCGGAGTCACCACATTTCCCATCGACTTCGACATTTTCTTCCGGTCCGGATCGAGAATCCACCCGTTGATCGATGCGTGTTGCCAGGGCAACACATCGTGTTCATAAAACGATCGAAGCAGGGTGGAGAAAAGCCAGGTCCTTATGATCTCCGGTCCTTGCGGGCGCAGGTCCATAGGGAATACGCGGCCAAACAGATCAGGGTCGTCGTCCCAGTGCCCCGCGATCTGCGGTGTGAGAGAGGAAGTAGCCCAGGTATCCATGATGTCGGGGTCGGGTTGAAACCCGCCCGGCCGGCCCCGCTGGATCTCGTCATAACCAGGTGGCGTCGTTGAGGTAGGGTCGATAGGCAGGTCGGCCTCCTCAGGAACAATCGGGGCCGAGTAATCGGGCAGACCGTCGTCATCAAGCGGGTACCACAATGGAATCGCCACCCCGAAAAACCTCTGCCGGGAAATCAGCCAGTCACCGGTTAGCCCCTCCACCCAGTGTTTGTAGCGAACACCCATGAAATCCGGGACCCAGTCCAGTTTCTCACCCCGCGTGAGTAGCTCTTCTCGGAGGTCATCGTCCCGACCCCCATTGCGGATGTACCACTGTCGTGACGACACGATTTCGAGCGGGCGATCCCCCTTCTCGTAAAACTTGACCGGGTGAGTGATCGGCTTGGGCTCGCCATGCAGATCACCGGACGCGGCCAGCAATTCGACCATTTTCTTCTGAGCTTGATTCGGATAGAGGCCGGCGAGTTCCGAGTAGGCCGCCCTCCCCTGCTCAGATTCAACCCAATCCGGGCTCTCTTCCTGAAACCGTCCATTGGCCTGAATAACCGCCCTCGTGGGCAGGTCGAGTTCCCGCCACCAGGTGACGTCCGTGGTATCACCCCAGGTACAGATCATTGCGATACCGGTACCTTTGTCAGGCTCGGCGAGGTGATGAGCGACCAGGGGGAGTTGGACCCCGAAGATCGGAGAGGTGACGACCGACCCGAAGAGCTCCTGGTACCGCCCATCGTCGGGATGTGCCACCAGTGCCACACACGCACAAACCAACTCGGGTCGGGTGGTCTCGATAAAGATAGGCTCACCATCGGTGCGCATGAATGAAATGCGGTGATACGCCCCCGGTCGTTCTCGATCCTCCAGTTCGGCCTGGGCAACCGCAGTTTTGAAATCTACGTCCCAAAGCACCGGAGCGTCCTGCGAATAGGCCTCACCGCGGGCGAGGTTTCTCAGAAAAGCCTTCTGAGAAGTCCGTTGACTGAGCTCGTCGATCGTGGCGTATGACTGATGCCAGTCCACTGACAACCCAACAGTGCGCCACAACTGCTCGAATACCTTTTCGTCTTCTTCGGTAAGGGCGTGGCAGAGGGCAATGAAGTTGCGTCGGCTGATCGAGATCGGCGGATCCGGTGGCCTATCCAGGGGGACGAAATCAGGGTCAAACGGGAGCGTCGGGTCGCAACGTACACCGTAGTAATTCTGGACGCGTCGCTCCGTGGGCAACCCGTTGTCGTCCCACCCCATCGGGTAGAAGACCTCATTGCCGGCCATCCTCCGATAACGGGCATGCGCGTCGGTTTGGACGTATCCGAACACCGATCCCATGTGCAGCGACCCCGAGACGGTCGGTGGCGGGGTGTCGATAGAAAAGATCTCATCCCGGGTTTTGGTTCGGTCGAATCGATAGGTTCCCTGAGCCTCCCAATGGGCATCCCATTTGGCTTCAAGGCCGTCAAGGCTCGGTTTGTCCGGAACTATTCGTGTCATTGAACGAGAGAGGGTAATTGCACCGGGCTACGGACTCGATATCGAGCTGAGAAAAGCGTCAACTTCTCGCTTGGTCCGCAATCGATAGACCCTGAGATGGACAGCCTCGGGTTCCGCCAGGAGACGCTCGTATTTCTCTCTCACCTGGTCATAACGAGTCCACGCCCATCGGATGATGCTCTTCTCCGGATCGACACGAAACGGTCCGCTGAGCGATTCCCGGTTCCCGTTCCACAATTCTTCACGGGTCACCCACCGACTCATAGTGCGACGGATAATCCGGGCCATCACGACCCATTTCGGCAGGTCGAGCCAAACCAGGGTGTCGGCAACCGGCCACAACAAATCCTGGATTCCGTGACTCGTATAGTTGCCATCAATCACCCATTTTGGCTGCAGTGCGAATTCAGCAACCCGGGCGCGATACTCATCGTCGGGAAGGGGACGCCAATCGGGCTGATGAAAGATGCTGTCGAGTTCCAAATGGGGGAAACCCAACCGCATTGAGAGGTCGCCAGCCACAGTGGTCTTTCCGGAACCCGAGGAACCCACCACCACGATCCGATTCATAAGTCATCGATGTTAGGTGGACAGGCGTGACAATCCGGATTGGCCCGGTTTCCGGGTAAATTGTCGGAGTCGGCAAGGAAAAGGGGAACCGAGCGACGTCCGGCTACGTCTTATCCGCAAGGAGAAGTATTTGAGGGACTCCAGAGAGCAATTTCTCGGCGCGATTCGTCGCCGGATGCGGTGGGCCTGGCTGGTGGCCACACTTCAATATCTCGCGCCCTTCCTCGCCGGATCTTTGGTCCTCGCGGCACTGATCGATTGGTTCAGCCCTACCGACCGGCTCCTCCTCCTTACCGCCCTTGGAGTCGTCGTCGTGGTGACGATCACAATCATCTGGTCTCTACTCAAACCGGTGAGCACCTGGCAGGCGGCACGCAGTGCAGAACGGGGTCTGGGCGCCCGTGACTCGCTCACTACTGCTCTGGAATTCACCGACCCCGACGAACCCCTCCACATCCAGATCCAACGGCGAGCCAATCAGGTAGTCGCAACGAACAAGGCGCGCGACGCCATTCATTTCCTGACCGATCGAAAGAGGCTCCGCAATGCCGGCGCACTCGTGGCGGCCGCCCTCATCATCGGTCTCCTCCCTCCGCTGTCATCTACCCCTGCCCTTTCGGCAGGAACTCAGGAGGCCCTGGCCGCCGAAGCCGAGGAACTGGAACGGATCGCCGACGCAGTCGAGCAAGCAGATGTCGAGAAGGGAAAGGAGCTAGCAAGCGAACTCCGAGAGCTCGCCAAAGAATTACAGGAATCACGCACCTCGGAACAAGCGCTGGAAGCACTGGACAAGACCGAGAAGCGACTCGAGGCCGGCGTCGATGGAAAATTCCTGGCACAAAAGGCGGCGGCGCAGGGACTGGCCCGTGACCTCACGTTGCGACCTCTTGCCCCCGGGTCACTCGACTCAGCCTCTCAATTTGAAGAACTCGCCGAATTAATCGACGAGCTTTCGGAACAGGAGCTAAATGCTTTGGAAGACCGCCTCCAGGACCTGGCGTCTTCTCAGGCTGCAGGCAACCCGGCTCTGTCCGGCCAACTCTCCGACGCGGCCTCGGCGCTCGCCACCGGCAATTTAAGCGGGGCATCGCAGGCCCTGCAGAATGCTGCGTCCGACCAGAGGACCGGGATCGGCTCAGCCCGGGGCCAACAGGCACTCGCCGAAACTCTGCGCGCCCTCGACGGGGTTCGCTCCCGGGTATCCGGTGCCGCCGCTCAGGGACAAGGACAGGGACAAGGACAGGGACAAGGACAGGGACAAGGACA
>JBGTGL010000099.1:0-3443 GCA_041746755.1 Acidimicrobiia bacterium | reverse complement strand
CTAAGGGCCTCACGAAAGGCGGAGAACAAAGGCTCTCTGTCTTCAAAACTGGATCGCTCCGGGTGCCATTGCACACCGAGCGCCCACCAGGACCCGTCGCATCTTGCCGCCTCGATCAGTCCGTCGTCTGTGGATCCTTCGGCAATCAATTCGGGCGAAAGTCTCTTGACGCCCTGATGATGAAGCGTGTTGGTTTTGATTTCTTGAGATCCATAAAGCCCGGCAAGGACTGAATCAGGCTGCAGCGTCACGACGTGGCCGCGGTTCGCCAGTTCTTCGGGATCACCAACTGGTTGGAACGGCATGTGGACAGCAGTACCAGTCACGTCCTGGTTAAGGGTGCCACCCAGCGCCACGTTGAGAAGTTGCAATCCACGGCAAATTGCCAAAACCGGTTTGTTCTCGGCGCGCGCCTCCCGGACCAGGGCGATCTCGAATTGATCCACCGCGGCGTCGTGGCCCGTTGAGGTGCTCGTCTCTTCGCCATAGGTTTCGGGGTGGACATCGTCACCACCCGAAATCAACAAGCCATCGACCAGGGCCATCAGCCTTTTCGCTGAGTCACGATCCTGACCGTTGGGGAAGATGATCGGAGTCATACCGGCATCGATTACGGCATTGGAGTAGTAGGCCGAGAGTGTTTGCAGCCGCTCCCGCCCGAGATAGGTGTCGAGCTCTCTCCGCCATGCCGTTATCCCGACGATAGGCCGGTTCATTCGATCTCCGATTCGTAATGTTTGGCGCCGGGCCCTTGAGGTGCCCGCACTCCCCGAAACTCCCAGTCACCCCCGAACGCCGTAGATAGTACTTCCTCAGACTCGCTGGGCTGGGCTCCAACATCGTCACGAACAGCGGTTGGGCCGGTCACGATGGTGTTGCTGAGAGCTCCGAGACCTTCGACCTCGACGGTAACCACGTCACCCGGTTCTACAGGCCGCGAGCCGGCGGGGGTGCCACTCAGAATGACGTCGCCGGGAAGCAGTGTGATGGTTCTTGCCAGGTCGGCGACGAGATAGTGCATATCCCATTCCATCTCGGCAGTGTTCCCGCTCTGGACGGTTTTCCCGTTGACGAGAGTCTGGATTTCCTTGTTGGAGAAGTCCCAGTCGTTGATCACGCCCGGGCCTACCGGACACAAGGTGTCCGAACCCTTGACCCGGAGCATCGAACCGGCGTCGGTGTCCCGGAAGTCGTGCAATCCGAAGTCGTTGGCGATGGTGTACCCGGCAATGAATTCTCCAGCATCACCGGGCGCGGTATTCCGACAGGTTTTACCGATAACGATGGCGATTTCGCCCTCGAAGTTGAGGTACTTGCACCTTTCAGGGCGGACTACGTCGCCCTCGTGTGAGTTCAGAGAGGTAGTTGGCTTGTGGAAGTAGGTCGGGGCTGGGGGAAGCTTGGTCATGAACTCATCGACCCTGCTTCGATAATTGAGATGGCACGCAAGGATTTTGCTGGGCACGACCGGTGGGAGATGGATGGCTTCGTCAACCGGGACAGCCCGGCCATCCGCTGCCACCAGCGTTCCGTTCTCGTGTTGAACCAGGGTCTCGACGCCATCGAGAAGGATTCTTCGGTATTCGGTCATTGAGCCTCACGGTACATGGCGATGCGATTGCGATTATGTTCGCCGGGTAACGATCTCATGGCAAACAACGTCCTCCACGAAGACCTCGGCGACGAGTACGCCGACATCACATCACACGACACCTATCTTCGTGGATTCCCCCATGCCGCATTCCAACGACTGCGGGAAGCCGATCCCGTATCGTGGGTGGAGGAGTCGGACGGAACCGGGTTTTGGGCAATTACCAAACACGCCGACGTGATCGAGGTGAGTCGCGATTACAACCGATTCAGCGCGGCTCGCGGAATCCGTATCGAGTCGATGGCCGACGACGAGCTGCATGCCCGGCGCACCATGATGGAGTTGGACCCGCCCGAGCACACCAGATTGCGGCGTCTCGTCCAACCCGGGTTCAGCCCCAAGGTGGTGGCTACTTACGAGAATGCCTTCCGGATGTTGGCCGGTCATGTACTCGACACCGTGCTGCCTCGAGGCGAGTTTGATTTCGTCACTGAAATTGCCCGCGAACTGCCGATCAGGCTGCTCTGCCGGCTGCTGGGGGTGCCGGAATCTGATGCAGGCAAACTCGTCGCGTGGGGTGACCAGATGATTTCCAATGCCGACCCGGAGTACACCCCGGTGATCATCGACAAGGTGGATACCGAGGAGTACCGACTTCTCCCGTTCCGATCTCCCGCCGCCCTCGAGGTGTTCAAGTACGCCGAGCAGATGGCAATGGAACGGAGGGAATCGCCCGCCGACGATGTCATCTCGGCACTCCTCCATGCCGAACCTGACGGCGAACCACTTACCGACCTCGAGTTCAAGAACTTCTTCACGTTGATGATGGTTGCGGGGAACGAGACCACTCGACACACCATCTCCCACGGGCTCATCTATCTGGCCAACCATCCGTCGCAGCTGGAGCAATGGCACTCCGATCCTGCAGCGATGTCGGAAATCGCTACTGAGGAGATCCTTCGGGCGTCGGGCGTCACGATGCACTTCCGCCGGACTTCCACTGCTGACACCGAGATCAGAGGGGTGCCGATCGCGGCAGGAGACCGTGTGGTGATGTGGTACACCTCGGCCAACTACGACGAGGATCAGTTTGCTAACCCGTTTCAATTCGATCTGGAAAGAAGACCCAACAACCACGTGAGCTTTGGCACGGGGCGTCATGTTTGTCTGGGAGCGGCCCTCGCTCGACTCGAAGTTCGGATTCTCTTCGAGGAGCTTCTCTCCAGGATCTCCGGCTATGAAATCACCGGTGAACCGGATCGACTTCGATCCAACTTCATCTCCGGGATCAAACACCTCCCGGTGTCGATGACCCTCAACTAGCTAGCCGATCAAGGTCTTTTCGATGATCTCGAGAGCGTGGTCGATGTGCTGGCTTGTGGTTCGGCGGTTGAGAATGGCAAATCTGAGGATGAATCGGCCACCGACGAGAGTCGAACTCATGTGGACCCTGCGGTCGGCGTTCACACGGTCCATCGCTTGGCGCCCTAAGTCGTCGTCATCAAATCCGACGGCGACGATGGACAGGTCGGGTGACCATGGCGTCCGTATTCCATCAGTGTCCTGACATCTTTGATAGGTGTAGCCAGCCAGGTCGAGGGCATCGTCGAGGGCATCCCGAAACGGGGCGATGCCATGGAGTTGGAGGGGAAGCCATAACTGGAGCCCGCGGAATGGCCGGGTGAGTTCGGGGCCAAGAGAGGAGATGTCCCGGAGACCCTGAAATACCTCGTCGTGGTTGAGATAGGCGCCGCGACCGTGATTGGCATCGATCAAATGGCCACGATTCTTCACGACGAGGGCACCGACACCGAAAGGAATCGAGAGGCCCTTGTGAGGGTCGAGAGCGATC
>JBGTGL010000098.1:0-12636 GCA_041746755.1 Acidimicrobiia bacterium | reverse complement strand
TGATCGTGGAAGCAGCCGAGGACTCTGAGTTTCTTTTCGGCTATGAAGAAGCACTCGGTTATAGCGTGGGTCGGACGGTCCGCGACAAGGACGGGATCTCAGCAGCAGTGCTCCTGGCTGATATCGCTGCACTCCAATCCGAGAAAGGCCTCGATTTACTTGACTATCTCCATGAGCTATGGCGCCAATATGGACTCTGGGTCAGCACACAGAAGTCGTTGGTGAAACCGGGGAAGGAGGGCCAAGCGGAGATCGCTTCGGCGATTGAAACGCTGGCATCCAATCCGCCAAAGACCGTATCGGGTGTAGCGGTTTTGGGGACTACTGATTTCCGGAGTGGGGCCGAATCGCGACCAACCTGGCTTGGTGCCCAACCACTCGTTCAACTCGATTTGGAAGGTGCGCGTATTCTCGCCAGGCCGAGCGGCACCGAACCCAAACTGAAGATCTACGTGGACCTTCGTGAGGATGTCATGGAATCGACCACGAGAGACGAACTCCAGGCTCAGCGGGAATCGTGTCTGGGCCGGGCGGTAGAGATCGCCGAGGAATTTGCGTCGTTACTCGACGGGCTGTCTGCGCCGAGCTAGGCCCCGGCCGCAACTCGGAGAGAAGCCCAGAGTCATTCCGTGGCTCTCTCGACCCCGGCGCGCTGGTTGTACAGGTAAAGCCACCCGAGGCCGTGGATCGCCACGCCTGCCAACAAAACCAGCCCCGCCCCGACATAGCCGGCAAACATTGCTGCAATCGCGGCGAGCACGGCGCCGGCAACGAGAGTGACCCGCACGCCATTGAGTGGTCCGAACATGATCGGGAGACTACTCGCATGGCGGTATTGTCTCTCTTACCAACACAATGACCCCAACTCCCAGTCGCCCACTAGTTCTCGCTTCGATCCTCGCTCTTTTCGTTCCGGCATGCTCTTCGGCGTTCGCGACACCTCCCGTCTCTTCGGTCACGGTGTCGACTGTCGTTGCAACCGCGAGTACCACATCGACCGTTGTCGTTTCGACCACATCGACCACGGAGGCCGAGGCCGGCGGCAGTACCTCGACCGGGCCGCCCTCGGCCGTTACCGCACTGATAGCCAACTCCGGAGTAATCGTGGCGGTCCTCGAACACTCTCAGTACGGCTACCGGGTGCGCACCCCTTGTGGAAACGAAACAACTCTGACGTCTGGCGACGAGATCGGGATAGTTGACGTGGTGTTGGACCCGGGGCACGGGGGTGCTCCCGATCCCGGGGCAGTCGGTGCCAATGGGCTGAAAGAAGCCGAAGTCAACCTGAACGTCGCCCGGAACGCGCAGCGAATTCTGGAGAGCCGCGGTGTTGTCGTGGCCCTCACGAGAACTGCTGATTACACATCTCCATTGGGGGTGCGTGCCCTCTTTGCCGACCATGTGGGGGCGGAACTGATGGTCTCGATCCACCACAACGCACCTACTGCAAATCTCGGCTCTGAGCCGGGTACTGAAGTCTTTGTCCAGCAGGACACTCCGGAGTCCGGTCGGCTGGGAGCTCTTCTCTACGAAGAGGTAGTCGAAGCATTGGAGGTGTTCGAGACAATGGTTTGGTCAAGGGCGCCCGACGCCGGTGTGCTTGAGGTACTCAACACTCGGGGCACTGATGCCTACGGCATGCTGAGAAACCCTGAGACCATTTCAGCCCTGTTGGAGCTCGCCTATATCTCACATCGACCAGAGGCGGAACTCTTGTCGACTGGTGAGTACGTGGGCGTCGCCGGGTTGGCGGTAGCCGATGCCATTTCAGCCTATTTGGATTCCGATCGGCAGGGTCGGGGCTACGTCGCAGAGCCCCGGGTGTTCACCCCACAGCGTGGGATTTCAGCAGCGGTCTGCGAGGATCCCGACTTCGGTTGACCTACAAGGGGAGTAATCGGGGGTTGAGGGCGTAGATTCCGGTAATCGATGCCGATTCGAGGATGTGTCCTGCCGCGGCACGCTCGAGATCTGCGGCGGTGAAATCGGACGCCAGGTCGAGCGTCTCCACATCGAGAGCAATGATCTTGAATTCGTAGCGATGAATAATGCTGTCGTTCCATGGGGGACCGGGCCCGTCGTAGCCTCGATAGGTGCCGGCCATCTCGTTGTCATCGGCGAACCAACCGGTGTAGTCGTTGACTCCTTCCCGGGGCCGCTCGGAAAGCCCCGGTTTGCCGTGAGACACAACACCCTGAGAGAACTCTCCCTCGGAGACAACGCGAGTGTCCGGGGGAATGTCGACCAGCAGCCAGTGGGTGAACGTGGTGCGGGGGAGATCGGGTGGTACTTCCCGTCCCTCATGGTTGACGTCATCGCCAACCGTCGGAACATCCTGGTCGATCACCGATAAAGCGAGCGACCTAGTCCCGTCCGGCACATCCCCCCATTCCAGCTGGGGGTTTCGGTTGGGGGCAAACGTCACATGACTTATCGAATCGACCATGCCCAGTGCGTTTTCGACCGGTATCGGGCCGCCGTCCTCGAAGTTGTCGCTACGTATCCACATCATCATTCATGCTCCACTGTCAGCCTAGGTCACGTACCTACCGATTGACCGCCGGAATGATCTCTGACCCATAGGCGGAGAGGGTCTCTTCTTGCTGGTCGTGCATCAGGTAGATCCCGAACTGTTTGACGCCCATATCCCGAAGCAGGGATAGTTTCTCGATGTGTTGCTCGACCGTCCCCAGTACGCAGAACCGGTCGACGATCTCGTCGGGTACGAAATCGGTTGACTCGTTGTCAGCCCGACCATGGTGGGAGTAGTCGTAGCCCTCGCGCGCTTTGATGTAGTCGGAGAGGGCCTTGGGGATTGTGGAGCTGTCGGCGCCGTACCGGTTGACCAGGTCGTGGACATGATTTCCCACCATGCCTCCGAACCATCGCAATTGGTCTCGTTGATGAGCAATGTCGTCGCCGACATAGGCAGGTGCCACAACGCAAATGTCGATCGACTCCGGGTCGCGGCCCGCTTCCTCTGCGGCGCTGCGAACCGCACCCATGGTCCATTCCAGGATCTGAGGATCGGCCAGCTGCAGGATGAAACCATCGGCGTGGGCGCCCACCGTGGCCAGAGCCTTCGGGCCATACCCTGCCATCCAGATGGGGAGGTTCCACCCGCCTTTGATCCAGGGGATCTGCAATTCGGTCCCTTCGTAGTCGACCTTGTCACCAGCAACCAGTGACTTGATCAGATCACCAGCTGTCACCATCTCGGCCAGGGTCTTGGGTGTTTTGCCGATATAACGCAGGGCAGAATCTCCCCGCCCGATCCCGCAGATGGTTCGTCCCTCGAACATGTCGTTGAGCGTGGCGAAGAGTGAGGCCAACACCGTGGCGTCCCTGGTTCCCGGATTGGTGACCATCGGCCCGACGATCATTCTCTCAGTTGCCGCCAGCATCTGGGAGTAGATGACAAACGGTTCCTGCCAGAGAACGTGGGAATCGAAGGTCCAGCCATAGCTGAAACCCTGTTTCTCGGCCATCGCGGCGAGTTCAACAACGCGCGACGCCGGAGGATCGGTTTGGAGGACTACACCGAAGTCCATCTATTTGCCGTGTTGGGGGAAACCGAGATCGACGCCACGGTGGATGGGGTCGGGCCAGCGGCTGATGACGACCTTCTGCTTGGTGTAGAAGTGGACTCCCTCCGGTCCGTATATCGCATGGGATCCGAAGATCGAGTTCTTCCAACCGCCGAAGCTGTAGAAAGCGAGCGGCACCGGGATCGGCACATTGATTCCCACCATGCCCACCTGGATCTCATTCTGGAACTTACGTGCGGTACCACCGTCGTTGGTAAATACGGCGGTGCCGTTCCCGTAGGGGTTGTCGTTGATCAACTTGATGGCATCTTCGTAATGGTCGGTGCGGACGATGGAGAGAACCGGACCGAAGATCTCGTCCTGGTAGATGCTCATGTCAGGGGTGACATTGTCAAAGAGGGTCGGCCCCACGAAGAAGCCGTCGTCATGGCCGGACACCACAACGCCGCGCCCGTCGTCGAGCAATGATGCCCCGGCCTTCTCGCCGGCATCCACGTAACCCTTTACCTTGTCGCGATGTTCGCCGGTGATCAGAGGCCCCATCTGCGAGTCCTCCTTCAACGACGGCCCCACCGTGAGATCGGCAATCCGCTCCCGGATCTTGGGAATCAAACGGTCGGCGGCGTCGCCCACTGTGGTGATCACCGAAATGGCCATACACCGTTCACCTGCCGAGCCGTATCCAGCGGATACTGCGCTATCTGCGGCAAGGTCCATGTCGGCATCGGGGAGCACGACCATATGATTTTTGGCGCCGCCGAGGGCCTGGACCCTCTTTCCGGTTGCTGTTCCTGTTTCGTAGATGTACTTCGCTATGGGTGTCGAACCAACGAACGAGACGGCGGCGATGTCGGGATGGTTGAGGATCGCATCTACGGCAACCTTGTCGCCATGAACCACGTTGAAAACACCGTCAGGAAGGCCAGCCTCTTGCAGCCAGCGGGCGGCCAACCCGGATGTCGAGGGGTCCTTCTCAGATGGTTTCAGGATGAAGGTGTTGCCACAGGCGATGGCGATCGGATACATCCACATCGGGACCATGGCCGGGAAGTTGAACGGGGTGATGCCGGCAACCACGCCCAGGGGTTGTCGGATGGTGTAGGTGTCGACGCTGGTCGAAACCTGCTCTGAATAGTCTCCCTTGAGAAGATGAGCGATGTTGCATGCGAATTCGATGACTTCGAGGCCGCGCTGCACCTCTCCCATCGCATCGTCGAGGGTCTTCCCATGCTCCTCGCTGAGCGTCCGAGCCATCTCTTCACGCCGAGCGACGACAATCTCGCGGTAGGCAAACATGATGTTCTGCCGCCTGGTCAACGCCGAATCACGCCAGGTCTCAAAGGCGTTCTTGGCGGTGCGAACTGCCAGATCGACCGTGTCGACGGTGGCCATCGCCGCCTCAGCTTGTTGTTGGCCCGTGGACGGGTTGTAGACCACCCCGGTCCGGTCAGGGGTTCCCGTAACGGGCTCACCGTTGATCCAATGGGTTATCAATCTCATGCGGCTCCTAAATCAGGTATTGGTTGGTGCCACGGTGCAGGTACTCGCCGTCGCCGGGTTGTCCGTGGTAGGCGTCATCCTTGATGATGGCTTTGCCCTTGGACAGGACGACATCGATCTTTCCGGCCAACTCATATCCCTCGTAGGCCGAGTAGTCGACCGCCATGTGGTGGGTGTCTACCGAAACCAGGGTCTTGCCGTTGGGGTCGAATATCACTATGTCAGCATCAGAACCGATGGCGATGGTCCCCTTCTTGGGATACATCCCGAACATCTTGGCTGGCGTCGTGGCCACCAGTTCGACGAATCGGTTCACTGAGAACCGTCCTCCGGCCACACCGCCGTTGTAGATCAGTCCGAATCTGGGCTCGACTCCCGGCATCCCATTGGGGATTTTGGAGAAGTCTTCCTTGCCCAGTTGTTTCTGGGTGCCGAATTGGGGATGGTCGCCCATGCAGAACGGACAATGATCGGTGGAGATCACCTGAAGGTCGTTCGTGCGTAAACCCTGCCACAGCCGCTCCTGATGACCGTCGGCCGAATCGCGCAGTGGGGGAGAGGCCACGTACTTGGCACCATCGAAGCCATCCCTCATGTCGTCGAGTTCCAGGAACAGATACTGGGGGCAAGTTTCGGCGAATACATTTCGCCCCTCGTCGCGCGCCTGAATTACGTGGTCGAGAGCCTCTTTTGCAGACAAATGAACAATGTAAAGGGGGACACCTGTGAGTTCGGCAAGCTTGATCGCCCGGTGTGCTGCCTCGCCTTCGAGGATCGACTTTCGGACGATTCCGTGATAGACCGGGTCGGTCTCACCGCGGGATAAAGCCTGCTCGACGAGGACATCAATCGCGATCCCGTTCTCGGCGTGCATACAGATCGTTGCGCCGATCTCAGCGCCCTTCTGCATCGCTCGGAGGATTTCCCCGTCGTCGGAATAGAAGACTCCGGGATAGGCCATAAACATCTTGAAGCTGGAAACTCCTTCGTCCATCAACATCTGCATCTCTTTGAGGGTCTGCTCGTTGATGTCTCCGGTAATCATGTGGAACCCATAGTCAATGGCGCAATTGTTCGCGGCCTTGTCCATCCAGGCCTCATAACCGTCCATCGCCGACTGTCCCTTGGTCTGGACGGCGAAGTCGACGATCGATGTCGTGCCTCCCCACGCCGCCGCCCGGGTCCCGGTCTCGAAGGTGTCGGCTGCGAAGGTGCCCCCAAACGGCAATTCCATATGGGTGTGTACGTCGATGCCGCCCGGCATCACGTACTTGCCTGTGGCGTCGATCACCTCATTGGCCTCGGCGGTGTGTTCCCGGCCGAGTAGGGCGACGACCTTGCCATTCTCTACCAGGACGTCGGCGTCCATGGTCTCGGTGGCGGTGATGACTGTTCCACCTTTGATGAGTGTTTTGCCCATATTCCAGTTCTCCTATTCTGTCGCAGAGGCGATGGCTGCCTCGAGAATGCTCAGGCCCTCGTCAGCCTCGTCTTCGGTGATCGAGAGAGGGGGTGCAATTCGGAGTGTGTTGCCATACAAGCCGCCCTTCCCGATTAGAAGGCCTTTCTCTTTGGCGGCTTCCATAACCGCGGCGGTGGTGGGCGCGTCGGGCTGTTTGCCGCCCGGAAGGATGAATTCCACGCCGATCATCAGGCCTTTCCCCCTGACTTCGCCAATTATCGGGAATCTCGACTGAATGTCGACGATGCCCGACTTGAGACGTTGCCCGACCTTGTAAGCGTTGGTCTGGAGGTCGTTGTCGAGCAGGTAGCCGAGATTCGCTAGAGCGCCGGCGGTGGAGAGAGGATTGCCACCAAATGTGGAGATGGAATTGGCGGCCAGACAATCGATTATCTCGGCGCGGCCGACCACACCTGCCATCGCCAACCCGTTGCCGAGACCTTTGGCGAAGGTGAGCAGGTCGGGCGTTATCCCGTGGGCCTGATAACCCCAGAAGTGCTCGCCGGTACGACCCCAGCCGGTCTGCACCTCGTCACTGATGAAAAGACCGCCCTGTTCGTCGAGGATCTCTTTCATCGGTGCGAAGAACCCGTCCGGGGGAGTGGCGAAACCACCCACTCCCTGAATCGGTTCGGCGATCATTCCGGCGACGTCACCGGATACCGCAATCTCGAGCAGGTTGCGGAGATCATCGGCGCAAGCCGCGATGTAGTCGTCATCGGAGAGGTCCCCGAACGGCGACCGGTATTTATAAGGCCCGTGGACGTAAATGGTGTGGAACGGGGTCAACTGCGTTGCTGACCAGGCTTTTTGGCCCGTGATGGCGACGGTCGAATGCGACTTGCCGTGGTAGCTGCCCCGCACCGCAATCACCTGATTCGATTTCCGGTACTGGGTCATCATCATCAGGGCGGTGTCGTTGGCTTCTGTCCCTGAATTGGTGAAGAACACCTTGGCATCCGGGATGCCGGAAAGTTCCGCGATCTTCTCGGCGAGTTCGATCTGGTTCTCGATGAGATATAGCGTCGAGGTGTGGAGCATCTTGTTGGCCTGCTCCCTGATCGCCTCCACTACTTCGGGAACCTTGTACCCCGACATCGTGGTGAGGATCCCACCAAAGAAGTCGAGGTATTGGTTGCCTTCGGCGTCGACAACGCGGCGGCCTTCGCCATCGACCAACGCGATCGGCTCGTCGTAATAGAGCGCCATCCAGGAGGGAAGTACTTCCCGATGACGGGCGAGCAATTCGGAATGTTTGCCCTCGGTCAACGAACTACCAGATCGTCGTAGGCGTCGGGCCGTCGGTCGCGGTAGAACGCCCATTGCTGACGTACTTCCTCGATTTCATCGAGGTTGAGATCCCGGATGACCAATTCTTCCTCGGTATCTGACGCGGCCTCTCCCACGAGTTGTCCTCTGGGGCCAACAAAGTAAGAGGAGCCGTAGAAGTCGTTGTCGCCATACTCCTCTTTCCCCACCCGGTTGATGGCTCCGACGAAGTATTCGTTGGCGACTGCTGCCGCAGGCTGTTCCAGGTTCCAGAGATACATCGAGAGGCCACGACTGGTTGCACTGGGATTGAACACGATCTTGGCCCCGTTGAGCCCGAGAGCACGCCATCCCTCGGGGAAGTGGCGGTCGTAACAGATGTAGACGCCGACTTTCCCGACCGCGGTGTCGAACACCGGGTAGCCGCCATTTCCGGGGCGGAAGTAGAACTTCTCCCAGAACCCCTTGACGTGTGGAATGTGCTGTTTCCGGTATCTTCCGAGGTACGTCCCGTCGGCATCGATCACCGCGGCGGTGTTGTAATAGAACCCGTCGTCTTCCTTCTCGAAGATGGGAACGACCAGCACCATTCCTGTTTCCTTGGCGAGGTCCATCATCAACTGCGTCGTCGGGCCATCAGGGATGGGTTCGGCGTAATCGAAGTGCTCGTTCTCCTGGACCTGACAGAAGTAAGGGCTGTAGAAGACTTCCTGAAAACACATGACCTGGGCACCCTGTTTGGCTGCTTCGCGGGCGTAGTCGGCATTCTTCTTGATCATCGAGTCTTTGTCGCCGGTCCACTCTGTTTGGACGATTGCTGCTCTCACGACGTTGGCCATTGGGATTCTCCAGTCCTGAGGTTCGGTTGACCTCAAAATCTTGCTTGTACGACAAATCTAGCGCATGGAAATGGCCGGAAACCCGTCAGGCGCTTCCGGCCGTTCCACTTCCAATTTGGCCAGCCCTTGCGGATCTGGTCGTGCAGGTGGCTTCTACTCGCCGCCTTCCACGAGTTCGATGTCTCTTCGCTCGTAGGTCGCTCCGTCGACGTCGAGGCCTTCTGCCTCGAGAGCATCTACCGCGGCTTGAGCGAGGTCGGACCGGTAGGCGTTGTCGTCGACGGTGACTCCTTCAAGTTCCACTATCTGACCCGTGGCAATTTCCACCGTCTGGCTCCACAGATCCTCGTTCATCACGCCAATCCCGTTGGTTGCCGGGAAAATCAAGGCGAGAATCTCGTTGAGCTGCCATGCCTGGTGGCTTTGACCGAGCGTCGATCCGTTGTCGAGGACGACGTCGACACACTCGTCGAAGGCATCGAGACAATGGATCCATCCCCGGAAGGTGGCTTTGAGAAAGCGGGTCGCGACGTCCTCGTTGCCTTCTTCGGCTATCCACTCAGCGTTGACCCAAACCGCATCCTGAAGCATTGCGGTGCCGATGTCGTTGAAGTTGATGACATTGAGGTCTTCGGGTTGATACAACTCGCCCGTGTCGGGGTTTACCGCTTCGAGAACCTGGGCGTACTCGTTGTATGTCATCGCCTCGGCGGCATCGATCTCGCCGTTGAGCAGAGCAAGCATGTCGAAGTTCTGCCCGACTAGCTCGACGTCTTCTACACCAAATTTCTCGATCGCTGCGGTCAATTCGAACTCATTGCCGAATCCCCAGTTGCCAACCTTCTTTCCGGCCCAGTCTTCGGGAGTGGTAATTCCTGAGTCGGCGAAGGACACCTCGAGGGTTCCTGACCGCTCGAATACCTGGGCGATATTCACGATGTCAGCACCCTGCTCCCGGGAGACGAGTGCCTTGGGGACCCAAGCCAATCCAAACTCGGCGCCGCCGGTGGCGAGAACGGTCTGGGGGACAATCTCGACGGCACCTTCTAGGATTTCTACGTTGAGGCACTCGTCCTCATAGAAGCCAAGATCCTTGGCCACGAAATAGCCGGCGAACTGGGACTGCGCCACCCACTGCAGCTGGACGCGTACATCATCCACCGTTTCACAAGTAGCTCCATCGTCGCCCGCGGCGGTCGTGGACGTTCCGTCCTCGCCCGTTCCGGTGTCGTCTCCGCAGGCAGCGACCACAATCGCCATCGACATGAGCAGGACGATCCACCGTCGCCATGACTTACTGGTACCAATCACAGATTCCTCCTTGAAATCGAGTTCGCACACTATCCAATATGACAGGAGTTTGCATCAGGTGGCGTCGGTGGTGCGGTAAGCGACATGCCAGGGCATGCTGAGCCGCTCGACACCCAGGATTAGCCCGTATAGGGCGATACCAACAAGGGAAGCCACCATGATTGCCGCCCATGCATCAGGAAAGACAAACAAGTTGGCTTTTCGGATTATGTACTGGCCCAAAGTGTCTTGAGGCCCGCCAAAGTATTCGGCGACAATGGCGACGATGATCGAAAGAGTCGTCGCGATCTTGACGGCACTGAAGAAGTAGGGGAGGGCGTGGGGGATTCTGACCTTGGTGAACACCTCGCGCGGGGTGGAAGCCAGCGATCGCATTAGCTCGAGTTCATCGGGATCGACTTCGGTGAGGCCCCGGGACGTGTTGATGATCACCGGGAAGAAGATGACTATCGCTACCGCCGCCATTTTCGAAACCGGGCTCGTGATCGGGAACATATTGTTGAGAATCGGTGCCAACGCAATGATGGGGATGGCATTGGTGGCAATTGCGAAAGGCATGAAGCCGTCCCGCACCGATGAGAAGCGAACCACATTGAGGGCCATGACCACCCCAAGGGTGATCCCGGCGATCAGCCCACCGATCGCTTCGAACATGGTATTTCCGGCCGCGGCCGAGATCTCCGGCCACTGAGCTCTGAGACTGGTGAGGATGACGGACGGCGCCGGCAATACGAAGGCTTCGATGTTGAAGAGCCGCACCGCTCCTTCCCACAGAAGAAGGCCTCCGACGAAGAGGACGAGTGCTGGCGCATAATCGCGGAGTTTGGCGCCGAGGAGGAAAGGCGTCCTGGTTCCCATCGGCAGGTCGCCGTCAAAAGCATCAATCGGAGCCGTGCTCATCCGTGCTCTCCTTCCCTGAGCGCTTCACGTACCTCGGTGACCTTGGCATAAAATGCGGGAGACTCCCTGGTCTCGACATCGCGCGGGTGGGGGAGGTCGGTCTCGATGACTGAACTGATGCGCCCCGGTCGGGCCGACATGACGACAACCCTCGTCGAGAGAAACACGGCTTCCGGGATTGAATGGGTGACAAACACAATCGTGGTGTTTGTTTCGCCCCAGATCCGAAGAACCTCTTGCTGCATGAGCTCTCGTGTCATCTCGTCGAGGGCGCCGAAGGGCTCGTCCATCAGCAGTAGAGACGGTTCGAATGCCAACGCTCGAGCGATCGCGACGCGTTGTTGCATCCCACCGGAGAGTTGCCAGGGATAGTGGTCGGCGAATTCGCCGAGTTGGACCAGCTCGAGCATTTTAGCGGCGCGACTACCCCGTTCTGACTGATTCATGATCTCGAGAGGCAGCTCGACGTTTTTAGTGACAGTCCTCCAGTCGAGGAGGGTTGCCTTCTGGAATACGATTCCATAGTCACGGTCGAGGCGGGCCTGCTCGGATGATTTGCCATTGACGGTGAGCTCACCCGAGGTGGGGCCGGTCAAGCCCCCGATCAACCGGAGGAGAGTGCTCTTTCCACATCCGGACGGTCCGATTAGGGAGATGAACTCGCCGGGACGAATGCTGAGATCGATGTCGGTCAGTGCTGTCACGGTGGCAACGCCAGTGCGGAAGACTTTTCGTATACCTTTAGCCTCAACGACGGTTGGTGAGCTCATACGGCGCGAGCCACCAATTCGTGCTCGTCGACGGTCCGTTGCTTGATCAGTCGTTTCTCGATGAATATCACGAATCCGACAAAGAGGATGCCAACGATGGCGGTAACGATCACGGTGGCGTATAGCTTCTCGCTCCGCGCTCCGAATTGAGATGAGAACGTGAGGAGGGCGCGCCCAAGTCCCTCCCCAAATCCAGCCGGTAGCTCACCAATGAGAGCTCCGATAATGCTCGCTGTCGCCGACACCTTTAGGGCCGTGAAAATGTAGGGAAGTGCGGCGGGAACCTGTAGCTTCCAGAGCACCTCATTGGGAGTGGCGGCATACGATTTCATCAGCTCCATGGCGTCGGGGTCGGGGGAGCGAAGGCCGCGAAGCGTGTTGATCGCCACCGGGAAAAAGGTCAGGTATGCCGAGATAACCGCAACGGACATCCATTGAGGCAGATTGGCCCGGCCGCCCCAGACCACCACCATTGGCGCTATCGCGATGATCGGAATCGTCTGGCTGGCCACGACGTATGGCATGAACGCCCGCTCCAGCAACCGTGATCTGACGAAAACGACGCTGAGCCCAAAGCCAAACAACCCTCCGAAGATGAAGCCGGCGATTGCTTCCCGCAATGTGAAGAATGAGCGAGCCGTCAGATCGATGATGAGAAGCTGACCGCCCCGCCGCACCGGACGAAAGAGTTCGATCACCATATCCCAGGTGTGAGGCATCGTGGTGTCGTCGGGGCGAACCGGGCGGATCCACCCCATGGCTTGCCAGATGACCTTGTACATCTCCCAACAAATCACGAATACCAGGAGGACGACGACAATTGAGAGCACCTGTTTCTTCCGGGAAGTCGTGAGAATCCGCTTTGTCGATTGCTTGGCGGTCATGGCGGGCGAGCTTAACGGCATGTAATGGCCGAAGGCTCCCCGACCGGCTCAACCGACTATTCGGCACCGGGAACTCGGTCGATCATCGCATCTGCGATGGCGAGGCTGACATACTCAACGGCAGGAATCCCGGCTGAGAAATTGGGCCAACCA
>JBGTGL010000097.1:0-2170 GCA_041746755.1 Acidimicrobiia bacterium | reverse complement strand
CCAGCCGCACCTTGGGTGCGGCAATTACTTCGAGCCGGTCCAGGGTGCGCTTGGCCCTGAGCTCCTGGACAATTCCAATGGCGGCGTTGGCCACGAGGACTATCCCGAAAAGGGCGTCCCGGGGCTGGCGGAGAACAAGCAGCGTTACCAACAGCAGAATTCCGAGCAGGATGTTGAACCTGGTGACGACGTTGGCCTTGATGATCTCGCCGGTAGTGCGGCTGGGCCGCTCGACCACGGTGTTGACCTGCCCCGCTCTCATCCGATCGCGGACCTCGGTCGGGGTGAGTCCCTCCAGGGGTGAGGCCAGTTCCACGTTTGTCATTTGCTGAGAGCTTACGGGTGCACTCGCCCGGGAAACATCGTTGTTCTCCGACGCGGGGAACATAGTGTTGGCGCCGCCACCGGCGGGCTGTTTACTACCGGGGTGAGCGCTACCGTGGGGCCAGGGTAGAGAGGGCAGTTGAACATGGGTATCGGCAATGCATTCGCGCTCGGTGTCGAGCGCATCATCGAGCCCGTTGAGGGCATGCACACAGTCATCGCGGACCGTTGGCTGGGCGCCATGGGACCGGCCGGTCGGCGTGCCCGACATCCCTACACGGCGATGACCCGGCTCGTTTACGATTCTGTCCGGCTCGGTGCGACGGCGGTTGGTGTCGGCATCGACAGCCTGGTGTCCGTGGCGCCTCCCGCACGCAACGCCATTCAGGGTTGGACCAATGGCTTGTTCGGGGATGGGCTCGGTCGCCACGACTCCCGTCTGGCAACGCAGATGACGGTTCGTCGGGATGACTCCGTGGTGACGGGCCGTTTGGTTGTACTCGTACACGGTCTCGGCAGGACTGAGAGCTGCTGGGAGGGCAATGAGATTGGTCCGGGTCTGGCTCAGGTGCTCGCTGCAGATCCCGAATTGACGCCCGTCCCGATCCGCTACAACACGGGGCTGCCGGTCGCGGTCAACGGCGCCCGCATGGGAGATATGTTGGAGCAGTTGGTGTCAGCATGGCCGATCCCGGTCGAGTCGATCGCGCTTGTTGGCCACTCGATGGGTGGTCTCGTCATCGCCGAGGCGTTGGTCTCTGCCCGGCGTAGAAGCCAACGGTGGGTAGAGGCGGTATCGGACGTGGTGGCAATAGCAACCCCATATCGAGGTGCGCCCCTCGAAAAGCTGGTCGTGGCGGCGGTATGGGGGTTGGGGATTGCCAAAACCACGAGACCCCTCGCCGATTTTCTCGAGGGTCGTAGCGGTGGGATCAAAGATCTTGGTTTCGCCATGGAACCACTCGACGAAGTTGCCCCTCCGCCGTTCCGTCACCATCTGATCGCAGGTGTTGCCACTTCCAATCCTCACCATCCGATGGGCTCGGTGATCGGAGATTGGATGGTTCGCCCCGCCAGCAGTACCACGCCTCGGGGAATCCAACCGGAAAGCACTGTGGTGCTGGGAGGAGTCACCCACTTCGATATCCTTCACAATCCAGAGTTGATTGAGCAGGTGATGACCTGGCTAACTCCGGGAGAGCGACAGTAGATACGCCCCGAGTCGATTCGACGGTTGGCGGCACGACCCGAGATCTACAGTCCCGACCAATGCCGCACTGAGGGAGATGCCCTACCCGTTTGACGGCTGACGGACATTGCCTAATTGGAAGGCGGTTTGTCTTTTCCGTTCCAGAGCTGACCGATAACGACCGCCCCACCGAGGACTACTGCCCCTCCCAGGATCCACCAGATCGCGTTGGTTCGTGCCGGTGTTCCTGTGGGCACCGGGTCGGGGCCGGCGGTGGTTGTGATTTCGTCGCTACTCGAAGCCACAAATAGGTCGATCACCGTGGCAGTCAACTCCTCGCTGGGAAGTTCCTTGACCACTGAAGCGTCGATAATGACCGGAATGACCATGACTGACACGACACCTGCCGAGTCCTTTGCCTCGACCGTTATCTCGTGCTCACCCGGAGTGAGACCGGCATAGTCAAAGGACAATCCCTTCCCGAATTCGCCGTCGACTGATGAACTCCACACCACCTGGCCCGGATCAATGCCCCGGTCCTCGACGTCGAAGACACTTACCTCGAATGGAATCTCCTCATTGGTCGCAAAGACAAATCCGGGCTTGGGAAGGAGGATGGCGCCAGCCGGTGGCTTGTTCTCGACCTCGAGGCGGGGC
>JBGTGL010000096.1:0-8037 GCA_041746755.1 Acidimicrobiia bacterium | reverse complement strand
TACCACTGCCGCGTCCTCAACACTCGATCAGTTGCGCTTCAAGGCCCTGGTGTGGACCTTCGACTTCCTTGAGATCTATTCGGCCCTTGCCGGCTTGATCGCGGTCGGTGCCGTCCTCCTCTATGTCGACACCAGGCAACGCGCGAGAAACCTGTCATACGCCCTGGCGCGAAGGATGGGCCTGACGCGGCGTGAGCACATGCTGGCTGGCCTCATCGAGATCGGATCGTTGACCCTTCTCGGCATCGTGACCGGCCTTGTCGCCGGTCGTATCCCGGCGCGTCAACTCTTTTCGATACTCGACGCCGTGTCGGAAACCCCGCCACCTCCCCGATGGGTCGGCGCAGCAGACCTGGCGTTGATCACAATCGTGATCGGGCTCGTAGTATCCATAATTGCCACGATCCTCGCCCAGAAAACAGCAGACGGAGCCGACACATCGGAGTTGCTACGCCATGGAGAATAAAAACCGGCTCACTTGTTCAGGCATTCGCCGGGCATACCAGACCGACGATGACCTGGTCTGGGCGTTGTGGGATGTGGATGCAGAGGCGAATGCGGGCGAAATCACCGTGCTTGCCGGTCCATCGGGCTCAGGAAAGTCAACTCTCCTCAGAGTGATGGCCGGCATCGATCGGCCCGATCAGGGAACGGTTTACGTAGCTGGCAAGGAGCTGACCGGCCTCTCTCCCCGGGAGCGACGACGGTTCCGGAGAACCAATCTCGGATTCGTTTTCCAAGACCCTGCAGCCAACCTCCTGAGCTACATGACCGTTCGTCAACACATCGAAATGGCGGCGGCGATTCGCAGCCAGCCCGCCAACCTCGACCTTCTGGAGCATCTCGAGATCGAAGAGCTGGCCGACGAGCTCCCCCACCGGCTTTCAGCCGGCCAACAGCAGAGGGTTGCCCTGGCGGCCGCCGTCACCGGGCGACCCGAGGTGGTTCTCGCCGACGAGCCCACTGCCGAACTCGATACTCAATCGGCAGCGCTCGCTGTGGAGACGCTCTCCCAGCTGAGGGAGCTCGAAACAACCCTCGTCGTGACCAGCCATGACCCCGCGGTCATCGAGATCGCAGACCGGGTTGTCCGAATCGAGCATGGACAGATCGCACCATGAGCGCTGTCATCGAACTGCAGAGTATTCGAAAGACCTTTCAGCGGGGAGACAACGAGATAGTCGTCCTCGACAATCTGGCCGCGACCATCGAACCAGGTGAAGTTGTCATTATCCGGGGCCGCTCCGGGTCGGGAAAGACGACACTATTGAATTTGCTCGCTGGCTGGCAAGAGCCTGACTCTGGAACCATCGACTGGTCGATCCCCGCTCCGGACCAATGGGAGAACGTGGCTGTTGTCCCCCAATCGCTGGGGCTCCTTCCCGAATTGACACTAGGCGAGAACATCGGACTTCCGGGCCGCCTCGCCGATGAGTCCAGCGATGTCGCCGGTTTCGCTGCGAAACTGGAAATCTCCCACCTCCTCGACCGCCCCACAACGGGGGCGTCTTTGGGAGAACAACAGCGTGCTGCGATTGCGCGGGCTCTGATCCGCCGACCTTCGCTCCTCCTCGCCGACGAACCAACGTCTCATCAAGATTTGGAACGACTCCACCTGGTATGGAGGTTGATTTCAGAGACGGCGGCGTCGGGAACAGCCGTCATCGCCGCTACCCACGACCCTGACGGTTTTGGTTATGCCGATCGGATCCTCGACCTCAAGGAAGGGCGATTGGCCACCGCTCCCTAGTCTTGGATCGCTCCGACAGCCAGATCGGGCCGGTCGGTGACGATCCCATCGACACCCAACGCAACCAATCGTTGCATGATTCGAGGATCGTTGACCGTCCACACGTGAATCTGAAGGCCGTTCTCGTGAACGACGTCGATCAATTTCTCGTCGACGATCTGGAGTCCTCTCATCTGTAAGGGTATTTGAAGAGCACTCGCCGGTCCCGAAACGCCACGCCCGGACCGGGAAGCCAGGAACCAGGCTCGGGTTGTTGCGACACCGGTTGAGGTGGCAACCGGGGTGTGAACGTGGTCACGAAACCGCGCGATCCTCGAGTCATCGAACGACCCCACCACCAGGCGATCGCCAACTCCGAGACGATCGACAGTCCGGGCCAACGGCTCCACGACCTCATCATCTTTCAGATCGACAACGATCCGTACGTCGGGGAAGGTCAATACCAATTCTTCGAAGGTCGGGATGGTTATTCCCCGGGACCGGAATTCGAATCCTCCCTGACCTCGGTGGTGGTATCCCGCATCGAGATGGGCAATTTCGTCGGACGTCATTTCGCTAATAAAGCCTGGTACACCGGTGACTCGATTAGTCGTGTTGTCGTGGAAGCAATGAACTATGCCGTCGGCAGAGACGTGAACATCGGTCTCCAGGTGTTCGACCCCGAATGCCAATGCATTTTCGAAGGCAATCATTGTGTTTTCAGGCCACAAGTCCCGACTGCCACGGTGCGCAATGACAACAGGTGGACTCCAGAGGAGTGGGTCGAGCATCCTGACAAAGTAGTAGGCCCCGTCAGATGACGGGGCCTAGCAAAGAAATGGAACTCTTCTACCTACTCAGCAACACGATCCTTCAGGCCTTTGGCAGCCGAGAAGTGGGCGTAGTACTTGGCCGCAATAGTGATTGTTTCTCCGGTGGCCGGGTTGCGGCCCTGACGCTCAGCTCGATGCTTGACCGTGAAATTACCGAAACCGGTGATATTCACTTTGCGGCCAGAGTCGAGTTCGACAGCGATGATGCCTTCTCCATCCTTGGTGGAGAAGATGTGCTCCACGATCTCAGCAGCTTTGGCTTTGGAAATGTCCGCCTTACTGGCGAGCTTATCTGCCATCTCAGACTTGTTCACGGCCCCTCCTTAGGGTCGACGATTGACGCCGTCGGTTGGCGACGATGCTCCTACGTTAGGCGAATCATCAGTAATTCACTGACATTACGGCCCTAAAGTACCGAGACGACATATGGAGGGACCATGAGCGTTAGCTACGAAGTACACGATGACATCGCTGTCATCACCCTGGACCGGCCCGATTCGTTCAACGCCATCACCGCTGCATTGGCCGGCGAGTTCGTCGACGCCCTCGAGCGGGCGGGTCGGGAGTCACGGGCCGCCGTCATCACCGGGTCGGGAAAGGCGTTCTGTGCCGGCGCCGACCTGGCCGAGATAGTCGACGGCTACAAACTCAACGGGCCCAATCTGGGGGCGGTCCTCGACAACCACTTCCATCCAGCCGTTCTGGCACTTCTCAACTGCAAAGTTCCCACCATTGCGGCAATAAACGGTGTGGCGGCAGGAGCTGGTTTGGGTCTCGCCCTGGGATGCGATATTCGCCTGATGAGCGACGCGGCTTTCCTGATGTCGGCATTCATCGGTATTGGATTAGCCCCCGACAGTGGAACTACATGGTGGCTGCCGGCCCATGTCGGTGTTTCCCGGGCCCTAGAGATCGCGATGACCAACCGTCGGGTCCTCCCCGATGAAGCGCTCGACCTCGGGCTATGTACCCGCGTGGTGAGTGGCGACCAACTTCTCAGTGCCGCCCTCGAGACAGCGGGAGGGTTCGCCACCCTGTCGACCGATGCCCTCGTCACCACCAGAACCCTGATTCGAACCGCTTCGACAACCGATTTCGCTGCAGCATTGCAGGCGGAGCGACAGGCTCAGCACCGGCTCGGACTGAGCCCGGAACACATGGAAGGCGTCAGTGCGTTCCTCGAGAAGCGAACCCCGGACTATCGAAATCCCGGGGCCTAATCCCTGACGAGATAGATATCGAGGTTGAGTTTGCCGGCCGCGCCGGAACCGAGGGCAACTCCGACCTCATTGTTCAGCCAGGCAAGTTGTTCATTTCCGGTCTCGAAAACGAGCAACTCTCGTGGGTTCGCCGACCGATCAGGATTGGCGATAGATACTCCGATCGCCCTGTAGCCAACAGAATCTCGCTTTTCTCCAATGACACCGTGGATGTCGAGGCTCATGTTTCCATCGCTCCGGACTGTCACGTAGTCCACACCGTGCACCGGCCGCTCCCCCTCCCAATGCTCCGAGGTCGCCACCCCTGAAAATGGGAAGTCAATTCGCATTCCGACCGGTGTGTCCCCCACGATTTTCATGTCGAGGTCGCCAACAATGGTGCAGAACTTCTCTAACACGGGCATTCAGTCTCCAGTCTCGATAGCAAGGCGCACAGTAGCGGGAGCGCCCCGATCAACCGTAACGAGCGACAAAGCCTTCCATCCAGGGCATCACCTTGTCCAGATAGTCGACTGATTCGTCTTCCGGAAGGGTACGGACCGCATAGTTCATCAACATGATCTGTCGAGCGGCATGGAGACCGTCGAGTTGTCGATCATCCTCGATCGGCCAAACTCCAAACTCCTCAAAGCCTTCTCGAAAGAAGCTCTTGATTTCCTCGGCACGGCCCGACATTCGTGATGAGTAGAGGCTGATCGAAACATCCTGGGCCGGGGTCGCAACCATGACGTCTTCGAAGTCAAACGCGTGGAGCCGGGTCCCCACCACATGGGCATTCCACTCGTGAAGGTCACCGTGAACAATCTGGCGACGTCCTTCTTTCCAGCTGGAAAACACCACGTCCTCGGCGACCGGCAAAGCTTTCTTGATGGCGGCGAGACGTGCCTTGCCCACGATGTGCTCGTAGCGCGGGTTGAATAGCACCCGGGGATCCATCGACCCGTAGTAATAGACCCGGTTCCAGTGTCTCAGATCCCCCGGATCCTCGGGCAGCCATGCCCGGCCATGTGCCTGCAACTGTGCCGACATCCTCCCGAGGAGGCGATATGCGAATGAACCCGCGCCCTCACCGAGCGGCTGTCCGGGGACCCACGTGAAAAGGACACAATGCCTGGAGTCTCCGGACTTTGGATCGAGGATATCGGTCACGTAGGGCCCGGCGACTGTGGCAATCGGCGACACCACATCGAGGTCGGTATCCCGGTTGATCGCCGTCAGCCAGTCCACCTCGTACTGGATATTTGAACGACTGTTCGACTCCGGAGTACCCACTCGCAAAACCAGCTGTCTTCCGTCGACTGTTACCACCCGATACAAGACGTTGGAGTGCGTCGCCAGGTGGTCGACCGACTTAACCTGGAGGGGATATCGGTATAGAACCTCCTGGGCGAGAGGTTTGAGCCGCGCAGCTTCAGTATCAATTCTCGATTTGGCCATATTGACGACGGACCTGCCGCCATAAACCCATTGTGTCAGGTAGCCGCCGAGTTATGTGTCTTAGATGCCGTCGGTAACGCTGACCGTAGGACGCTCGGTGTCCGTGTCACCGCGGCGCTGATGCCACTTCTCCCAGAGAACCAGCATTGATGGCAGGACTAAAACGGCGCCGAACAAACTGAGAATGATCGCGTACGAAGTCACCTGTCCCATCTGGCGGAACGGAGTGAGCGTGGAGGTGATCAGAATTCCAAATCCCGCCGCCGTCGTAAAGGCAGACCCGGCGAGGGCTCCCCCGGTGTGTCGCGTCGTTGATCGAATCGCCTCGCCAACATCGCTGAAGCGGGCCCGGTCTTCTTCGAAGCGTCGTGCCATATGAATGGTATAAGGCACTCCGATACCCACAGCCAAACCAGTCAGAGTTGCTGTTACCGGTCCGAACGGGATCCCACTCAGATACATGAGGCCAAAGGTCCACAGCACAACCAGCGCCACCGGAATCATCGTGATAACACCTAGGAAAGGTCGACGGTTCTCAAACCAGAAGTTGATCACGAGCACAATCGTCGCCGCCACCAGGGTGATAAGAAGTGAGTTCACCTGTGACGATGACAGCGAATCAATGATGACTCCGCCGATGATGTTTTGTGATGTCGGTGTAGCATCCGCCCCGGCATCGGTGACCGGTTCGAGGTCGACCAGGAGACTGTCGCGTAACTCAATCGCTGCGTTTTCACCGGCTTGCGTGCCGATCTCCATCAGACCTGCGGTGGCCGCACCATCCTCGAGATGGAGTACCGCTCCCATCTCGGCGGGAGCGGCCGCCAATGCGGCTTCGTATATTTCTCCAAGATCGGCGGTTGCTGAAACCATCGCAGTTTGCGGGTCGAGCCCATTGGCCAGGGCAACACCGGCAAAATTCGGATTGGCCGGCATGCCATCGGGTCCGGGAATCAAGAGCTGCTGGATCACCGACGCCGGCGAGCTGACTGCGGCCTGTTCCCCCACAGGGGTCTCGAAGGTCAGAACGTTCGGAGTGTCCACCATATTTGTCGAGGAGGCCACGATCCCGTTGTAGACATCAGGATCCTCGAGATCGCCTTCGATGAGGATCTGGGTGGTCTCGCCAAATCCTCCCCCAAACTCATCGTTGAGAATATTGAAGGTTTCCACCATCGGTGAATCGCTGGGAAGAAAGTCGGTAAACGAGAACTCCGTTGAAACATTGGTCAGTCCGATATATCCCAAAACCCCCAGGGCCAGGGTGATCACAAGTGTGACAACCGGGATCTTGATCGCCAGGACCGAGGTTTTCTCCATGATCTTGGGGAGGAATCGATCACTGGTGGCACCCATTGCTTCGCGGGGAAGGTGGCCGAGACGCTCCGCCCTTCGATCGAGCACCTCTCGAACTGCTGGGACGAAAGTAAGCATCAACACGAAGGAAGCGCCGATCCCGATAGCGGCGAGAATCCCGAAATCCTTCAAAGCAGGAATTGGGTTGAAGGCGTTGGTCAAAAACCCGATCATTGTGGTGACCGTGGCGAGGAGAAGGGCGATACCCACGGTTCCGATGGCGTTTCGAATCCCGCCGTCGACTGAGGAGCCTTCCCCTACTTCTTCCCTGTAACGGGATGTGAGGTGGATCCCGTAGTCAACTCCAAGTCCGATCAGGAGAATCGGGACGATCTGGCTGATCTCATTGAACTCACCCACCAGCCCGACCTTTTGGAGGATGGCCCCAATTCCATTCATCCACAAAATGGCCAAGACGATGGTCAGCATCGTTACGCCCATATCCGCCAGAGTGCGTCGCGTAGACCGAGCGAAACTTGCATTGTTTCCTCGTGGTTTCAGCCAATAAACGAAGAGAAGAATTGCGATGATGATCATGAAGGCGGTAGCGAACAGCCGACCGATTTCTTCCTCGAATCCGGAGTCAGCGCTAAAGAGAAGATTGAAGCTAAAGGGTCGCAACTCGATGTCATCGCCGGTGTCGATACCGGTGATCACCTCAGCGATGCCGACCTCCCGTTCACCCTGGGTGTCGATGTCGTCACTGGTGTCGATGAATACGAGGATCAGACCGGTAGAGCCGTCCTCGCTGACCAACTGCCTAACGAAACCGAGCTCGTCCCCGCCTTCGGCCAGAGATTGTTCGTAAAGGGTCTTGACTTCGGCATCCCCCATGCCGGAAGTATCGATTCCACCCTGGACTGCCGCCTGTTGGACAGGTGCCATGAAGGTGATGACCCCAGGCTGTTGCGGCGTCCCTTCGATGACTGACGCATACTCACTCGATTGCAGTGCGGCGACTACTTCGTTGGCTGCGGCCAGTCCGTCTGCGGTCACCACGTCGCCCTTCTCGGACGTAACCACCACCTGCATGACCGACTGGGTTGATTGCTCCCCGAACAGCTCGCCAATACGCTCCGCCGCCAGGATCTCAGGGTTTTCTGGCGAAAAGCCTTCCTGCCCACCGGTGCTCGATTCGGCTACGAAGACTGTTAGGAAGCCGAATGCAACGCTGAGAACCAGCGATGTGGCGATGACGGCCCATGGCCTGGCTTCAACCGCGTTCGCAAAGAAACGAACAATTGATTTCACGGTACGACTCCGATTCGATGGTTAATGGTTGAGTTGAGACGGCGATGAGAGACTGAATTGGGCTCGGGCGGAGCCGTCACCCAATTGTCCCCCCGAACTGATGTCTAGACAAATCAGGATGTCCGTTTTCCCTCAGAGATTGTCGAGGGCCTCGATGAAAGCCTGGTTCTCAGAAGGTAAGCCGACGGTCACCCGAACCCAGCCTCCCGAC
>JBGTGL010000095.1:0-5016 GCA_041746755.1 Acidimicrobiia bacterium | reverse complement strand
GGAATATGAGGCAAACGTCGATGGAGGGGCACTCATCTCAGATCCGCGGGTTGGCCCGCGCCAGCGGTCTGAACCTGGTGGGTTCTGCGGTGGCGGCTCTGTCGATGCTCGCCCTACTGTTGGTACTCACGAAAGGTTTCGGCCAGGGGCGTGCCGGAGTGTTTCTCTCGGCCGTCGCCCTGTTTCAAGTCCTCTCGATAGCGGCCACCCTTGGAGTAGAGACCGGCTTGGTCAAATTCATTTCGAGTCGGGTTCACGCAGAGTCCCAGATCTCGAATCAAGACCTTCTTCGCATTTCGCTGATTCCGATAGCGGTATTGTCGTCGCTCCTGGCGATCCTCACAATTCTCTGGTCCTCCCGGATCGGCAGTTTCATCGGTGGAACCTCCCTCGCCGGAGAAGCAAGCGGCGTGGTTGCGGTGATGGCGTGGTTCATACCCCCGGCGTCGATTTCTTACGCGCTGTTCGGGGCGACGCGTGGCTACGGGACCATGCGCCCCACAGTCGTTGTCGATCGAATTGGCCGTTCTGTGCTTCAGATTCTCCTTGTTGCTCTGGCGTTGATGTGGGGTCATTCCCTGCAATCTGCCGCACTATTTTGGGGTCTCCCGTATCTTGCAGAGCTGTTGGCGGTCGTTGGGTGGCTGATCAGCATTCAGCACAAGGATGGATTGATCGTCCAGAATTCGCCAGCGTGGTTCGCCGCATTCAGGGAGTTTTGGGGGTTTACCCTTCCCCGCGCTGCGGCTTCAATTTTCCGAGCGACATACCAGTGGTTTGATGTCATTCTCGTTGCCGGTTTAGCGTCACCGGAGGCGGCTGCCGTTTACGCCGTGGCAACCCGCCTACTCCAGGTCGGATTGTTGGCTGCCTTCTCCGTCGGCCAAGCGGTGGAGCCGCGATTTGGCAAGATGATCGCAGCCGACGACCTCACTACCACCAAGTCGCTCTATGCGATTTCAACAGCCTGGTTGATAATTCTGACGTGGCCGATGTACATCCTTCTCGCCCTTTTCGCGTCGTCGGCATTGGGTATTTTCGGCTCAGGTTTCGTTACCGGCTCAACCGCCCTGGTGATCCTCTGTGGCTCGGTGATATTGGGTGCGGGTGTGGGGCCGGTTGACATCCTCCTGGTGATGAAGGGAAAAAGCACATGGAGCCTCTGGAACACCGGTCTGGCGGCAGGCTTGAGCATAATTCTGAATCTCCTGCTCATTCCGGTACTGGGTGTACTAGGGGCGGCAATCAGCCTCGCGACAAGTCGTGTGGTAGCCAACCTTCTTCCTTTGGCCCAACTCAATCACCTGGCGCACCTCCATCCTTTCGGCGACACCTGGGCCCGTGCTGCCCTCACATCCTCTCTCATCTTCGGAGGGGTAGGTCTAATCGCGAAATTCGCACTCGGATCCGGCCTGACTGCAGCAATCACAGCCGGAGTAATCGCCGCCTTGGCGTACGTTCCGGTCCTCTGGCGTTCCCGCGCCCTCATTGGTCTCGACCCAAAGATCATTCTGGGCAACGGATCAATCGCATGAAAGACCAAACCAAACACCATGTGCGATCTCTGGCGAGTCGATCGATCTGGAAACTGCAAGAGACCGTGACCAGACCAACCTGGCGGTGGCGGATGCTCCCCTCCTATCTGATCGTCGGAGCGCAACGTTGCGGAACCACCTCCCTTCAGAAGCTCCTCGTCGGCCATCCCCAGATTCGGAAGCCGCTGTTTCGCAAGGGTATCCACTACTTCGACACCGACTACGCCAGAGATCCCGCCTGGTATCAAGCACACTTTCCATTGAATTTGCGCAACTCGGATGCCATAACCGGCGAAGCGAGCCCGTACTACCTCTTTCATCCGGCTGTCCCGGAGCGCATCACCCAGCTTTTGCCGGATGTAAAGGTCATAGCTTTGGTCCGCGACCCGATCGAAAGAGCGGTCTCGCACCACAAGCACGAAGTGCGGAGGACATTCGAATCACTGGACCTTGAGCAAGCACTGGCGGCTGAAGATGCGCGACTGGCCGGCGAAGCCGAAAAGCTATTGAGCGATCCCGGGTACTTGAGCTTCAACCATCAACATTTCTCATATGTCGCCAGAGGACAATACGCGGATCAAGTCCGACGGTATCTCGACCTCTTCGGACAGGAGCAGGTCCTCGTGGTCGAGTCCGAGGACCTCTGGGAATCGCCCAGGGTCATTCTCGGAGAAGTCTTGGACTTCCTCGGCGTCGACGACTGGGAACCAGCGGAGTTTCCACACATGAATGCCACCCGGCCCAGCGAGATCCACCCTGAGACCCGCGACTACCTCGCAGGCCAGTTCTCGGAATCCAATGAACGGCTGCAAAATCTGCTCGGACGCACCTTTTCATGGAGTTGACGGAATCGCATCAGAGTCTCTGGCCGGGAGGAGGGCAATCAGACACAGCTGAGACCTTCCAGGTGCTCGGCCACGCTGAAAAGGCGCAGGTGTTACTGCCGACGAGACCATTGAAAGCGACGAGCCAGTCTTTGATTCGCTATCACGGCGGGATGGGTTTTGGAACTCGAGTCGCTCGACGCGGAGCCGCGACGCTCGCCCGACTGGGAATCCTGGGAGTGTTGATTCGCGATCGGCGGTTCATCGACTTGGGCAGTACCAACGACCCCGGATCGCTCAGATCGATTATCTCCAACGCCGTAGAAAATGGGAGGTTCAGCGTGGCCATTTCGTTCGGACCCCCCCGCGCCAACCAAAAGCCCATCATTCGGATCATGAATCCCGACGGCCGGACGGTCGCTTTTGCGAAGATCGGATGGAATGAGCTCACGAAGAATCTCGTTGACGCCGAGGTCGAGGCGGTTTCGTCAGAAGCGGTTCAAGCTCTGAACTCCGTTGTTGTCCCGAGGGTCCTCTTCCATGGTAATTGGGAAACGAACCGAGTTGCGGTTTATCAAGCTGTTCTAGGTGGCCCGGGCCGGGTCGAACCCGACGCGAATCAGTTCCTGGCTGTCGCTCATTGCTGGCCAACCAGCACGCAAAAGCTCCGGACTACTTCGTTCTTTGAGCGCTTGGTCGCCGACCTGACGAATATCGAGGGATCAAACGGGCAAGTTGCCCGTGGGGTCGTCGACTTGCTCGACGCCACCTACGGTGAGAAGGAATTTTCACTAGGCGGTTGGCATGGAGATTGGACCCCTTGGAACAATGCGAGGCTCTCGCAACGACGAATCGTCCTATGGGACTGGGAACGTGCCGGAGGTGAGGCGCCGCTAGGGTTCGACTCGGTGCACTATCGATTCCAACCCTCATCGCTTCGCGGAGGGAGGCGCCCAGTTGCGCAGCTTCTCAACGCCGCAATTCGCCCCGGAAACAGCTCGTTGGCAGGCAACGATCCGGAAGCAATCGGTCGCCTTTACATGGCTACGGTCGCCGCTCGTCACCTCCAGCCGGGTGGGGAGTCCGGGCCCGTCGAGCAATACGGGGCATTCCTCAACGAGCTTGCTGCGATGCTGAGGAGTGACAACGTCGCTTCCGGACACGGAAATGGGATCGGGTGAGCCAGGAGATGGAGGCGAATCGTGACCTGATCTTTGATGTCGGGATGCACAGGGGGGAGGACACCGCGTTCTACCTGGCCAAGGGGTTTCGAGTGGTTGCATTCGAGGCCGATCCGCTTCTAGCGGAAAAAGCAAGGAATCAGTTCCGCGAGGTGCTCAGTGAGGGCAGGCTAGAGATCGTCGAGGGCGCTATATCCGATGTGGCCACGCCCACGGTTCAGTTCTATCGCAACCCGGAGCGCTCGGAGTGGGGCACTGTCGACCCTAGCTGGGTCGATCGAAACGAGGCGCTGGGCTGGAGCCACGAGACCATCGAGGTTGTGGCCGTCGACTTCTCAGAAGCGATACACAAGTACGGGATCCCGTACTACCTGAAGATCGACATAGAAGGGGCAGATCGTCTCTGCCTTTCTGCCCTCTCGAATTTTCAAAACCGGCCCTGCTATGTCTCAATCGAATCTGAGAAAGTCGAATTCGCAAAGTTGATCGAAGAGTTCCGGCTCCTCGAAGAATTGGGATATCGCGACTTCCTTGCCGTCCAACAGGCAGATGTAGAGCGCACTCCCCAATCCGAAAAAAGCAGGGAAGGGCGCGCAATAACCCATTCGTTCCCGGCTGGCGCATCGGGCCCATTCGGGCAAGACCTGGGTGGCTGGAAGCCATCTGATCAGATCATGGAACAATACGAAGACATCTTCGAGGATTACCGACGGTTTGGAGATGCAACGTTGTGGCAGAGGAGCCTTCCGGGGCGGGCGCTCCTCAAAGGCTGGTCAAAAATCCGGGGCTCCACGCTGCCTGGGTGGTATGACACCCACGCCCGGCTCGGGAACTCCGAGATGACCGCAATGCCGTTCAAGACTTCCTGAGTCCTACATCTAGCTCGTGCTCGGCGCGGGCCACCCGGGCCTGAAGGCCGTTTTCGACGGCTAGGCCCAGAGCGAATAACTCCACCCGGCCAGCGTCGATGCGATTGCCTGGTAGAGACCGACCGTCATCGCTACGCCGATTAGCCCAAGGACCAATGCACCGATCCGCTCAATTCGTTTCGCGTACCGACCTCCGAGCAATCGAGACAAGGCCCATCCGACCAGGAACCCGACCAGAAGCACGCCGATGATGAATGCCGCCAAACCGGCCCCAGCACCGAAGGGATCGACCTGTGCCTTGTTGAGTACCTCACCGAGATGGGGCCCGACACATGGTTGCCAGGCCGACGATACGGCCGCCCCTGCCAGAGCTGCGGACCAGATATCGAGGCCGCGAAACCACCAATTGGCAGCTGCCCCCACCATTAGAAGGCCGGCGACCGACACCGGGATCACCAGGAATCCAGAGACTGCGAGCCACGCGAACAGAAACGTCGAGAAGAAAAGGGATCCGACAACTGAGGGTCGGGGCCGCGTGGAACCGACCGCGACCGCTGGCAGAAGCAAGATCCACGAACATGGGAGCAGCGACTGGGTGATGCCTTCG
>JBGTGL010000094.1:0-10406 GCA_041746755.1 Acidimicrobiia bacterium | reverse complement strand
TGGCCGGAGGAGATCGAGCGGTCGCCATTCGCTATCGCCTTCGTTCGCCGGAACGGACGCTTACCAACGAGGCGGTGGCACCGATCCGGGACAAAATGATCGCTGCGGGTGAGGCCCTGGGTGCACGTCTCCGCGGAGCGGAATGATCTCAGGTCTGCGACAGCGACTCAACCAAGCACCCGAGGAGGTTGCCCCACGTCTGATCGGTACACATCTGGTTTCGACGGTCGACGACGAGACCGTCAGAATTCGGCTCACCGAAGTCGAGGCTTACAAGGGCTCGGACGATCCAGCGTCACACGCCTACCGCGGCGAGACCGAGCGCAACCGTTCCATGTTTCAGGCGCCGGGAACGCTCTACGTCTACCGCTCGTATGGCGTTCATTGGTGCGCCAATACCGCCGCCGGGCCCCCGGGAATCGGGTGGGGAATCCTGATGCGTTCCGGCCAGATCGTCGATGGTGAGTCGGCGGTCATCAGACGTCGTGGGAGGTACGACCAATTGGCCAACGGACCCGGCAAGCTCACCCAAGCCCTGGGAATCACCGGCGAGCACGACGGACTTGATTTGTTTGATGCTTCCAGTCCGATCCGTCTCGAATCAGGCGATGCTGCAGGTCTGGTGATGGCCACGCCGCGGATAGGGATCTCCCGGGCAAAAGATGTCCCCTGGCGTTTCATCGAGGCGAAGTCGGCAGGAAAGGATGGCTGAGCTATCCCGCTCGTTTAACCTGCGCCCGGATGACACCTGATGAAAAGCTGGCTCTAGCGATCCGATACGCCGACACGGTGGTGCCCGAAGCAGAGCTAGCCGAGAAACTGAAACTCGACCGTCCGCTCCGGGTCAAGCTCGGGCTCGACCCGACCGCTCCTTCGGTGACATTGGGTTGGGCCGTGGTGCTGCGCAAGCTCCGACAGTTCCAGGATATGGGTCACACCGCGGTGCTCATCGTCGGTGACTTCACTGCTCAGGTAGGTGATCCATCCCAGAAGAACGAGACCCGAAACCGTCTCACCGCCGAGGAAGTCAACGGGCATGCTGAGAACGTGCTCCGCCAATTCGGCCACATCCTCTCCGATGAGCGCCTCGAGATTCGACGCAATTCAGAATGGTTGGCAACGATGGATATGGGCCAGCTCCTCGAACTGACCTCGTCGGCGACGGTGGCCCAGCTGATGGAGCGGCAGGACTTCGCCAACCGTTTCGAGGAAGGCACCCCGATCTCGGTGATGGAGTTCTTATACCCGTTGTTTCAGGGCTACGACTCCGTTGCGGTGGAGGCCGACATCGAGCTCGGTGGTTCGGACCAGCTGTGGAATCTGATGATGGGTCGGGTCGTCCAGGAGAGGTACGGAATGGCCCCGCAAGTGGCTCTGACGATGCCGCTCCTCGTCGGAACCGACGGGACCAAAAAGATGTCCCAATCGTTGGGCAACTACATCGGGGTGGAAGACGAGCCGGGGGAGATGTTCGGAAAGACGATGAGCCTCCCCGACGAGACGATGAAGCATTGGTTTCAGCTGGCAGCCGATTTCGAACCGGACCGTGTTGCTCAGATCATCGCTGACGTCGAGTCAGAGGCAATGCACCCCAACGCTGCCAAGCGGTTGCTCGCTCGAAGCGTGGTGGCGCTGTATCACGGCGACGAGGCTGGGGAGCGGGCCGAAGCCGAATTCGACCAGGTATTCAAACACGGCGGTATCCCCGAAGAGGTTGCCGAGTTCTCACTACCTGCTGACGATCCGGTCAACCTGGTCAATTTGATCCGCGACGCCTTCGATGTTTCCGGTTCCGAAGCGCGGCGACTCCTCCAGCAGGGTGCGGTCAAAGTCGACGGAGAACCGATCGACAACGCCGAGATACCCCGCGCCGACCTCGTCGGCCAGACGCTCCAGGTCGGCAAACGCAAGTTCGTCAAGCTGGTCAAGTAGCGCCACGACGATTTCGGGTTCGTTAAGAGGCATTGACCCGCGAACCGCCGACGACACAAGATGCGATATGAGATTGAAGATCGCACCTCCATCTGATACCTTTACTGTGATGGAGAATGTAAAGAAGCGCCCAAAGGGAACCACGAGGGTCAGTTCCAAGAGCCAGGTGACGATTCCGGCCCGGGCCATGCAAGATGCCGGCATCGAAGTCGGTGAGCGTCTGGTCGTGAGGGCTGATGGCCCCGGTCGGGTGGTATTTGAACGCGAGGTCGATGTTCTTGCCGAATTCGCCGGCGCACTCACCGGCATATACACCAAAGATGAGCTCGACAGCCTGCGTGATGAATGGGACTGACGGTGGTAGATGCCGGGGTTCTAATTGGGTTTCTCGACACCGATGACGTCCATCACGAGCGGGCAACCGCAGCCCTTTTCGCAGCTCGTGAGCGCCAGGATCGTCTCACCGTGCCGGCGTCGGCTCTAGCGGAAACTTTGGTCAGCCCTGCACGCAGCGGAGCGGATTCGATAAACGTCGTTCTCAGGCTGCTGGCACGACTACCCATCGAAGTCGCACCCCTCGAAGAGACCGTGGCGGTGGCGGCGGCCACTATCCGTGCCTCAAATCCTTCCCTGAAACTGCCCGATGCCCTTGTGGTTGCCACCGCTCAGGTAGCCGATGCGGATCATCTGCTTACGACTGACCGTGGATGGCCGACAGCAGCCAGGCTCAATCTCAGAGCGGTGATTTCAATCGTATGACTCCGCCCAACTAGTTTGCTTGCCGTGGCATGCGCATCGTCTCGAATTCGATCAGGCTATGCACGCAACCACATCTATCAGTTCGTAGCGAAAGACTGGGAATCCTTCCGTGAAGCACGTTGAATTCCGAACAGCGATAATGCCAGTCCAGCCCCGAGACCCGCAATAAGGGCCACCACGACGAAGTCGCTTGAACCATCACTGGTGGGCTGATTCGCTACCGGGATAGGCTCCGCATTGGTAGCCAACCCTTCGACGCTGCTGCGTAGACTCGCCTGGGCGGCGCTGAGATTTCCGATCGCAAACGTTTGGCGATCGATTGCGTCGGCCAGAACCAGGTTTCCCTCAGCGACCACCCGACCAATCTCAGCAGGGTCAATGGGTGACGCGGCAACCGATTCCGGCGTGGGCTCGCCGATAACCAATACACCTGCCATCCCTTGTCCGTCTGCGGTTCCGTGGAGTGAGCAGAAGACTTCGTAGATGCCCGGCTGCTCGACGACGAGGTCAACCGAGTCACCTGGGTTGACCATTCCACTATCGAACGAACCTTCCACCGCGGTAAATGTGTGGGGGAACTCCCCGTCGTTGGCAATCGTGAGATTGGTTCCGGCCGGCGCAAAGTGGGCGATCCCGTTGAAGCACGAGTCGAGCATCGACACTCTTGTACCTGCGGCGAACCCCGGGCAGGCCGATATGTCCCCACCGCCTCCGCCCGCCGAAGCCACTCCGGGAATCAGCATCAACAAGACGACTGGTACTGCCATGATTAGTTTGCGCATTTGAGCACCTCCGGTGGCTCTCGATGGATGTGGGTGGCAAGAGTTTCACGACTGCTCTCCCGTCGAGGTGTGTCGCCGTGCGAGAGTTGTCGCCGCCCCCGCCAACGGCACCAGCAAGAAGGCAGCTAAAAGAAAAAGGACGATGGAGGTCGGAGGGTGGAGAGATGCGTCGGCACCATCCGATCCGACAATCTGCACAGGTCCCGGCGCCGCAAGGCTATCGAGTTCGGCTACCGGACTGGCCGAAAGGGCGACCGATCTTTGCGGTGGCACTAAGAGATCAGTGGAAGGCTCGGCTACGGGTGGACCTGAACCTTCCAACGCCTCTTGCTGCGAAACCGTGTCGTCTTCAGGCCACGTCGGATATACAACCAACGCCTTTTCGACCTCCTCAGCGATCTCAGAGGGAGGTCGTCCGTCTGGTCCCTCGACGACCTCGAGGTCCCAGCCTCCGATGATGTCTCCGAGAGTATGTGTGCAGGGGTCGTTGCAGTGGAAGATCTGATATGTGCCAGCTGGGATTGCCGGAATCTCGAAGCGCGCTATGGCATGATGCGGCCCATAACTCTCGCCGTCCTCGGCGGCGAATGGGCCAAGCCTGATATCGACGATACCGACCAACATCGCTACGTCGGACCCTCCCGGCCAGACCGGTGTGGTTGCCTCTTGGGGGGCTAGATAAATAAGGAATGGGCCATTTTCTGGTCGACCCAGCGAGCCGTTATGGCCCCACGAGACCGAAGTTGCCGACTCGGCGATATCTCCGGGACGGTATTCCTCACCGTCGAAGTGCCAGACGGCGCCCCCGCCCATGGCTGGGATGCTTAACCCCATCGCCAGGATCATCAGAACGGCCGTCGTTTTTGTAATGTGTCGCATCTTCTTCGCTCCTCAACAGGGAGACGATGAAAATCATTCGTTGGTTCAAGATTCTTCGAAATATTGAACGAAGCGCGCAATCCGGGCGTCTCCTAAAGAGAAACCCGAAGACTGGCTACGGCGATCCGTTTGGAGTACCAAGATGAAAGAAACATCGCGAGGAGTAAGGAGATGCAGAAGCCAGACGTTGCCGACGTCGTCGCTGCATCCTCCGGCGACGTTGCTGCATATGGACGCTTGGTTCGTGCGATGCAAGGGCCGGTGTGGCGCTTTGTCGTCCACCTGGTCGGCGACCATGCCTTGGCCGAAGATGTCACCCAGGAGGTGTTCCTCCGGGTTCATCGCAAGCTTCACACCCTCCGCGATCCAGATCGCTTCGTCCCGTGGTTGCTCACGATGGCCCGCAACGCCGCTTACGACGCGGCCCGGTCGAGAAGGCGACGACCTTTGGAGCTCGTCGGCGATGAGGACCTTCAAGGACGCGAAGACGCACAGGATCCCCATGTTCGACTTGAAGTGGGCCAGGCCCTCGCCTCTCTCGATCTTGACCTCCGTGAGGCCGTGGTTTTAGTGGGTGTGATTGGGTTGTCCTACGGCGAGGCCGCCGCTGCAATTGGCATTCCAGAGGGAACCGTCAAAAGCCGTGTGTTCCGGGCGCGTCAGCTTCTGATGGCAGAACTGAAGCTGGGAGATAGCGATGTCAAGTAGCGACCGATGCAACTCGGCTCGGTTTGAGCTTTCGGTCGCCCATGATGAAGCTCGCCAGATGTCGGCCGAAGCGACGCAGCATCTGACCTCGTGCGCCGGGTGCACAACTTATCTCGAGAATCTCGGCGTACTCGACGAACAACTAGCACGCGGAGATTTCGACCGGGCTCCCGATCTGGCGCCCACCATCCTCGCCACGCTCACTCGAGCGCGGCCGGTGAACTGGTGGCAGTCCGCGGTGGCGGTGGCTGCCGTCGGTCTCCTCGTTGGCTCGTTAGTAGGCGTGGGGGGGACGCGTATCGACCGGGTCGTCGCCCAAGACTTGAACGAGCGATTTCACGAGGTGAGCCCTACGGTGGAGGGAGTAGAAGCCGACCTCGTGGTCGTCGAGCGGGGGTGGCACCCCGATGTGCCAGAGCGGGTCTATACCGGTTCCTTGGCCTACAACGCGCCGGAGTCGTTGGCGATCACACTCGACGACACCACCTCGTATCCCGGTCCGGAGTGGATACCCAACGACGTCACGCTGGAAATGGCTGATGGGAATCTCACGACGACAGCGATGTCTCGTTGTCCGGTGGCCGCCATGCCCGGTTGCCTCGGTCCGGCCTTGACAACCGCGCTCCGAGATCAGCGGCCCTTCGACGAAGGGGCCATTGTCCCACTTGAGGTTCTTGGCACGGGAAGTGGTTTCGCCTCGTGGAGCGGTCTCGAAGTGGTGGGCTTGCCCGATCTCGAGGGGCGGGCCACTATCCAGATTGAGACCACAGTGGCGGCTGTCGACCTAATCCGCGCGATCACAAATCGAGGGGCCTGGCGGGAATTCCACCCCACCGATCAGGTATTGATGTGGCTCGATATGCAGACGTTGCTTCCACTGCGGGTTGAAATTTTCTCAGCTCAGTCAACTGAGCGCGATCTGTGGCAGGTCCGTCGGGGTTACCGCGATGAGCCAGGAGGTGAGCCGATCTTCATCGTTCAAATGGACCTCGAGTCCTTGGATCGGACCGACGTCGACTTGGAGATCCCCGAGAATGCCCTCTCGGGCGGGTTTGTCGACGGGCCGGCTAACACACCCCGGCCTCGACTAGAACCAGGTTTCGTTCCACACAGATCGGGGACGTGGTCGCTTCCAGACGGTGGCGTGGTCGATGTCGCGACCTGGAGCGATGGTCGCGCCTGGATCATGGTTGAGGTGACCAGGGACTGGTCGGAGTCCCACCTTTTCGGAATGTCCCTGCCGTTCGTCTTTGAGGTCGAACTTGGTGACGGATCGATCGGGTATTTGGATCCGAGGGGAGGCGCCGTCGCCATTCATGGCGACTCAGCCGACGTTGTCATTACTGGGTCGCTGGCCGAGGACTCATTACTCAACGCCGCGACATCGCTTGAGATCGTTGGCCGGTCGGTACCGGGGGAATGGGTTGAAGCCTCGGTCGTAGAAGTCGGTGGCCTGCCGCCTGCAACCTTGATTCCAGAGGGTGACGGATGGTCGATGCTCGGACTCGCCGCAGACGACAGAGTCACGATTCTGATGACCGGAAGCGGGGATCGAACGGTCCTCATCGATCAGGTCTCAGGTGATCGGCTCGACGCCCCCAAGGGCGCTGACTTCGTGGCCGTCGAGCTCCGGGGTTTGATGGGTCGGATCAATAGCGGAACCGCCACCCTCGAATGGGTTGAAGACGGACGAATCATTCAGATGCGTAGTGAGACCGTCGCCACGAGCGAGCTAGTGGAAATAGCAGAATCGATGAAATTGCGATGAAGACCGCAGCGAGCTTTGTCGTCCTTGCGATCAGCGTTGGGGTCGGTTACCTGCTGGTCGGTTTCATAGCGCCAGCCGGGATTCGGCCCTCTGATACCCCCCTACCTCAGGTGTCGGAGGCTGCGCCGACTACGCCAGCTACCCAGCCCGATCCGGAAGTGGGCAACACGGTCACCACCACATCAGGTGCCCGGGAGACCTACCTCATTTGGTCGACCGGTGGTCTCACACCCGAATTGTCCGCAGGCCTCCGCGATTCCTTTGAAACTATCTCCATCGTGGCAGGCGATGTGGTCGAAATGACCAGCGAGAAAGGCATAGTTCCCCTCGACGCAGTAGCTGTTGACGCGCTGACCCACCAATTCTTCAACGAAAGTGGAAGCCTTTTTTCGCTGCGGCCGGGGACTGTGCTCCTCGGCGAGACCTCGGCGAAACTGCGCACAGAGGGCGTCGGGGACTCGATCACCGTCGGCGGGGCGCAATTCGAGATTGTCGGTGTCATTGCCGATGCGGCCGTTGGGGCGGCCGAAATTGTCTTCACTGAGGCAGACCCCGACTCACCAGTGTTCACTGAGCGCTTTGCCCTTGTCTCGACAGAGCTGCCCCGTGCAGCAGTCGAGGATCTCGTCCGATCCCTCTACGACGGCCCTGCTCCATTACGAATTCGGGCCGAAGGGGAGACCCCGTGGCTCCGCTACGGCGACGCTGTTCTCCCTCAGGTGTTCATCAAGCAAGCTCTTGGAGAGTTCTCCTACGAACGGGGATCCGGTGTCGAGTTCATCCAGAATCCAGAGTTCCTCGCAGAAAACATCGTCGAGGGCGATGTCCCGATCCTGGGAAAGGTCGTTTGCCATCGGATCGTGTTGGAACAACTCACCGGGGCCATGAACCAACTCGTCGAAGAAGGGCTCTCCCATTTGGTGGACCCTTCCGGATTCCGGGGGTGTTGGAATCCACGCTTTATCAGGTCGGCCGCGGGCAAGTCGGCGGGCGTCTCACGTCATGCCTGGGGAGCGGCCGTGGATCTGAACGCAGACGAAAATCCGGTCGGATCATCGGGCAATCAAGACCCTCGCCTCGTCGAAGTGATGAGGAGTTGGGGCTTCACCTGGGGCGGGGGATGGCTCGTACCCGATCCCATGCATTTTGAGTTCGCCGGCGATCCCCGCTGACAGCCCCGGTTCTACATCTGCAGATCACCCGCCAAGGACTTCGACGACATAGCGGGCGATCTCCTCGCCATCTCCACCCAGCGCGACCACCGAGATGGGGAGGTCGGGCTCTCCGGAGACGTTCGAAGACACCGGCTTGAGGAAGAAGAGGAGGTCGAAGTTCTCGGCGGACACGGAATCGGCTACTTCCAAAGTCGACCCATCGGCCAGCGTCAACCTGACTTTGGCCGCGTCTGGTCGAACCCATCCGTAGACGAAAGACACTCCGTCGATGGATCCGGCTGCGGCGTTCAACACCTCACTCAGGTCGAGACCACATCCCCCGGACATACCTCCTTCGGCTTTCACTTCGAGACAGGGACCATCGAGGGGGCCACTCATGACAAGGCTGAGACCCGATCGTTCGACGATGATGAGCCCCGGATCAGGCTGCGGCGACAGCCTCTTGTCGTAGTCCCCGACATACGGCCAGAACCCGAGTTCCTGCTGACAAGCCTCCCAGGGCCCGTGATCCTGATAGCTGAGAGCGTTTCGAACGCTCAGATGGCCTTCCTCGGTGAGTTGACCGGTTTCTTCGTCGTAACTGAGTTCGCCAAAGTCCTCGCCGGTCTTCTCCTCGACACATTCAACCAGGGCTTCCGTCTCGGCTTGGGCGGCGGCATCGTAACCCAACTCGTTCCGACAGGCCGCCCACGGCTCGTGGTCCTGATACTCGAAGGCGGCATCGTGAGCTAGTTGACCCTGCTCGGTGAGATAGCCGAACTCGTCATAGGTCAGTTCGCCGAATTCCTCACCGGTTCGAGCTTCAACACACCCGAACACCGCAACGGCCTCTTCTCGGAGTTCGTCTAGGTCGAGCTGGCCGAGGGCAGCAGACCAGCCCAGCGACACATTGTGCGATAGATGTTTCTCGAAGCACCGAAACGTTGTCTCATCATCCCCACCCAAAAACGAAGCGTGTCGACTTGGGTCATCCCAGATCACCTCAGCATCCAGCCCAGCGTCTTGGAGACAGGCGACCACTGCTTCGGCTCCCGCCGTGTACTCCGCCTCGGTGACAACCCCATCCTCCAGAATTTCCACACTCGTGATCAGCTCGGTCCCGTCCTCGGACGACACCGGGACACCGTTCGGCACCGCCAAAACCACCGCGGCACCGACCAGGAGCAGCAGCGGCACAACCACAATCGCCACGGTGCGGCGCCGAGTCCGACGCCTGATCGTCGACACATCCGGATTGGCACCGGTACGAACGTTGGCGCGGACGTCGGATGCCGCCTTATCAAGTAGGTCGTCGAGACTTTTCATATTTGAAACTCCCTTTCAAGTCTTTGAGACAGGGTCTGTTTTGCACGTAGAAGATGGGTTTTGACCGTGTTCTCGGAGCATCCGAGGATCTCCGCGATCTGCGTCAAACTTTGGTGGTCCAGATACCGAAGTGCGATTACCTGGGCCTGGCGTCGGGGCAGTCGTCGCACCTCCTCCCAGATCTTCTCCGAGTCGTGCGGAACCTCATCCACCGTGACGTTGGGCTGCCGGACCCGGAGCAAGGCTCTCACCTCAGCGGTGCGTCGCCGAAATGCCGATACCGCGTTGTTGGAAACCACCCGGCGCACCCAGGCTCCCGGGTCATCCAGCGAGACGACCTTCTCCCAGTTTCGATAGGCGGCTAGAAAACCATCTTGGGCCAGGTCCTCGGCGGCTGACTTGCTCCCGGAGAGCACGTAGGCGAGTCCTACCACCGAATTCAGTTCCTTTGCGTAGAACGTTTCGAAGCTCGCAAGAAACGCCGATTGCTCGATCGCAGCTACTTTGTGGGTACGCACGGACATTCAATTCCTCCGACACCGATCACACGGGTAACACGCACGAACCCGGGAAATAGGTGACAAGTATCCTCTTGAGCCTGTCGTATCGCGGAGTTTGTGAATTGACTTGCATAGGGAACCGGATTCGTTACTATTCCGGTCAACACGGCTGAGACTTCGGTCTCCGTCGCCCCACCATCCGGTGAGGCGCTTACTTCGCGCTGCACCGGTTTTTGTATCTGCCCGGGTTTGCGATATGATCGTTGACCCACCAAAGATTCGTCTCGGTGAGGGTCTGTTGCGCGAGGTCGCAACAGGTGCAGTTTCACATCGAAACTGAGCGGGAGTTTGCTTGCAAACTCCAACGTCTCCGGCTCTGCCGGGGACACCAGCTCCTTGACAACTGAACAATGTGCTAAAAGCCAGCAGTTCAAAAGAGACCCGACTTCGGTCGGATCTCGGAATGAACAGCAATTAAGCAACGACGCCAGACCCGGTTTCACGATCGAGTCTGGTTTAGGTGCAAACAAGTAGCAATCAAAAGCTCTCAGGTTTCACGACCTGAGACCCAAATTGCAAACACTTCAAAATGATCTGA
>JBGTGL010000093.1:0-5427 GCA_041746755.1 Acidimicrobiia bacterium | reverse complement strand
CCGCCTCGTCCCTCGGCGGCGACACCTTCCCCGTCGTCCCTCCGGGGAAGGAACAAGAATCTTCGGCCCCTCCGGGGAAGGAACAAGAACACAGAGCCGGAGAGGGGAGTTGAACCCCTGGCCTATTCATTACGAGTGAATTGCTCTACCACTGAGCTACTCCGGCCGGAGGTGAAATGGTACCTCCGGATCAGGTTATTGGTAAGCGAGATATCAAGCAGAGCCGAGGCGAGAAAAGAGGTTGGCGAGAACCAACTCCCGACGCAGATTGGACTGGATGTCTACCACGGCGTCCAATGCGGCGTCGGCAGAGAGCACCGCCTGGCGGGGGGTTACCTCGGTGAGAACATTGAGACTCAAGTCGAGATTTCGAATCGGTCCCCCCATTTGGAGTGACGCCGAGTCGGTATACCACGAGGCCAGAATCTCCAACCCATTGACCAAGAGAGACTGCTCGATCCGTCGCCGCGCCCGCTCCTGCATTTCCTTGGACATCTCCGGATCGACTGACTTCGCCACCAGCGGCCCCAATTCCTCGATGACAACGGAGGCAAGCCGTTGGCCGTCTCCGGGATGAGGAGTCACCCGGGTCGGTATCTCTAACCACATCTTCCTGAAATTTGCCACCTCTGGCCTGGTCATCAATGAGAGTGCGAGCCCGGGCCGCCCTCCGGCCACCGCAGCCACGCTTTCGGCCATGTCGTCGGCGACACCGCGATGGATCAGCGCCTGGACCAATTCCGGAGTGGGAACCCGACCCATATGAATCGTCCGACACCGCGATCCCACGGTCGCCGGGAAGTCATCTTCGCTCTCTGCGATGAGGAGAAAAGTCACCTGGGCAAGCGGTTCCTCCAGTGTCTTGAGCAGGGCATTGGAGGCCTGATCGGTCATCGAACTGGCTTCGGGTAGGAGGAACACCGTGCGAGACGACTCGATCGGGGCCATGGAGGCACGCCCCACCAACGACCTCGCCTGGTCGACGCCAATCGAGGTGGCTCCTTCGGGCTCCACCACTGTCAGGTCGGGGTGAGTCAGCGCCAGCGCCAGGCGACATGAACGGCAGTCGGCGTCATGCTCACCGGACTGCAGACAGAGCAAACCAGCCGCGAAACGTTTGGCGAACGCGGTTTTCCCCACCGACTCCGGGCCGGTAAAGAGGTAGGCCTGAGTTGGAGTGGCCAGCTCACGCTCGAGCAATTCCACTACGCGGCTGTTGCCGATCAGTCCTTCAAACAGGCCACTCACGAGAGATGACTCATTATTGAGGAAACAACTGAATCGAGATCAAGGGAATTATCGATGAGGAAAACCCGATGGGGTTCGTCGTCCGCAAGCTTTCGATAGGCCATATGAACTTCCCGGTGGAATGCCGAATCCTCGCTGCCAATCCTGTCCGGCCTGCGTTGTCGCTCCAACGCAACAGTCACATCGACATCCAGAATGAACACGAGATCGGGCTCAAAACCGTCGAGTCCAGCTTCGTTGACCCTTCTCACCCGCTCAATGCCGAGGCCACGCCCCGCCCCCTGGTAAGCGAGAGACGAGTAATAAGTCCGGTCCGAGATCACCCAGGTGTCGGCTTCGAGTGCCGGTGCGACGACCTCGGCCGCCAGCTGGGCGCGCTGTGCGGCAAAAAGCATTGCCTCCGCCCATGGGGCCATGTCCGGGCCATGCAGCAGCAGTCTTCGGATTTCCTCCCCGAGCGCGGTACCCCCCGGCTCCCGCACCACGACCGTCCTATGTCCTAGCCCTTCAAGACGTCCTGATAGGGCCGTGGCAACGGTGCTCTTACCACTCCCATCCCCGCCCTCGATTGCAATGTATCGGCTCAAAATCAGGACATTCGGTCCCCGAGGATGTACGGGGATTGAGTAAGTGTCGACATCGCTCTCACACGCTAATCCACCGAAAACGATGTGTCTCGTGTTGACATAGGGGTCTCAGGTGGGGTCAACTCACATGGAGAGAACTATGACAAAGAGTCTTGTAATCGTTGAATCGCCCACCAAGGCGAAGACAATTTCCGCCTTTCTGGGCGGAGATATCGTGGTGGAGTCGTCCATGGGCCACATCCGTGATCTTCCCCGTTCGGCTGCTGAAATTCCCGCCAAGGCCAAGGGGGAGGACTGGGCGCGCCTCGGCGTGAACGTCGACAAGGACTTCGAACCGCTCTATGTGGTGAGCAAGGAACGTAAGGAAAGGGTCAAGAAGCTAAAGGCTCTGCTCAAAGATGCGGACGAACTCTACCTTGCCACTGACGAGGACCGCGAAGGCGAGTCGATCGCGTGGCATCTCATCGAGGTCCTCAAGCCGACGATCCCGATCAAGCGGATGGTGTTTCACGAGATCACCCAGTCAGCGATTGACGAGGCATTCAACAACCCCCGCGACGTCGACCTGCAGCTCGTTCAAGCCCAGGAAGCACGTCGGATCCTCGACCGTCTCTACGGGTACGAGGTTTCGCCAGTTCTCTGGCGGAAGATTCAACAGGGCCTCTCGGCGGGTCGGGTTCAAAGCGTTGCCGTTCGGATCATCGTCGAACGGGAGCGGGAGCGGATTGCCTTTAATTCTGCCGGCTATTGGAGCCTCGACGCCACCCTGGCCAAGGCAGGTGAACTCGACCTGACTTTCGACGCCTCCCTGCTTCGGGTCGACGACCAGAAAGTTGCCACCGGTAAAGACTTCGACAGCGGGGGCAATCCGAAAAAGAACGTGATCGTTCTCGATAGCGAAGGCGCCACCTCTCTAGCCACCGGCCTGGCCGATTCCGAATTCAAAGTCGTGTCCGTCGAATCCAAGCCGTACAAACGGAGCCCCTACCCCCCATTTCGCACCTCGACGCTGCAACAGGATGCTGGTCGCAAATTGGGTTTCACGTCGTCGCGAACGATGTCGGTGGCGCAACGGCTCTACGAAAACGGTCACATCACATACATGAGGACCGACTCGACCTCACTTTCTACTTCGGCCGTCACCGCGGCGCGCAGCCAGATAGCCAAGCTGTACGGGGACGAATATCTGAGCCCCAAACCACGTGTATACGCCTCCAAGGTCAAGGGGGCCCAGGAGGCTCACGAAGCGATCCGCCCCGCCGGAGAGACCTTTGCAACGCCGCAGCAACTTGCCGAGAAGGTAGGAGCCGACGAGGCGCGACTGTACGAGTTGATCTGGCAGCGCACCGTCGCCTCCCAAATGGCGGACGCCAAGGGATTCACCGTGTCGGTCCGAATCGGTGCGACGTCCTCCGATAAGCGAGCGGTCCTGTTCGGTGCCGGTGGCAGGACCATTACTTTCCCCGGATTCCTCAGGGCATACGTCCAGGGACGGGACGACGCTGCCGACCTCGACGACAAAGAAACCCCACTTCCCCAGATGGCCGAAGGCGACGAGATTCTCGTTCAGCGGCTCGAACCTGTAGGCCATGAGACCCGACCACCGGCCCGTTATACCGAGGCGTCGCTGGTCCAAAAGATGGAAGAGTTGGGTGTCGGCCGCCCCTCGACATATGCATCGATCATGTCGACGATCCAGGACCGGGGATACGTTTGGAAAAAGGGCTCAGCGCTGGTGCCTACGTATACGGCATTTGGCGTTGTGACTCTTCTCGAGACTCACTTTCCCAGCCTCGTCGATTACGAATTCACCGCTTCGATGGAGGGAGACCTCGACCGAATCGCGTCCGGAGAGGAAGACTCGGTGCCCTGGCTCTCCCGCTTCTACTTCGGCGACGACGGGCTCAAAGAAAACGTTGCCCGCCGACTTGACGAGATCGACCCGAGGGTCATCAACTCGATTCCTATTGGCCAGGACGAGTCGGGCGAGGAGGTTGTGGCGCGAATTGGCCGCTACGGGCCATACGTGCAAAGGGGCGAGGAGCGAGCGTCGATTCCGGAAGACGTCGCACCGGATGAGTTGACGGTTCCGATGGCGTTGGAGCTCATCGCAACCCAGAATGCCGGCGACAAGATCTATGGCACCGATCCCGATTCGGGACTGATCGTCCTCGGGAAGACCGGTCGCTTCGGTTCGTACTTGCAACTCGGCGAGCAGGAGGAAGGCAGCAAGGAGAAGCCGAAACGGGCCTCGCTGTTCAAGTCGATGATTCTCGACGAACTCGGGCTTGATGATGCGTTACAGCTTCTGTCCCTCCCACGAATCGTTGGCCAGGATGAGGAAGGGGTCGAAATCACCGCCCTCAACGGACGCTACGGGCCTTATATCCAGCGGGGCACCGACAAAAGGAGCCTGAGCGACGAGGACCAATTGTTCTCGCTGACCGTCGAAGAAGCCCTGGCACTTCTCGCTGAGCCACCACGCCGGCGTGGCGCAATGCCGGCAACTCCTCTCAAAGAGCTGGGAGCAGACCCGGTTTCCCAGAAGCCGGTGACCGTCCGCAACGGCAGGTACGGGCCGTACGTCACCGACGGCGATGTCAACGCCTCGCTCCGCCAGGGCGACACCCCCGAGGGAATAACACTGGAACATGCTGCGGAATTGTTAGCCGCCCGCAGAGAGAGAATCGCAAACAAATAGCGGTTGTCGCGGTTTAGAGGATTGTTGCGGCCATTTCTGCGAGAGGGGATCTGACCGAGCGTTCCAGGGTTATGTGGCTGAAGAGGTGCGAGCCTTTGAACTTCTCGATCAGAGCCGCCATTCCACCGAATGGTGAAATGTAGGGGTTGTCGACCTGGGAGAGGTCACCGCAGAAAACGACTTTAGAGTCGCGGGACATCCGGGTCAGAATCACCTTGAGGGTCGACAGCTCCAGGTTCTGGGCCTCATCGATGATCACGAACTCGCCAGTTATCGATCGACCACGAAGATAGGTAACAGCGGCCATCTCCAACTCGTTGCGGTCGAGTAATTCTTCAATTGCGTGACGGGCACCATCCACCCCGGCATCCGAGAACAGGGCGAACAGGTTGTCGTGTACAGCAGCCATCCACGGCGCCAGCTTTTCGTTGAGATCGCCCGGCAGGAAACCTACCTCCTGCCGGCCGACTGCCACGAGCGGACGGTAGACGGACACTTTTCGATATCTCCCCTGCTCCAAAACCTGCTCGAGGGCGGCGGCGAGGGCAAGGAAGGTCTTTCCCGTGCCTGCCATACCCATCATCGAAACGGCAGGGATATCAGGGTCGAGTAACTGATGGAGAGCAACGGTTTGACGCAGATTCTTCGGTTCCACCCCGAAGGCTTTGACATGAGTCGGCACCCTTTCGATGATGAGCGTGGGATCGGACTGGATGACCCTGGCCAGAGCCGACCGGGAAGCTCCTTCCCGGAGAAGGACGAACTGGTTGACAAGGGCCTCGGCCCCGGACAATTCGATCTTGCCTTCCTCTAACAACTGATCGATCGTCGCCCCATCGGTCTGGTGCTCGACAACGCCTGAATGGAGCTGTTCGACAGGAACGGTATCGG
>JBGTGL010000092.1:0-10699 GCA_041746755.1 Acidimicrobiia bacterium | reverse complement strand
CAATGGCCGATCCCAGGGATCCCAGAAAAGCCGAAAACCCTTGCGGTGCAAGGGTTTTCGTTCGTAGCGGGGGCGGGATTTGAACCCGCGACCTTCGGGTTATGAGCCCGACGAGCTACCAGACTGCTCCACCCCGCGTCGATGGAAAGGTCATTTTAGGAACGACGGCGCCCAATGCCAACAGGCCGGTCACCATATTGGTACTTGAGTTACCAAACGGTGAGCTGGCGGGGATGCTTGTGCTCTCGCATTTGCTGATCCTTGGTAACGAGGTCCCAACCCATCTCAATTGCAGTTGCGTAAATCAGTCGGTCGGCCGGATCCCGCGGGAACGTGGACGGAAGTGATGCCGCCGCAGATCCTATGGCCGGAGTTATCCCAGCAGTCCTTACCTGTGCGGACAACTGGTCCAGCCAAGATCGAACGGGAATCGACACGTTCAGTCGTTCATTGTTTGCTAGCCAGGCGAGCTCAAACCATGTAATACCAGCGACTGCCAGTTCGTCACTCTGAGTAATGGCCTCGGTTGCGGGTTGACTCAATTTGTCGGACTCCGCAGACCACCAAACGAGTACATGAGTGTCCAGAAGGATCGTGGTCAACTTAGATCCCACTCGAGGTTCGTACTGAGGAGATCGTCTCCCTCGTTGACGGTGGCCACAACACCATCAAATCGACCTTTCAACCCTTGGGGGCCACTTGCCGGGACCAACCTGGCAACCGGTCGACCGTGTTTGGTAACAATCACCTCATCGCCTGCGGCGACTTCATCGAGAATCGCAAGAATCTTTGCTTTCACATCCGTGGCGGTCATTGTTCTGGTCATATGGTCATTATAGGGCGGCCTGACCCGGCTGACTAGCGGTTGCCAAAGGGACCTTCAGTTCGAAAATGGCGCCCGGTCCTGACCCCGGGAGGACAAGCAGGGTTCCCTCGTGTCGTTCGGCGATATCGCGAGCAATTGCTAGTCCCAGCCCCGCTCCCCCGGTTTCAGTTGTGCGCGATTCATCAAGGCGGGTGAAACGCTCGAAGATTCGATCTGCGTCGGAGGGGTCGATGCCGGGTCCATCATCGGAGATGACCAGCGCACCGAAACCCGCTTCCTCATTGAGGCTGAGCGTGACCGTTTGCCGGGCATAACGCTCCGCGTTTTCGAGGAGGTTGCGAATCGCCCTAACCAGCTGGCCAGGGTCTCCGACAACATGTGCCGCCGATACGGCTGACATATCAACCTCGACGCGGCCGCGCTCCCGCAACCGCCGCCCCTCCCGAAGGACAACATCGTCGAGGTCGAGGGGACGGAGCTCGAGCGTGCCGTGGCCGGTATCAGTCCGGGCGAGCTGCAGCATGTCTTCCGTCAGCTTCTGCATCCCGGTGACCTCCTTGAGTAGTAGGGCAGGCTCTGCAATTTCGATGCTTGCCGGATCCTCTCCCGCCAGTTCAAGACGAGCCCGAAGACGGGTCAACGGACTCCGCAATTCGTGCGATGCGTCCGCGACGAACTGGCGTTGCCGATCGGCGGAAGACTCGATTCGGCCCAACATCTGGTTCAACATGACAGCAAGCCGACCGATCTCATCGTCGGTCTCGAGCTCCGCTACCCGGGCACTCAGGTCTCCGGCACCAATACCGGCAACCTCGCGGCGCATGTTCTCAACCGGCTGGAGAGTTCGACCCACGATCCACCAGATCAGCGCGGCAAAAATGGCGGTCAAGATCGGAATTATTAGTGCCATCGAAGCTACGAGAGCCGTAACACTCTCACCGACCGGGTCGAAACTGGTGCCGACGACGATCGCCGACACATCGGGGTTGATCCTGGTAAGAGTCCTGAAGTCATCGTCATCCACCTCCGGGACCTGAGTCACTGTGTACCCATCCGGACCTATCGGGACTGCAGGGGCTGCGGTGAGGTTCGGAGTAGACACGATCACGGCACCATCGGCACCGACTACCTGGGCGAAGCCATCGCCTGATCCGGGAAGCGTCTCCAACTCGGTCCCTGTACCGAGGATTTCGACGATCTGATCGGCGCGTTGTTCCAAGGCCGCGTCGATGCCTGCGGTCAGGGCATTTCGCTGCAGAACGACAAGCGCAATCCCCGAAACAACCAGGCCCAGCAGCACGAAAACCGTGGCGAGGGCAGTGATCCTGAAGCGGATACTCTTGCTTCTCACCTGTCGTCGACCAACCGATAACCTGCGCCTCGAACCGTCTCAATCGAGTGACGGTCGAAGGGTTCGTCGATCCGGGTCCGCAGACGGCGAATATACACCTCGATGATGTTGGGATCGCCATCGAACTCGTACTCCCACACCCCGTCGAGAATCTCGAGTTTGGATAAAACCTGTCCACTCCTCCGCACCAGAAACTCGAGGACGTCGAACTGTCGGCTAGTGAGCTCGACCTCGTCGTCGCCACGCCAAACCCTCCGCTGGCTGGGGTCCAACCGCAAATCACCTACGGCGACCGGCACTGGATCGCGTCCGCTAGCCCTCCGCAATAACGCCCGCACCCGCGCCAATAACACCGCAAACGAGAACGGTTTGGTGAGATAGTCGTCGGCGCCGGTGTCTAGGGCCTCGGCCTCGTCGAGGTCTCCATCTTTGGCGGTGAGCATCAGAATCGGCGTCCAATTTCCTGCTGCTCGTAAGTCAGCGCAGATCTGATAGCCGTTACGTCCGGGAAGCATGATGTCCAGGATGATGAGATCATACGCGCCCTCGTTCGCCTGCCAGAGGCCTGCGTTGCCATCGAAAGCAACATCGACAGCGAATTTTTCGGCTTCCAGACCGCGTTTGACCAGGGTCGCGATCCTCTTGTCATCCTCGACCAGGAGCAGTTTCACCACGACATTCTCGCATCCCAAGCTGACTCGCTGCTGACAACGCCTTTAACCGAGTCAGCCTGTCGTCAGCAGTCATTCCGTACTTTCGCCAGAGGTCCAGACAAAGGAGTACGGACATGAGGAAAAAGACGAAAGCCCTACTGATCGGAGCCGCGTTCGCTGGTGCAGCCGCAGTGCCTGCAATAGCCCAGGCTGGATCGAACAACGCAGAATCCAATGAAGTCGACAGGCCGATCACAGGCGTAAGCCTCGATGAGGCGAGTTCGGTTGCTCTTGAGTTCATCGGCGAAGGACGGGTGACTGGCACCGAGATCGAAGACGAAGAGAGCTACTACGAGATCGAAGTGACCCGCGACAACGGGACCCAGGTCGACGTCCAACTCGACAGGGCCTTCAACGTCGTCGGGTCAGAAAATGACGACACCGGCTCCGACGACTGAACACACATAAAACGAGAAGGGAAAGTCCATGCAAACAGTACGGCTGACAGGGATTGGAGTCGGGGTCTTGTTGTTGGTGGCATCTTGCAGCAGCACGGTCGGGGACAGTGCCACCACCATTTCCACCATCCCCTCGTTGCCGGCCGACCCAGGGGAACTATGTCCTACCGAAGGCGAGGTGCTCGAGACCGCCAAGCTCTACATTGAGCACAACGCCACCGATGCCGACACCGGAGTCCACGGCCTTTTTGGCGGCTCGGCCTGGTCGGAGCTTTGCATCTGGGATCCCAACGGCAATCTGGTGATGGTGGTCGACCCCCGCAACGCGCTCGGAGACCTCACCGTTGCAGACTTGTTCTTTGAGTCGAGGGAGCCACCCAACGACGAGTACAGCCTCGATAATCTCAAATCAGACTTTCCCGAAGGGACCTACACCGTTGGCGGGACCGATTTCGAAGGTGTCGCCCGGGTCGGAAAAGCCACATTCTCCCATGCGATACCTGAACAGCCCAAGGTCACCAACCCTACGATCACCGCCGACGAGGAGTCGGCTGAGGACTCAACGGTCAATACTTCCGACGTGGTCGTCAAATGGGAGCCGGTGACGACCGACGTGGACGGGGCTCAGATTGACCTAACTGGTTATCAGGTAATCGTGACGAAGGTAGACCACGACGACCCCAATGGATCGTCGCGCCCGGTCTACGACGTTCACGTCGGCCCTGGCCTTAACCAGCTTGCGGTACCGGAGGGCTTCTTTGAGCCAGCGACTACTTACGAACTGGAGGTCCTCGCTCTGGAGGCGAGTGGAAACCAAACCATCACGGTCGGTTTCTTCACCACGGAGTAGCGCGCATACGACGTGCCCTCTTGGTTCGTCTGGGCGTACGCCACAGCCGCGCGCACTGTCAATTGGAGGCTATCTGCATCTAACTCGTCGAGCGTGCCAGCCCTGCGAAGCAGTTCAAGGTGGTCGGTACCGAGCTTGGCCAGAAAGACCCTGATGTCTCTACTCCGCAACTCGCGAGCCAATTGGGATAGGAATTGTCGAGTCGTCCGCACAATCGTCACAGAACATACGAGACGCCTAGCGTGCCGCTGCAATGTCAATCAAGATCCGTCTCATGACGGGGAACTTTCTGGGTAATGGCGCCGATTCCGAGGCGGTCGCGAAGACTATTGAATCTGTCCGGCCGGACGTTGTCCCGGCCCAAGAACTCGGTCCCAAACCAGCGGAGGTCTTTTCAGCTATGTACCCGTATCATTTCTCGATCCGAGCCTGGACTATTCCGGCCGGGGAATCGCCTCCCGGTTTCCCGGGCGGTTTGGCACTCTCCCCTTCCGAAACGGTCCGGTACCCAGGCCCAGTTTGACTTGGAGGGGAAGTGTCTGATCGTCGCAGGTGTCCACCTGATCAACCCCCTCGCCTTTCCCTTGTGGCGCCGCCTCGGGAGCGGCAGGAGCAACTCGACGGGTTGATAGCCTGGGCGGATGAGCAAAGCCTAGGAAGTGCATCGGTGGTCATCGCAGGCGACATGAATGCGAGCCCCTGTGGCCGGTCTACCGCCAACTCTCTGACCGTTGGGAAGGTCTCACAGTCAGCCGCCCAGTCAGCCGCCCTCGTCGGGAAAGCTACGGCCAGCCCTGGTGGTGGAGTCGAAAGTCGCGCACTTCCTCCACCGTGGTTGGACCCCAGGCTCGGGTTGGCACCGGATGTTGGAGACGCGCTTCGACGAGTTCGTCCAGTGAGAAGCCGACCGGTTGGGTGATCGGGTCGATGCCATAGATGCGGGTCGCATTCCATCCGAGGATTTTGGCCTTGGCAACCCGGGTCAGTTCGGGGTAGCCAAATCGCTCCTGGTAGTCGGGGGGAATCTGGAATGATTTGAAGGCATCGATCTGGCCCTGAGGTGAGCCGTAAAAGATGGAGTCGGTGCCCCAGACGATGTTGTCTTCGCCGAAGGCGAGAAGGAGTTTGCCGAGAACGTGTGACGCTTCATCGGGACGGCGAAGCAAATGCCACCAGGTCGAGCCAAGCTCCGCGTAAACATTCTCACCAGGGCCGATTCCGGCACCACGCACCGACGTGATCAACCGGTTGACACCCCGGTCCGCCGTTGCGGCTGTATAGGCGCCTTCGCTCTGGTTGACCTCGAATCCGGAGTGGTAGACCACGAAGGTCACGTCGGGATGGTTACGAGCTGCCGGACCGATGTCCTCAGGCGACCCGGAACGGGCGCCGTCAGAGAGCCCCTTGTGGACGAACAAAACCGGAGTTTTCAGCTTGACCAATTCCTCGAGGAACGGCCCGGCGACGGCGGGCAGATTTGGGTCGTGATCATCCAACCACCAGTTCAAATTTGAGGGAAAATGGGTGAACGTCTTCCAGCCCGATACCTTGTTCTCGGCAACGGTCCTTTCCATCTCGTCGATCAGAGACGCCGATGTGGCTGTCTGCGGCAAGGCCAATGCGTTGACGACAACCCGGTCGTCACCCGACAACGCTTGGACCAGGCGCCGCGTCTCCTCCATTACCTCATTGGATAGCGGGCTGCCTTCAGGATTTATCGGTAGACCCGACAATGCAACCATGGTGGTATCGGAGCGAATGAAAATCTCCTCCAGGAAGTGATTAGTGGCAAAACAGGCCCTGGGATCGTCCTCATCTTCGCAGTTGGCTTGAGGGAATTGTTTGCCCCAGAACCAGTCGCCGGCCGTCGACGGATCGAGGTCGTACTCGAGCAGATGGCCCTGAACATCGAAGACGAACTGCGCCGGGCCGATGACCGACTTCGCTGCGTCGGTGTCGTATCGCGCGGCGGGGTCGAACGGGTACCAGAGGCCCGCCTGGCGACCCATCGATCTGGCGGCCGCGGTGTCGATGGCCGATAGACAAATTGCTAGTGACGATGCAGACCGGAGAAACTTCCGTCGGGTCATCCCCGTTTTGACGATGGCATTCTCGGCTTCGAGGTTGGCGAGCCGCTCCATTTCGAGACGGACGTCGGTGATCGGCTCCGGTTGATACTCACCATTGGAGACCTGTCCGAAAGTGATCGGCAGGCCCTCTTCTTCATGTCGCCATGAGAAAGGCATCCCCGAATCCTACCGATGCCTACCACTGCGAACGGATGGAATGTAGGCGGCCTGAGGGATCCATTCGCTGTGGAGGAGAAAAACCCCCAAGGATTGGCATCCCTAGGGGTTCCTCTCCATTGAGCGGAGGAGCCTGGCTCCGTCCGCAAATTCTTGTTCTAGTAAGGGCTTCCCGGATCGTTGGACGGAGGCGGTGTCGAAGATACGGTCTGCGTCGAAACAGCTGAATCGCTCGGGGAATCCGACGACACCTCTGCCAAGATCTTCGGCGCCTCCTCTTCGGCTCTACTCAACCACATCTCCCAGCGAGAACGCATCGGCTGGATGCCACCACCGCCAATGGCGATGATCAAGGACCCAGCGACAATGGCCAGAAGGGCGTAGAACAGGCCGTCAACGATGGTTGGGGCGATGTCAAGCTGATCCAGGGCGGCAAAAACTCCTACGATAAGAATCGCGAAGTAAGCCAGATTGGCCAGCATTTCGCCGTAGCTCATGGAACCGAGCGCCGAACGAGTGATATCGCGAACCGCAGCAGCTATGGCTGAGGAGATCACGATTATCAATATCGCAACAAAGATGTTGGGTAGATAAGAAACCAAACCGTCAATCAGTTCACTGATCGGGTTGCTGTTCCCAAACACCCCAAAGGCAAGCTGCAAAACGACCAGCATCAATCCATAGAAGACGATCTTCGAAAGCAGATCGCTAGCGTCGTATTCACTCTTCGCCAAGGCTCTTTTTATTCCGCCGCGTTCGACCCATCGGTCAAAGCCGATTTTCTCAAGGAGCGTTTCCAGGATCCGAGCGATAGCTTTGGCCAGGATCCAACCAACTATCAGGATCAACAGGAACAGCGCAATCTCGGGAAGAGCCCCTACGAAGCTATCCCATGCATTTTCCAGTGCGTCCATCTATTTCTTCCTCCTCAGGAATTGTGTGCCCGTGACGTACCCGTTTCGAAACGTTCAGAAACCAGGTACCTGCGCGGTTCTTTCACTTGAACCTAATCGCAAACAGCGGAGCGCGCTCGATAGACGTCTATCCCTAAAAAACGAAAACCCGCTTCCTCAGAAGCGGGCTGGAAAAGGTGCAAGGCCCATCTAACGGGATTCCTGTCACCGGCCGAAGCCGCTGTCAGGTTCAAACGATCGTCTGGCTCCTATTGCCTGACTCTTATCCGGGAAGGCACCCGGCTCTCGCTCTCGCCACATGGACCTTGCATTTGGAAAGGTAGACCATTGTCAAGCGCAATGCAAATGAACGCGAAACTTTCCGTTAACCTCCCGTTCTTCAAGGACCCTAAGCGGCGAGCTCGAGGAGAGAAACAGCTGCGATCCGCTCGAAGTCGGAGCCAGCGGCAAGGACAGGGACCTCTTTCCCGATGGCAACGGCGGCCACCATGATGTCATTTGTGTTCGCTGGGGTGAACCCATTGCGACGGCACAGCTTGTAGAGCGACGCTCCCACCTGGTAGTCGAACAGGGGTCGTACCGGAAGCAATCGGGTGCGATTCATCAGCGCCCAGATCGCATCCCATTCCTTCTTGTCCCTGGTTCCTGACAGGAGTTCCATAATCACGGTGTCACAGCTAGCGATCGGATCGCCGTCAGCGATCATCGAGTCAACTCGCTCACAAACAGCACTACCAGTGTCCCGAAGGTATTCGACCCAGGCCGATGTGTCGAGAAGCGTCAATCGTCCCATATCAGCTCGATTCCGCCGGTCCCCCTGATCTCAGCGAGGTCACCACTCCAACCAAATCCGCGCATTGCCAGAGCTTGCTCCCTGGTCATCACCCCGCCGATCAGCTTCTCTAAGGCGAGATTGACCGCTTCTTTCTTGGTGCGAAGTCCGTAACGTTCCATGGCCAGCTCGACCAGTCGGTCGTCGATGTCGATATTGGTTCGGGTCATATACACACCAGTATACACCGCAAGGTGTTTGAAGAAGGTGTTTATTGATGCCCTTTCGAGGGTATCTTTCGCCGATACGTCCCCCAAGGACGAAATGAAAGGGAAAAAAAATGAGAAATAGCAAAATCGCTCGATCGATCGCGATGTTGGTTCTTGGAGCTGTCGCGCTCGTTGGATGTTCCGACGATGATCCTGACAACGGCGACACGGCGACCACCGTGGCCGACGTAACTACAACCACAGTCGCTGGCTAACCAGTCAGAAACGCTCCGAGTCGAACTCGGGGCACAAATCGGGTTGATCCCGGCAGCAGGTACCATTGCGACCCCATGCCGGGATCTCCCTCCATTCGCAACGTGGCTTTGATCGCGCACGTAGACCATGGCAAGACGACACTCGTCGACGCCATGCTCAATGCCGCCGGTGTCTTTGAGGCGCACCAAGCCCCGGTCGACAGGGTCATGGACTCCAGCGACCAAGAGCGAGAACGGGGCATCACAATTCTCGCCAAGGCAGCTTCCATTGACTGGAAGGGCGTTTGGATCAATATCGTCGACACCCCGGGCCACTCCGACTTCGGTGGCGAGGTGGAACGAGCTTTGGCCATGGTCGACGGTGTCTTGTTACTCGTTGACGCTGCTGAAGGACCGATGCCCCAAACTCGATACGTCCTCTCAAAAGCTCTCGGGCGTGCTCTACCGGCTGTCGTCGTCATCAACAAAGTCGACAGAGCAGATGCCAGGGTCGACGATGTGGCCGACGAGATCTACCAACTCTTCTTCGACCTCGAAGCCGAAGAGCACCACATCGAGTTCCCCATTATCTCGTCGATAGCTCGCTTTGGACGCTCGATGGTCGGTATCGGAATGCCAGCGGAGGATTCAGATCTCGCTCCCATCCTCGACGCCATCGTCTCCACCATCCCGGCGCCATCGGGTGATCCCGATGCCCCGCTTCAGGCAATAGTCACCAACCTCGACGCATCCGATTTTCTCGGTCGACTCGCCATCGGTCGTGTTGAGAGTGGGACCTTGCGGGCCGACAAGCAAGTCGGCCTGATCGGCGAAGACGGCGCGGTGGTCAAACGGAAACCTTCGGCCCTGCTGGGATTCACCGGATTGGGGCGCAGCGACGTATCCGAGCGGGTTGCCGGCGACTTGTTCGTCATCGCCGGATTCCCCGAAATTCAGATCGGTGACACTGTCGCCGACCCCGAACATCTCAACCCCCTTCCTCGCCTCGAGGTAGACGAGCCCGTGCTCCGGATGACCTTCGGGGTGAACACATCTCCACTCGCCGGCCAATCGGGAAACTTGCTCACCTCACGCCAGATCAAGGCGCGCCTCGATCGAGAGGTCTTAGGAAACGTCTCGATCAAGATTGCCGACACCTCAAGCCCTGACGTGATCGAGGTCGCCGGGCGGGGCGAGCTCCAACTCGCTGTACTCATCGAGTCAATGAGGCGTGAGGGTTTCGAGCTTCAAGTGAGCCGGCCCGAAGTTATCATCCGGGAGATCGATGGTAAGAAGCATGAGCCGCGCGAGCAGGCCATCATCGATGTGCCAGACGAATATGTGGGGACTGTCACCCAGTCGGTAGCTCCCCGCCGAGGCCAAGTCGACGACATGCGTCCCGGCAACCGCGGTCGCACCATCGTCACGCTCACCGCACCGGCCCGCGGACTGATCGGGCTTCGCTCCGAGCTTATGACCGCCACCAGGGGCACAGCTCTGGTCAATCAGCACAACGATGGATGGATGCCGTGGGCCGGAGACATAGAAGGCAGAGTCGGAGGGGCAATGACCTCAGACCGCTCCGGTGCAGCAACAGGATTCGCGCTCGACAACCTACAAAAACGTGGCGAGTTGTTCATTGGCCCCGGCGATCCTGTTTACGAAGGAATGGTCATCGGCGAGTGTGCCCGGCCCGAAGAGATGACGGCCAACGCCGCCAGGGGAAAGCAACTCACAAACGTGCGGGCGTCCGGATCGGATGACGCCATCAATGTCAAGCCACATCGAAAGATGACCCTCGAAACGTCAATCGAGTGGATTGATGATGACGAGCTGGTTGAGGTCACCCCTGACGCCATCCGGATCCGCAAACGCCACCTCACCGAACAATCACGACGGATCGCAGCAAAGAGGGCCTAACCCCTCCGTCATCCAATTCGTCATATCACTCCGAATAGCGGGCAAGAACCATGGTGATCCAAAGATCACCGCAAAGGAGTAAACCCCATGAGGAAGAGTATCAAGGTGCTTGTGCTCGCTCTCGCCGTGGCAATCATGCCGGCGACAGCAGCCTTCGCACAGTCTGACGAAGGTCAGGTAATCGTTGTCCACGGTGTACCAGATCTCGATGTCGACATCTACGTAAACGGTGAGCTAACGCTCGAA
>JBGTGL010000091.1:0-15225 GCA_041746755.1 Acidimicrobiia bacterium | reverse complement strand
ATTCCCAAAGGAACCTCAGATATCGAGTCCCCAAGCATAAGCAATGGCGTGGGCAGCAACTTGGCTAGACGGGCTCCGGCTTTTGGCTTTCCACAAACGGATCGGTGGAGCGGATTTCCTCAAGCGGAATCTCGACGATCCGGGCTTGTTTGTTGAAGGGTCTGGTCAACATCAACCGCAGTGCCCCAGGGCCATCGGACACAACCTTCCCCACATAACTGACCCCGGCTTTGGTTGCAACGACGACCAGTTTCTTTTCGCCGTTGTATTGGGGTTCTTTGGAATCACTATTCGGTTCAGAGAAAGCGTCAGTCTTGTCCTGGGTTTCCACGGGTTGTGCCTACCCCGCTGAGAAGATTGGCAAACACGGATCAATGGATCTGACTAGCCGATGATCCTCAGTCCGTGAAGGTTGCCGCGCTGAGTCGGGTTCTGTCGACAATTACTCCGATGACATCGGGTCGGAAGTAGTGCCCTGCAGGATCGAAGCTCTCCCGCTCCCCGAGAACGATGTTCAGCTCGATTTCGGCGGTGACCAGCGCTTCCTCATCGTAAAGGGGTTTGGCCAGCCATTCGCCGTCGGGTCCGGCGATCGCCGAACCTCCCGGATAGACGAACCCGGTTTTGCCACCCAGTGCAGCTTCCTTGAGGGGTGTCGAGTCGGGAACAGACTCTGGTGAGAGCAACTGCCCCGCCGAAAGGACGTAGCATCGACCTTCGAGTGCGATAAAACGGGTGATGTCATCGGTGAGTCCCCGCGAGCCCGGCCAACCGGCGACATGCAGCTGGGTACCCTGGGCATACAGGGAGTGGCGGATACCGGGTACCCAATTCTCCCAACAGTTGAGCCCGGAGACCTTGAATTCACCCACCTGATGAACCCGCAAACCGTGGCCGTCGCCAGAACCCCAAACCAGCCGCTCGTCATACGTTGGCGTCAATTTTCGATGGGAACTGACGATTCCGCGATCTGGATCGATCCCGAGAAACGTCGCATATACGGTGCCCTCGCTGTCTGCTCGCTCGGCAATCCCGAGATAGACGAAGAGACCAGCACGGGCAACGGAGTCGACAATTGCGTTGATCTCGGGCCCGTCGATTCGGACGGACGAAGCGAGATAGTGGGCGTAGGCAGTCTTTTGGTCGGCGTCGTTCCATTTGGTCGCTGGCGTCATACCGAGCCAAAACGGGTACCCGGATAGGAATGTCTCCCCAAAGGCCAGCAGGTCGACTCCTTCGTCTGCGGCCCGCGCGATCCAATCGATCACCACCTTCGCGGTCGCAACCGGGTCACCCCAAACATTTGCAGTCTGAGCCGCAGCAATCTTCATACCTTGAAAGTTAGCGTTCCGGCCCGGATCAGTTGTAGTGCCTGAATTCGTCCCACCGATCGCCGAGTTGGCCCTCGGGTTCCAAACAGAGATACAGGGGAAGCCCTAGTTCTTCGTTCTCCACGTGGTTCAGATTGTCAATCCTCCCCAGTTGGTGATAATCCGAACAAACGAGGTCGAGTGCAGCACCAACTCTTCCCACACCGATGATCGGCCCATGGGCGGGCGGCGGACCCCATAGGTAGTAGTTGTTATGCCCGCTGAAGGCGCCGGGGAGCCCAGCCTCCGAACCCAAAACATCGATCGCCCCTGCCTCTCCATATGAGCCGGTTAGGATCACGGCCGTCGTGCGAACATCCGAAGGGATCGACTGGTAAATTGCCTCGACGTCGGCCACCAAGTCGGGCCAGCCAACTGTCTCCCCCAGTTCACCGGTGGCGTCTACCGTCGACACGACCGATTCGGGCACCAGCGGGAGGGCGATCACCATGCCGATTGCAAGTCCGATAGCTGTTGCAGCCGACATCCACCGGGTGGCGGCTTTACCCAGGCCGGCAAACCACAAAGACCCCGCCGCAAGGAGCACCGAGTACATCGGGGCGATGTAATAGGCCTTTCCGCCCGTTGCCAGGAAACCAAAGAAGAGTACGGCGTAGGCGATTGCAAGCGACCGCCAGGGCTCGAGTGCTTCCGATCGCGCAAGACGCCACCAACCAATCGCGGCAGGAATCGCCAGGACGATCGAGAGCAAGAGGGGTTGGAACAAAACAAAGGCAAGAGCACCGTCGCTACGCGCCCGCAGAGCCGCGGCCATCTCCAGTTGAGGGAATCCGTTGTTCCATTGCCAGATCATGTTGGGGAGTGCGATCACGACGGCCACTGCCACACCAGCCCATGGCCATGGCGACGAGAGCAGACTCCTCTGGCGGGTGGCTAGCAGGCCCATGAGCACCGCCAGAGCAAGAAAACCGATGGTGTGTTTGTTTTGTAGCCCGATGCCAACCAACAAACCGACCAGCAACCACAGCCGCGGCGATGCTCCTCCGAAGATGTGGACCAACACCAGGAGTACCGCAGTCCAGAACATGAAATCGAAGATCGCGGTGCTGAGTAGATGCCCCTCACCGAGGACGACCCCGGCCAAGCCAGCGCAAATGGCCGTATATGTCTGTGCCTTGACACTCCCACCGAATCGTTTGGCGATCAGCGAGGACATCAGCGCGATCGCGCCAACAGCGAAGGCGGGTAGAACCCGGAGGGCAAATGGGGACGTGCCCCCGATCAGCTCCGAAACGCGGGCAACCAGCGGTGTTAGCGGGGGTTGATCAACAAAACCCCACTCGAGATCACGTCCAGCGACGATGAAATAGAGCTCGTCTCGATGGAAGCCGTATCGGGGGGCCATGGCCAGAAGTAGCAATATCGAGCCGAAGCCGGTCCAAATGGCACCTCTGGCCGGTCGAAGGGATTGAGACTCCATTACTTCGAATTGTGCCAGCTTGAAATCGGGTAGGGGGCCGCGAGGGCCTCTGCCATCTCCCCAATGCAGAGCCTTAGCGAACGATCCCGGCGAGACTCGGTTCGGGCACGCCAGCCCACGGCTCCAGGTCGACGATCGCCGCACACTCATCCTTAACCAAGGTGCTGATATCCCTCATCAACGAAGATGCCGTCATCGAATCCCATTCGTAGGAGGCCAGTTCGGATGTCTTCTGCAACATTTCGGACGAGAGCTGGTCCCTGGTCTCCTGGTAACCGGTCAGAGCGGCTTCTGCAGCTGAGGGCGCGGTCAGGGCCCGGTCGATTGCTCGAGCGCACAATTCGGAATCGCGGAGGGCGGCGCTCAGGCCGTGGGCCGACACCGGATCCTTCGTATATCCAGCGTCACCGACCAGAGTCCATCCCGGGCCCCACGCCTGACGAAGAAAGCCGGGGAGGCCGGGCGTCCCCCGAAAAGGGGTGACTCGCGCAGCCGGAGCCATCGCATCGGCAAGTTTCGGGTGCGAGCTTTCGACAAGCCGTCGAAAGTCCGCCTCACCCCTTACCTCGCTCATCTGGTGGGCCGGCAAACCCAGGTAGACACAAACCAAGTTGGCGTTGGTAGGAATCAAGCCTGAGGTCACTCCCGGTGTGAACTGGAAGTGGACGCCGTCGGTCTCGATCCCGCTGTAGTACGCATATCGCACCCCATTTGTCGCCGCGAAACTGATCTCGCCGCTTGCCCCCGCATCGCGGGCAACTTTGGACCACACCCCGTCGGCGCCGACCACGTATCGAGATCTGATCGGGACCGGTCCACTCTCGGAGTCGACGGCCACGCCGCCCGTTCTACCGGTCGAATCAGTGAGCAAACCAATCATTCGGGTCCGGTCCTGGAACTCAACGCCGGCGTCCTCCGCAGCACCCTGCAACAAAGGATCGAGCACAGTCCGTCTTGGGGCATAGAGGGCTTCCACCCCGTATTCGGAACTCAATTCGATTGGAACGAGCTCTTCTCCAAAACCCAGGGTCACTTTCCCGATAGCAGGCGTTCCGGCGGCGACCAACTCATTGAGGAGACCCCACCGCTTCATCTGAAGGACTCCGGTTCGAAGCAAGGTATGAGTCGACGTGGTGTCAGAGCCGCGCCGACCACGGTCCACCATCAAAACGCTATGGCCGCATCTCGCCAGCAACATCGCCGTCGCCGCTCCCGCCGCCCGGGCGCCAATCACCACTACGTCATAGGAGCGGCGTCGGGGTCGCCCGGAGACGGCCCCGACTTCCCCGCCCGGCATCAGCTCGCCAGTTCTATTACAACTGGAGCCCCGTTGCGCACCATGTCGAAGACAACCGATCGCGCCGACGCTCGATCAACGAGTGCCTGCATCTGCTCAGCGTCGCCATCGCCTTTCACCGTGAAGATGACCTTGATGTCCTCGAAGCCGTTGCGGTAGTCGTCGTCGAGCCCGAGGGCGCCGCGGACATCCATGTTGCCTTCGATTCGGGAGGAGACCTCCGTCAACCGAACGCCCCGGGCAGCTGCGACATAGACGAGCGAGGTGGTCAGACACCCCGCCAGCGCATGGAGCAGAGCTTCACCCGGATTAGCGCCCGTGTCTGTCCCGAGCAGGATCTGAGGTTCCCCAGCATCGATTGTGAACTCGTGGTCGCGAGTGGCATCTTCTCCGCCTGCACCGTAGAAACTCCGGATAGTGCTTCGGTTATGGGCACCGTCGATCCATTCATTTTCAACTCGAAACTGGAATCGGGCTAGGTCGGGATTGTCCTTGATTGCGTCGAGTGTCCCGAACATCGTCGCCCGGTCAACTCCGTTCAACCTGGTATCTGTTGCTGTCGTCATTTTCTTTCCTTTCGATCGTGGTCTGGGTGGGTTTGTTCGGTCGTTCGACCGATTACATGAACGTGTTTGAAATTGACTAATGCTCCTTTCGATTCTCTAGATGAGCTCGGCGATTTTTGCCGCAGCTCGTTTCGCCCCATCGGTTTCGACCGTTGCGTAGTCGACCGGTTTGCCGGTTTCCGCAACCATCGCCTCCGCAATTTGATCCGGGTCCGTCGTTGCGTACTCCATGAATTTTCCGGCCCCATAGCGGTCGAGCCGATGCCGGACATGGAAATTCTGTTCGAAGTGGTCCTGAAGGGGGAAGTAGAGGAACGGGCGACGAGCTGCCGTTAGTTCCATAGTTGACGTGAGGCCCCCTTGGACCACGGCGAGATCGCATACAGACAGATGACGGTAGAGCTGAGGAACGTAGCCCACGATCTCGAGACCATCGTGCTGTGGGAGGGATTCGGGATCGATCCGGGGACCAGCCACAACCATCATCCGGAGCTCGGGCATCCGCTTCTTTGCCATCGGATAGGCCGCGATGATCTTCTCGAGGAGGGCACGGCCGACACCGGATCCGCCCACGGTGACTACCACCACCCGATCGTCGACAGCGAAGCCGAGTTCGTCGCGCAAACCGGGAAGGTCCTCCTCAGCGGGCGGTGTGAAGCCAGTGATGTATCCCGGGAAATCGAAGTGCTCTTCGGTCCAATCCCGGATCTTGGGGAGGTCCATTCCAAAGGTCTCGGGTACGATGTCATCGGGAGTCCCCACAAACAAGGCCTGGTCCCTGACGCGAGGAAAACGGGCGATGTGCTCGATCATCTCGGCGTTGTAGTCGGCGGCGACGAACGCTTCCCTGTCTCCTCCCGATGGCATCGGCAGGTATCCGACGAAGTCGGTGAACCACACGTGTGACCCCCGCTTCAGCTCTGGATTCTCGTGCCAGAAATGGTCGATATCCCAGGCTTCGTCGCCGATGATGAGGTCGTAGAGACCCTCCTCCACGACTTCCTGGAACACCATGAAGTTGTTGACCATGATCTCGTCCATTTCCCTCAGCGCCTGGAAAGCATGGAGGTTGTGCTCGCTGGTCATATCTGAGAAGTGGGCTGACTCGCTAGCCAGCCATTCACTGGCCGGATGGATTGTCTCTCCCTCGGCTTCCAGTACCCGAGTTACCGGATCCTCAGCCAACCAGTCGATCTGCAGATCGGGGTGAAGCTTCTTCAGTTCCTTGGCTACTGCCACATCGCGACGGGCGTGTCCCAAGCCGATTGGGGACGATATGTAGAGGGCCTTCTTGGGGCGATTGAGGGCCCTGGTCCAGGTTTGGTGTTTCACTTGTTCTCCCTTGTTCTTCTTGAGAAAATTGGTGATGGCCCGGTTCACCTGCACCGGCTCGCGTGCCATGGTGAGATGTCCGGCACCGTCGATGAGCACCAACTCGGCCCCGACGAGTTCGGCAAATGCGATCCCCTTGTCAACTGCCGGGCAGACATCCTCGGTGCCGTGAATCACGAGGACCGGAATCTCAAGGCCCCGGCAGATCGCTTCGACCTCAGCCTTGGTCGGAGAGTCGACATCCTGTCCTTCCTCACCTGCGAGGAGCACGTCACCGGTGGATTCGAGGCCCCAACCGACTGCATCTTCGAATTGCTTGGTCGAATGGGGCTCGACCAGTTGGGCGCCAAAGAAGAACTCCACCCAGCGACGGTGTTCGTTGCTGATGACATGTCGGTTGAACAGCTGCCACCCGCTGGGATCCTCGAGCTCTTCCTCGAATGTCGCCGCGGCATCGCGCCAGTGCTGATTACCCTCTCCAACGTACGGGATCCAGGGGTCAATCGCTACCAGGGCATCGACGCGGTCTGCATGCTCAGCCGCAAAAGAGACGGCCCACCAGTTGGCATGACAGTGCGCGACCAGCGTGGCATGGTCGGTCCCACTGGCGTCGAGAACTGCAAGCATGTCCCCGCGGTTCAAAGCTGCCGAATGCTCTTCGGGCGCACTCGGCCTTCCCGATTTTCCATTCCCCCTGGCATCGAATGTGACCACCCGAGAATGGCGTGCCAAGTAGGGGATCTGCGCCTTGTAAATCCGAGAATGAGTTATCGGCGCGGGAGGAATGAGCATGACTGTCTGTTCTCCCTCGCCATAGACCTCGAAATAGACATCGACTCCATCGCCGTCAAATGTCCCGGCGACCTCTGGTAGCGCGGCTCTCACACCCGAACCCCTTCGACGAAATTGCGGAGGGCAAAGTTGAAAGCGACAGGGTCACGGACATTAGGGAGGTGTCCCGATCCCCCGAGGGAAACCAATGAACCATTCCCGAGCCGAGCAGCTTGCACCCCTGTGTTGTGTGGGTGGATCAAATCTTCGGTCCCGTGGACAACCAGAAGCGGGCATTCGAGTTTGGCGAGCATTTCCTCTGCGAGGCCGGGGCGTCCCGGGCGCCGCTGTCCCTCCGCATCGAGGATCTGCGGTCCGCTCTCCATGGCCCAACCGACGGAGTCGTCAATCGCCTTGGTCGAATACCTCTCATTGAAACACTGTCCAAAGAAGAACTCGGCGAAGTCTTCGAAGTGGTCGTACCAGTAGGCAACGTTGTACTTTCCCCATCCTTCAACATCCTCCGGGTAGGGATTCAGGTATGTCTCGGCGATGTCAGCCCTTTCCGTCGACGGAGGAGTGAGCGGAAGCGCCGGACCGACGAACACCAGGCCAGCGACACGGCCAGGATGAAGCGCGGCCAACTTCAATCCATACGGTGCACCAAGTGAAAGGCCCACCACGATCGGCCGATCGACACCACACTCGTCGAGGACGGCAAGGGCGTCTGCGGCGTAAGCGTCGGCGGTATAGCGCTCGGGGTCGGTTGAACGGTCACTACGGCCATTTCCCGGCCCGTCGTAGGTGATCACCCGGTAGTACCGCGAGAGGTATGGGACTTGAAACTTCCAGAACCGGGAGTGGATTATGGTCCAGGTCGGCATCAGCAAGATGGTTGGGTCACCCCTACCGAATACTTCGTATCCGATTCGGACGCCATCCCGGTCGACATGACCGGCGATATCGGGATTACGCGCTCGCATCCCCCACCGCCTCTTCCATCAACCTGATGACCTGACCAACCTTGCGCAGGGCTGTCCTTGCCGGCATTTCTTTCTCCGACACGCCCAGCAGTAAGTAGGCTTCCGCCCCGATAAAGGGTATCCCCGCCAGAGCGGCGATCTCCTTGGGAGTAAACGGACCCAACCCTCCGAACTGGTCTTTGGCGCGCCGGGCAACAGACTCCAACAAATCGTGCCACCCGCTCAGCTGTCGCCAAACCACATCGGCGATTAGTGGGTCGGACCATCCGGCAGCGATCATCTCATGAAGCACCCGCACATAGCCCGACTCCAGGTCGGCCTCCAGGAAATCGCAAGCCATCTCCCATTGCTGCCATACCGGCAGTTCGGATTCGAACATCTCGCCTTGTCGGTCGAGAAGTCGCTGATTCTCCCGCTCCAAAACAGCGAGGACGAGATTCTGCTTTGACCCGAAGTGGTAATGGATCTGACTGAGTGGAACCCCAGCCTCCTCGGCAATCGCCCTCGTCGATAGGCCGGAATAGCCCCCGGCAACAAGGGCCGATTTAGCGGCGTTCAGTATCGCTTTCGCCGTCTCGTGTTGTATTTCGGAGGTTGTCACAATTCGGGTCACAATCCGTTCGTTGGTTCTCGGTCGTTCGACCGAACGAATATACAAAATCGGAGAACACCTGTCAACCCCCTCCATTGTGCTTCCTGAAATCAAACCTATGATGCGGCGTGACGACGGCCCCAGCGAGGACGGGACAACCTTGAGAAAAGCGATCATCATCCTGGCCTGGTTGGTTGTTGCCACATTCACCGTGATCGCTGCTGGTTTTGTGATGATGGCGGTTGACGGGTACGACTTCTGGGATCCGGACTTTCCGCTTCCAGACACACTCGCTGACACCGGATACAACCTTGCCTGGATCGGCCAACTGGTGGGATACGCCCTGATGCTGGCGACTTGGATCGTCCTGTCCGTATGGTTGGTGAGCCTGCGTGACCGGATCCCTACCACCTGGAAACACTCCAAAGCGGCGGTCTGGCTCTGGTGGATTGTCCCGGTCGCATTCTACTGGATGCCACGCGAGGTCTACATGGAAGCAGCGCGCGCATCCCTCCCGAGCCAACCACAATTGAGCAAGCGGCTGGTGGATCGCTGGTGGCTGAGCATGGTGCTGTTCCTGGCCGCCAATCAGGTGGTCTTCATTGGGTATGGACCTGGATTTCTGGCCGTAGTGACCGTGACCGCTGCAGTCGCTATCGGGCTCGCCGCCCACAATCTGAGCCGATTGGTTTCGACGATCGACCAACCAGAGATCACATTTGAGACCACCTCAGACTACGGAGAGGGGCCGTTACCGGCGGGCTTAGTCGAGCCAACGGTCCCCGGTTGGTACAGCGACCCCACCGGCCAGGCTAGCCATCAGGCCTATTGGGACGGCGGGCGTTACACCGGCGCGGTCCGCCCGGATCCGAGGAGGTTCCCCTCCCAGCCGCAGCACGGGATGAAGGAGAAAGACCTTCTGAAGACCTGGCTGATCGTCTTCGCAATCGTGTTCACCCTGACTTCGATGGTCCTCACCTTCATCCAGGCCTTCACCTTGATCGAGGAAGAGGGCGGTTTCGATATCGCGTCGTTCTTCGGCATACTCTGACCATGGCCGAAGCGATCGTTCCCATCTTTCGGGTATCCAATGCAAGTGAATCGGCTGGCTGGTACCAACGGCTCGGGTTCGAAGTTGTCGGCGAGCACCGTTTCGCTCCCAACCTTCCGCAATTCCTGTTCTTGAAGCGTGGCGATGTTGATCTATACCTCTCCGAGCACAAAGGTGATGCGCCCAAGCGCTCGCTCGCATACCTCTGGGTAGATGACATCGACAAAGTGGCGGCCGAATTCGGTGCACCGATCGACACCGAATCGTGGGGGAGAGAAGTCGCACTCGTCGATCCCGATGGGAACAGGATTAGGGCCGCCACCGCCGCAAGGCCCGTTGTCTAAGGACGGGCAAACGTGTAAACGTGGGTTTCGGCCCCGGAATCGAGGTCGGATGGAAGCACCCCCGTCCAGAATCGATGAAACCCGGCCTTCTCCAGGGAGCGCCACGAGCGACGGTTACCGGCATCGACGGCAGCGAGAATCTCGGGTGAATCTGGATACCGATCCCAGATAGTGGCGACGAAATCGGTGATCATCCTCGGGCCAAGGCCCCGGCCGACGCGATCCGGATCCCCGATCAGATAGTCGATCCCGATAGTTCTTGGATCGGGTGCGATGTCTCGAAGATCCAACAGCCATTCTGGATTGTCTCCCAGGACGTAATCCTGAATCATCCCGGATGGTTGGCCACTTTCGACCAAGAGCCAGAGGTTGGCCTTGTCGTCTCCGTAAATGGAGATCCCGAAATCGGCATCGACGTTCAATGGGCTATGAATACCCCATTCGGTTTCGCGGACATGGGGATGGCTGAGCCACTCAGCGAGCAGCGGCAGGTCGTCAGGAGTGAGGAGCCGAAACTCGATGGCCATTCAGACTCAAATCCGTTCGATGATGGTGCCGTTTGCCATTCCTCCGCCTTCGCACATGGACTGGAGGCCATAGCGGCCGCCGGTCCGTTCCAGCTCCCACACCAGAGTTGTAAGAAGTCGTGCACCTGAACCACCCAGCGGGTGCCCGAGCGCGATAGCGCCCCCGTTGACATTGGTGCGATCCCAAAGGGCCATCGGATCTGCGCCGCCGTGCTCCATCCTCCAGGCCACCGTCACCGATGCGAAGGCTTCATTGACTTCAAAGAGATCGATGTTGTCGATCCCAAGGCCCGCGCGATCCAGCACCTTTTCGGTGGCCGGAATCGGACCGGTGAGCATTGTCACCGGGTCTACCCCCACCATCGAGAAGTTGACGAAGCGGGCTTTTGGAGTGAGGCCCAACTCGGCGGCCTTGTCTTCGGACATAACCAAGACCGCGGCCGCTCCGTCCGAAATCTGTGACGAGTTGCCGGCTGTTACGACCCCGTCAGCCTTGAAGGCAGGCTGGAGATGGGCCAGTTTCTCCATAGAGGTATCCGCTCGAATACCTTCGTCGCGGGTGATCGTCTCGACGTCACCATTGTCCCTGGTGATGTCGACGGGAACTATCTGACCCTCGAATCGGCCTTCGACACTCGCCTGATCAGCACGGCGATGCGACTCAAGGCTGAGTTCGTCCAGTTCCTGCCGACCGATACCCCACTTTTCGGCGATCATCTCAGCGGAGATCCCTTGGGGGACGAGACCCTGGGCATATCGCTCCAACATCAGCGGTCCAAACGGCAGTCCGGGGCCTTGTTCGGCGGTGATTCCCATCGGCACCCGGGTCATATGCTCGACACCGGCGGCAATGACGATGTCCTGGGCTCCGGCCATGATCGCCTGGGCGGCGAAATGGGCCGATTGTTGCGACGAACCACACTGGCGGTCGATGGTGACCCCGGGCACTTCCTCAGGAAATCCGGCGGCCAACGCGGCGTTGCGACCGATGTTGTAGGCCTGCTCGCCGGTCTGGGAGACGTTCCCCATGATCACATCATCGATCAGCATCGGATCGAGATTGTTCCGTTCGACCAGCGCACGGAGAGGGATCGCGGCCAGATCGACGGCGTGCACGTTCTTGTAGACACCGTTGCGCCGCCCGGTTGGGGTTCTCACTGCGTCAACGATTACTGCGTTTGGCATGGCCACTCTCCTCTGAAATCTTGCATCTAGACCAACAACGGTACTCGTCGTGATGTTCCCCGCCTGATGGTTGCCAAAACCGCCGGTTCATCGTGTTTGCAGTCCCGTATCGCGGGACCGTATGCACGAGCAACGATCGTGTACAGATTCGATGTAGGTGGAGACGATGGGATTTGAACCCACGACCCCCGGCTTGCAAAGCCGGTGCTCTGCCAACTGAGCTACGTCCCCTGGCACGACCAGTTTACGCAATAGGCGAAGTGGCGAGAAGTCGGCGCTGCAATCCACGCATTGATCTACCTACTCGATTCAGCATGGCGCCACCAGCGGACGGTCATCCAGATCCCTAAACCTCCCGCTATCGGCACCAGGGCAATCTGGACCGCGGTAGGAGCTAACTCGCCGCCGACAGCGAGCAATCCCGGTACCGCAAACGGAACCCACCCGCCTGTTCCGAAGAGGACAACTACCTGGCTGATCGCAATCACGACAATGAGGGCACCGATGGCTGGAAGGTACCCACGACCAGCGCTAGCAACGTACCCCGTCGGCAGTGCAAGCAGTGCAGCAAGGACTGCGATGGCAGAAAGCCTGCCCAGGGACGCCGAGACGTCTCCAAGCGGTGATGGCCCGACCCCGCCGACAACTCCTAGCAACGCCGTAACAGCCACCAGCGACGCGACCATCAAGAAAACCCACCATCCAATCACGACGAACTTTGCTCCGGCAATAGTGGAGCGCGACACCGGCAGCCCAAAAAGGGCGGGAAATGTCCTGTCGGAATGCTCTCGACCAAAGACCCACGCCGTCATAACACCGACACCAAGAAAGAGAGCAACTGCCACGATCTGCGCCACCAACCCGGCATAGGCCGGCCACCCCTCTCCGACCAGGAAAGCTCCCGCCTTGACGGCCAACGGGCCAGATCCGCCACGCTCGGCTACGTAGTACATCCCAAAGCCCATAAGTGGGAGTAGCACCGCCAGCAACAAGCTGGTTGTGATGCCCACTGGTGAACGCTTCACTTTCAACCACTCGGCGCGGATGGCGGATCTCAAGTGACACCATCCATCGCTTGGTCGACGCCATAAACCATGTCGAAGAACTGCCTCTCGAGGTCCTTCCCTCCGGGATCCAACGCACCGACGATGCTCCCGCGATGCAGCACCGTTATTCGATCGGCAACCCGAGCGACCTGGTCGAGGTGATGACTTGAGACCAGAATCGCAGAGCCACGGTACGCAGCATCCGTCAAGATTTCTCGGACGAAGACCACGCCGGACGGATCAAGAGCATTGGTTGGCTCGTCGAGCACGAAGACAGAAGGATCATGAACCACCGCCGCCGCCAGAGCGAGGCGCTGTCGATTACCCGCCGAAAGCGTGCGCGCTCTGCGTTTCCCCCAATGACCGAGTTCGAACTTCTCGATCGTGTCAGATACCAGCTCGGGGACATCTGAATGATCGACTCCATGAAGCTCTGCAGCTATTGAAAGATTCTCGACGACAGTGAGCTCGGGGTAGGCGAACTGAGATTCGACACTGTGCCCTACCTCCGACCACAGATGGTGCGGCACCGAGTTGACTTCGTGATCGAGGATCATCGAGACCCCCGAGTCGGCCCGGGCCATACCAACGAGGATTCTCATCAGAGTGGTCTTTCCGGCACCGTTCAGGCCGACGAGGGCATGAACTTCTCCAGCCCTAACTTCAAGACTCACTCCGTCTAGGGCGAGCTCGTCGTCGTATCTGCGTACTATGTCCTGGGCGCTTATCAGTGACCTTCTCAGGAGCTGGCTCCAACCCCGTCCAGCAAGCCGAGCGCTTCAGCTAAGTATCCGCGAAGGTTCTCCGGGCCGTCTCGGCCGGCCCACTCGATGAGAGCAGAGGTCATGGCGCCAAGGATGGCCCCCGCGACGACGCGAGCTTCCAGCGGCGACGTACCGTTGAGTTGAAGAGCCGCCACAATCACACCCTCGGTCCGATAATTGTTTTCCAGGATGCGGGCACGCAGTGCAGGGCTCTCCTTGGCGAGGCGAATCCGTCGTCGCATCTCGGAGTCGTCGTTCTCTTCGAGCAATGAAAGCGCCTGAACGATTCCTCTTCTTACCCGTTCAAAGGCAGGAATATTCTCATCCTGACCCGCGATTAGTTCCCCGATCATCGGATCAAAGGGGTCGTCGAAGACCACCGACTCCTTCGTTGAGAAGTGGCGATAGAAAGTCATATGAGACACGCCAGCCTGTCGGGCGATTTCCTCGACAGTCACTTCGTCAAACCCGCGTTCCTCAAAGAGTTCGATCGCGATGGCTTGCAAACGCACCCTGGTCTTCTCAGATCGATCCATCACTTGAATGTTAGTCACTAACGTTTCGCTTCAGGACCCCGAAACTCACCGCACGCATTGAGAAAGTTCATATAGACAGATCGACCAGGACTCACCCCTGGGGTCGGCAAAGGCCGACGGTCCTCCGCTCAGCCAGCCGAAGCGACCGAAGCGCCCCTTTTTCCAACTTCGGCGGCCATTGGTAACAGGACAGCCCCCATCAAAACGGCACCAACCATCACCATGATCAAAACCTCGGGTTTCCCTGTGAAACTGGTTGTGGCGATGAGAAGCGCTGCAGAAACATTGCGCTGAGTGGTTCCGAAGGCACTGACCCATCGCTGCCCCCGGTTACTCCCACCGAGCAAGAACCCGGCAGCGAAGCAGACCGCCATAAAAAGCAAGACGGCGATGAAAGCACCTGTCCCGAAGGCGTCGATCAACTGAGGTAAACCCAGAACCAAGGCAATGACGAGCGCAAGCGCCAACGACACTGTTGAAATCTGGTTGAGATGGGGTGCGAGCTTTGCCGATTCTTCATAGCGCGCCCGGACTGCCAACGCTATCGCCAGAGGCATGAGCATACCGAAAACCAGCGGTTTGGCAATGTCCCACGGAGAGACTGTGACCCCGTCGAGCAGAGGGACCAATACGACGGGGATATAGACGACCGTAACCACCATGAGCATCACCATGAACCCAACCGAGTAGGCGACGTCTCCATGTGCAAGCTGGGCGAGTTTGGGCAGGAAGGGGGCACCCGCGGCTGTTCCAAGGAGGAGCAAGCCGAGAGTGAGGTTGTCGTCCAAACCCAGAACTGCAGCCACTCCCCATGCCGCTGCCGGAGCAATCACGAAGTTGGCCAAGAGTCCCATGATCACCAGCCGAGCATTTGTCAACGGTTCGATTATCTGCTTCATGGTCAACGAAAGCCCGAGCGACACCATCGACGCGAGGACAAAGGCGATAATTGCAACGTTGGCGAGCGCCGCCAGTGTCTTTGACATCAAGAGAGGCTAACAGTCAGTAGTTGGCAGCCAGCACGCCGGACGGGGTGCCGATCGGCGTGATTAACCTCGACCCATGGATCTCTCTTGTTTCGAATGCGGATCAGAAATCTCCGCAGATAGCCTTGTCGAGCTGGGCGACAGATTCGTCGCTCACGCCCGGGCTACCCACGACTGGCCCTATCCCGATCAAGCAATCCGCAACTACGCCGACGCAACTCAACGATTGACCGGGCCCTCGGAGCGCCTCAATGAGATAGGCCCGATCGCCATCAAGGAGGTCACCGCTGAACTGATCGGTGACTGGCTCGATTTTTTCGACCACGACGCATTTGTCGGCACACCTGAATGGGCAGCGTGCTATTGCCTCGAGCCGCATGTCCGGGTTCCGAGCGTGGATCCAAATGACCCCTCGTGGATCGAGAATCGAACGG
>JBGTGL010000090.1:0-6945 GCA_041746755.1 Acidimicrobiia bacterium | reverse complement strand
AGACCGAAACGCTTTTTGAACTGGCAACGAGAATGGTTCGGTTGCCGGAAGTGATCGTCGACCTTTGCACCGGTTCTGGGGCACTCGCCCTAGCACTGAAGAGAACGTTTCCTGGCGCCTCGGTCTTCGCCACCGATCTGTCCTCGGACGCCATCGAGGTGGCGACCGAGAATATGTACCGGGCTGGACTGCAGATATACCTCGCCGAAGGCGATCTGTTCGACCCCCTTCCCGCATCACTTCTCGGGGAGGTAGATCTGATCGTGGCCAATCCGCCTTATGTTGCCGAATCGGAATATCTGAGTCTCCCCGAGGATGTTCGTCGCGAACCGAAAATGGCGTTGGTTTCGGGTTCTTCGGGCCTAGAAGTGATCCAGAATATCGGCGGATCTGCATCGCAGTGGCTCCGTCCCGGCGGCGTCATTATCTGTGAAATCGGTGAGAAACAGGGGGTGGCGGCGGTCTCGTCGTTCCCGAACATTCCCGTGGTCGTGCGTCAAGACCTGTCCGGGAAGGATCGATTTGTTGTCGGGGCCCGACCCTGATGTTCGACGACGCCCTCGACTCCGTCAGAAATGGCGAGGTCGTCGGCCTCCCAACTGACACCGTCTATGGGTTGGCGATCGATCCGCTCAACCGAGATGCTGTCAGCGCCCTCTATGACCTAAAGGGTCGGCCCGATTCCAAGCCACTTGGGATCCTCCTCGCCACAGTTGATGATGCCGAGATGTTCGGTGATCTCGATGGGGTGGCTGGCTACCTGGCAAGACGGTTCTGGCCAGGTGCCCTCACCCTCGTGGTCACTCCCCGTGTGATTCTCTCCGACTGGGTGGGGGACACGCAGCTGAGAACTATCGGCATCCGCGTACCAGACCACGATGTAGCCCGGGATTTCCTGACCGTCGCCGGGCCACTTGCGGTGACCTCGGCGAATCGGAGCGGGCAGGCCGAGGTCATGGATGACGTCGAGGCTCGTTCGATCTTTGGCAATGGGGTGGCGGCCTACATCCCGGGCCGGGCCCCGGGGGGCATGGCTTCCACCGTCGTCGACGCTACTGGCGCCCGGCCCATAGTCATCCGCCAGGGAGCCGTCGACATCTTCTCGTAAGTCGGCGGCCGATCGGCGCTACTACTGTCGACCCATGATTTCCATGGAACCTATTGAGCAGGTCGATCCCGATATCGCCGGGTTGATCAAGAAAGACCTTGAACGCCAGAATTCCAGCATCCACCTGATCGCCTCGGAAAACTTTGCCTCGCCAGCGGTGATGGCAGCATCGGGCTCGGTTTTCACCAACAAATACGCAGAGGGTTATCCGGGCCGCCGCTACTACGAGGGTTGTGGGGTTGTCGACGAGATGGAGCAACTCGCCATCGATCGGGCCAAGGATCTGTTCGGTGCAGAGTTCGCCAACGTTCAGGCACATTCCGGTGCCCAAGCCAACATGGGCGTCTACTTCTCGCTTCTGGAACCGGGCGACACGGTGCTGGGAATGCGACTCGATCAGGGTGGGCATCTCACGCATGGTTCCCCGGTCAATTTCTCCGGGCTGTATTACAACATCGTCGCGTATGGAGTCGACCCCGACACCGAGTTGATCGACATGGATGAGGTCAGGGCGCTCGCACTGGAGCACAAACCCAAGATCGTGTTGGCAGGGTATTCGGCATACTCACGGACCCTCGATTACGCAGGGTTCCGTGCCATCGCCGATGAGATCGGGGCGATTTTTATGGTTGATGCGGCCCACTTCATCGGGTTGGTAGCGGGAAAGTCCCACCCGTCACCGGTGCCGGAGGCCGACATCGTCACCGGGACCACCCATAAGGCGTTGCGAGGTCCCCGAGGGGGGCTGATACTGGCGAAAGAGGATTTCGGCCAGGCGATCAACAAGGCCGTATTCCCCAATGTCCAGGGGGGGCCGATCGAGTCGCAGGTGGCGGCGAAGGCGGTGTGTTTCCTCGAGGCGGCCCGCCCCGCATTCCACGAGTACACCGAGCAGATCGTGGCCAACGCTGCGGCGATGGCGGCGACGATGCAGGATGAAGGGGTGAGGGTGGTTTCGGGCGGTACCGACAATCACCTATTCCTGATCGACCTTCGATCGATCGACGAAGATCTCACCGGCAAGGATGCGGCGAAGCTGCTCGACACCCTGGGCATCACGTTGAACTTCAACACCATTCCTTTCGACCCCAGGCCTCCTTTCCGGGCATCTGGTCTGCGGATCGGCACGCCTGCAGTGACAACTCAGGGGATGAGGGAGGCCCAGGTGTCGGAAGTGGCCTCCTTGATGGCGCGAGCGCTCAAAGAAAAGGACGACGAAGCAGCCCTGGTTGAGGTCAAAGGAAGAGTGGGGGAGTTGGCGGCGGAATATCCCCCCTATCCCGCAGACTTCGCCGGCCACGTCTAAATCGGTCCCAACTTCGGGCTGTGAGCGTCGATACCGACGCGTGAAACCCTGGGTTCGTGACACTGGTCGGGTCGTTTGGTTCTTCGGGCTGTGAGCGTCGATACCGACGCGTGAAACCCTGGGTTCGTGACATTCGGTGGTATTGCGAATTTCGTGGCAAGGCATCCGCTAGTAAGGTCAATTTTGATTAGAAGGCACTTACCAATATCCTTTGTGTAGATTTTCACAAGCGCCACCGTCCAGGCAACATTTCACAGGTACCAGTGAGAGAAGACTCGATCACCAAACAAACGACCAGCGCGGTCCATGACGGTTGGATGGAAGGTGGATCCTTTTTCAGTTCCATTATCGCCGGGACATTGATTGGATACCTGCTCGACCAGTGGCTCGGCACCGACCCCTGGTTTGTTGTTATCGGAGTGGTTCTCGGTTCCTACTCCGGATTCTTGAAGATATGGGCGATGCTAAAGAATCAGGACGAGATCTACCGTGAACGCTGAGCCTGCGATGCCAACACCAGACGTCGAGATGACTGTCGCTCGACATATCGTGGCGCGTACCATTTACCCGGCGCCGATATTGATCGGCCTGTTCTGGTTGATTGGGGGATGGAATGGTGCGTGGAGCGCCGCATTGGGCGTCGTCGTCGTGGTGCTCAATTTCCTACTAGCAGGAGCCATCCTCTCGATTTCCGCCAGGATCAGTCTTGCTGCCTATCATGCTGGCGCCTTGATCGGCCTCTTTCTCCGGCTGGGGCTAATAACCGTCACCATGCTGTTAATCGCCAAGTACACCCCGATTGACCGTCTGGCGTTTGGGATTACCACCGTGGTGACTTATCTGGTGTTGGTTGCCGCTGAGGCGGTGGCATTGTCGAAAGGTAAGGAAAGGGAACTCGAGTGGACATGATTTTGGCATTTAGCTGTTCGACGACCGAGCCGATATGCGTACCGGAGTCGATACTCGAGCTCTTCGAATTGCCTCTGTTGTTCGGGCAGGTCAACCGGACGATCGTTTACATCTTCCTCGCCGCGCTGGTTGTAATAGGCGTTCTCTACGCCACCTACCGGAAACCGCGTCTCGTGCCGACCAAGTTTGGTGTGGCCGTCGAAAGTCTTGTCGACTTCGTCAGAAATGACATCGCCATCGGAGTCATCGGCCCGGGTGGCGAGAAGTACGCGCCCTACCTTCTGTCGCTCTTTCTCTTCCTTCTGGTGGGAAACTTCTTTGGGGTCACCCCCTTCATCAACTTCCCCCTCGGTTCCAGAATGGCAATTCCTGCATTTCTCGCCCTCGTCACCTACGTGATTTTTGTGTTTGCTGGCTTCAAGAAACAGGGCCTCGCCTACCTGGGCCACACTTTGTGGCCGCCGGGAGTTCCCCTAGCCCTCAAGCCGCTGATTGGAGTGATTGAGTTGGTTTCGATTTTCATCATCAGGCCGTTCTCGCTTGCAGTCCGGTTGTTTGCCAACCTTGTCGCCGGGCACACCATGATCGCCCTTTTACTCGGGTCGGGCGTCTATTTCATATATGCGGGAGCTACCGGAGCGATGGCCCCGCTGAAGGCATTCCTGGTTGGGCCGCTTTGGTTTGTTTTCGGTATGGGCATTTTCGTACTGGAGTTGCTGGTGCTCGCACTTCAGGCATACATCTTCACTCTGCTGTCCGCCGTGTACATCGAGAGCTCGTTGCATCCGGCCCACTAGTCCAAAACAGCCATCAGGCAAGAAAGGGAAAACTCAATGCATCAACTAGTAATCCTGGCGCAGGAGAGCGCTGGCCTTACCGGCGACATCGGAAGTGGCTTGGCCGCCATCGGTTATGGCCTCGGTGCTATCGGCCCCGGTATCGGCGTCGGGATCGTCGCTGGTAATGCCGTTCAGGCCATGGCGCGTCAACCGGAGGTTGCCGGCATGCTCAGAACCAACATGTTCATCGGTATGGCGTTGTCCGAGGCGCTGGCTCTGATCGGCTTCGTAGTCTTCTTCCTGGCTGGTTGAGCGTGGTGCACGCAATCGTGTTGGCCACGGAAAGCGAAGGCGGCGGGAGCGCAGCCGACCTTCTATTGCCGGCCTGGCCAGAACTGGTCGCAGGCATCATTGCATTCTCGATCGTATTCGTGTTCGTACGTATCTGGGTATGGCCGAGTCTCACGAAGACAATGGAACAACGACAGGCTGCCATGCAGGGGCAATACAACGATGCTGAGAAAGCGAAACAGGAGGCTGAAAGCCTTCTCACCGACTATCGCGCTCAGTTGGCTGACTCCAAGGCGGAGGGAAACCGAATCATCGAAGAAGCCCGGGGTACCGCGGAGCAGATGAAGTCGGAAGTTCTCGCCAAGGCCCAAACCGATGCCGACCAACTTCTCGCCAAGGCGAGGGAGGAGGCGGACGCCGAAAAGGGCCGCGCCCTCGCCGACGCCCGCAAGGAAGTCGGCTCGATCTCAGTCGAACTTGCCAGCCAAATTGTTGGAGAGTCCCTCGACGCCGACACCCATCAGGCCCTGGTCAATCGGTACCTTGCCGATTTGGAGAAGATGTAAGTGGAACCCCGGATCACCGGCTACGCCCGTGGTTTTCTCAACCTCGCCGAGGGTGAAGGCATCGTCGAGCAGGTGGAGAGTGAACTGTTCTCCGTCTCGGAGACGATCGAGTCTGCGCCTGAGCTGAGGGCCGCCCTCACCGATCCCCAAATACCGGCGGAGAAGAAGAATGCCATCGTCGAGGAACTACTCGCCGGCAAGGCATCTTCCCTTACGGTGGGTTTGGTCCAACTGGTGGTTGGCCAGGGAAGAGCATCGGAGCTCTCTTCGATCTCAAAGGCTCTGGTCGAGATGGCTGCTTCGTCCCGCAACAAAGCCGTGGCCGAGGTTCGATCCGCTGTTCCGCTAACTGAAGAAACCGTACAGCGTCTTGCCGCCGCCCTGGGCAAGGCGACCGGCAAACAACTCGAAGTGAAAGTCGTGGTCGACGAGTCCGTGGTAGGCGGAATCGTGGCCCGCGTCGGCGACACCGTTATCGACGGTTCCATCGCAAGTCGCGTCGATTCACTCCGACACGCCGTCCAGGGTCATTAGGAGAAATATGTCTGATTTGACCATTACCGCCGATCAGATCACCTCCACTTTGCGGTCCCAGCTTGAGGGCTGGAAACCCGAGGTGGGCAAGGAAACGGTCGGCTATGTCGCCTCAATCGCCGATGGTGTGGCCCGGGTGACCGGTCTTCCTTCGGTGATGGCGTCTGAGCTCCTCGAGTTTCCTGGTGGCCTCACCGGAGTGACACTCAACATTGACGAGAGCGATCTCGGGGTAGTGCTCCTCGGCGAAGCTTCCCACGTCCAGGAGGGTGATTCCGTTAAGCAGACCGGGACCGTCCTTTCCGTGCCCGTCGGCGATGCGCTCCTCGGCAGGGTTATCGATCCGCTCGGCAATCCGGTCGACGGCAAAGGCCCCATCGACACCAGCGAGCGGCGTCTTCTCGAGACACAAGCCCCTTCGGTGGTTGAGCGTCAGCCGGTCAGCGAGCCTCTGCAGACGGGTATCAAGGCCATCGACGCCATGACACCGATCGGTCGCGGCCAGCGTCAGCTGATCATTGGTGACCGTCAAACCGGTAAGACCGCCATCCTCGTCGACACGATCATCAACCAGAAGACCAACCAGGGAACGCCCGACGCGGTCAAGTGCATCTATGTCGCCATCGGTCAAAAAGCTTCGACGGTTGCCGAGGTCGTTGCGGCTCTCGAAGAGGCCGGAGCCATGGAATACACCGTGGTAGTCAACGCTCCGGCGTCGGCGGCGCCCGCCCTGCAGATGTACGCCCCCTACGCGGGTTCGTCCATCGGCCAGCACTGGATGTATAAAGGCGAGCACGCCTTGGTGGTGTTTGACGACCTCTCCAAACAAGCGGTCGCGTACCGCGAGATTTCCCTTCTGCTTCGTCGTCCTCCGGGACGTGAGGCGTATCCGGGCGACGTCTTCTATCTCCACAGCCGGCTTCTGGAGCGTTGCGCCAAGCTCTCCGACGAACTCGGTGCCGGCTCGCTCACCGGTCTTCCGGTCATCGAGACCAAAGCCAACGACATCTCCGCCTACATCCCCACCAACGTGATTTCGATCACCGACGGCCAGGTTTTCCTGGAGACCGACCTCTTCTATCAGGGAATCCGACCGGCAGTCAACGCTGGAACCTCAGTCTCCCGGGTGGGAGGAAATGCCCAGATCAGCGCGATGAAGAAGATCGCCGGCCCGTTGCGGGTCAACCTCGCACAGTTCCGTGAGCTGGCAGCTTTCGCCGAGTTCGGGTCCGAGCTCGACGCGACCTCGTTGGCCCAGTTGGAGCGGGGACGCCGGGTGGTCGAAGTTCTCAAGCAGCCCCAGTACGACCCGGTGCCGGTTGAAGAGCAGGTGCTGATCATCTATGCCCTGACCGAAGGCCATCTCGACAAGGTCGCAGTTTCTGACGTTCGCCAGTTCGAGAGGGAGCTTCGTGAACACTTTCGGAGCCGCTATTCAGCGATGCTGGCGAC
>JBGTGL010000089.1:0-12202 GCA_041746755.1 Acidimicrobiia bacterium | reverse complement strand
GTGTTCACCTTCATCCGGCTCGAAGACGTCGCGGTCGACAAGAACAACGATCATGTCGTCTACGTTGCCGACACCGGAGCCAGCCGCGTTCTCCCCAATCCAGCAACCGGACGTCTCGCCCGGCCCAGCGGGGTCACCGGCCTGGCTGACAACGGCAGGATCTTCAAGTTCGTCTTCAACGACAAGAACCCGAAGAAAGTCGACAGTTTCACCGTCATGGCCGATGGCGATGCTCCGATGGACCACGCCAAGTATGTTGGCTTCTCCGCTCCTGACAACATCGATACCAGCGTCAACAGTCTGATGGTCCAGGAAGACTTTGACTTCGCCCAGATCTGGCAGCACAAGTTCTCCGATGAGAGTTGGACTGCCGTCGCCGATGTCGTTGACACCGGTGGTGAGTCGAGCGGTATCGTCGATGCCTCGCTGTGGTTTGGACCGGGATCATGGATCCTTGATGTCCAGGCCCACGACCTCCCCTTTGTTGACAGCATGGTGGAGGGAGGCATAACCATCAAGCGCGAAGAGGGGCAACTTCTCTACATCAACATTCCGGGTTCCTGATCCGACAGCAGGTGCCGTGTCATCTCTGGTGGCACGGGCACCTGATTGTTTCCTGACGGACATCGGAAGGGATTCACGCGTTTGCCTGGCCATCTAGCCAACTCGGTTAGCATCCGAGTTTTCACGTGGGCGCCACCACCCCTGCTCGAAACCAACGTCGGAGTTTTGGGCATCATGCCGTGAGCGGGGATCACCGGAATCGCCGACAATTTTGGCGTTCCCATGCCGGGCACGTCACCTGAGGACATCTAGAAGGGCATCGAGCCGGGGTACGACGCCAGCGAGGCCGCCCGAATATTGCTCGGCGGGATCGAGTCCGACCAACTTCACATCTACGTGGGGAAAGACTCATTGCTGATGGGTATCGCCAACCGGGCCGCACCGCGCATGTCGACCCATATGAACGCTACAGATGTAGGACCTGCTGTCAGGGTGGATCGACTCTTTCACTGCTGAAGCACCCTGATAGTGTCTTCGGCGTGAGCCGAATGATGGAGGTGTGAAGAGTTGGCCAGCCCGGCAGATACCAAGGCGGCACCCGGGGGACTGACCCTCACTGCCTTCGCTGGTGCGGTAGTAATCGGGGGAGCGAATTTTGTCGCTGTTCGTTTCAGCAACCGTGAGCTGGAACCTTTTTGGGGTGCCGGCCTGCGATTCGCTCTCGCTGCACTTCTGTTCATCTTGATCGCCTTGGCTATGAGACTCCCCTTCCCCAAGGGCCGTTTGCTTGGATTGACGGTCCTCTACGGTGTCCTCAGCTTCGCCATCTCCTACGCCCTTATGTATTGGGCTCTGGTGAGGGTGACCGCAGGGCTTGGAGCGGTTGTCCTGGCCATGGTTCCGCTGGTAACCGTGCTACTTGCTGCCGCTCACGGAATGGAGAAGCTGACGGGTCGGGCCATGGTCGGCTCCTTGTTGGCAATCGCCGGAATCGTTTGGATGACGATCGGGCCCGAACAGGTCGTACTCCCGCTCACTGCCCTCCTGGCGATGCTCGTTGCGATTCTGTCGATAGGGGAGAGCGTCATCGTCTCCAAGAAGGTGTCGGGGAACCACCCGGCGATGACCAACGCAGTCGGGATGACTGCCGGCGCTTTGGTGCTGCTCGCTCTCTCCCGGATAGCTGGAGAGGTGTGGGTCGTGCCCACAAAACCCGAAGTGCGTTGGGCAGTCATCTATTTGGTGACCGTCGGTTCGGTGGGGTTGTTTGTGCTGCTTCTCCTGGTGGTGCGTCATTGGACGGCGTCGGCCACTTCGTATGCCTTCGTGCTCTTTCCGGTGGTCACCATGCTTCTCGGTGCCTGGATTGCCGATGAGCCACTGAGGGCGCAAGGGTTGGTCGGCGCAGCATTGGTGATGTCTGGAGTCTGGTTCGGCGCCCTGTCGCCGGGAGCACGTAGGGCTTCGTCAGTACGCATAGCTGACTAGGGCTTTATCAGGGGAAGGCACCCCCAGGGAAGGATTTGAAGCCTGGACTCAGCAGGCGGGTTCGCTCGGGTCGGAACCCAACGCGGAAAGCATCCCATCGGTGACTCCACGGAACGTTGGCACCCCGTCTCCGATCGGCTCGAGAAAATATCGGCGCACTACTTCGTTGTGAATGGCCTCGGCCAAATCGAGCCTGATTTGCCCTGACTCGGTCAGGTAGCCGTAGCTGCCGCGGCGGTCGGTGGGACACGCCCGGCGCTCCACCAGACCTTCGTTCTCAAGACGACGGATCGCATGGGAGATTCGACTCCGGGAGAAGACGGCGGCGTCGGCAAGCTCGCTCATCCGGGTGCCCTCACCACCACTCTGAGCTAAACGGAAGAGGACGATGTAGTCAGGAAGGGACAGCCCGGCATCCTCTGTCAGTGTCCTGTCCAGCTTGTCAAAGAGGAGACGCGTCGCCTTCAGATAGGAATTCCAGGTGACCAGGTCCTGGCCGTTCAATTTGTCCGAAATGAGTGTTGTCACAGCTCTTCCAATAGTAGCGGAATAATGTTGAACTTTCAATAGTTGAATGTTCTACCAGATGCATTCAATCACTAGAAGGAGCATTCAATTGACTACAGAAACGACCACCCGCACCGACGCACCCGCCGTTGGTAGCTACAAGCTCGATACATCACACAGCGACCTGCGGATCATTGCCCGGCACCTCATGGTGTCCAAAGTCACCGGGACGTTTGGTGAGTTGTCCGGCACAATCGAAATTGCCGAAGACCCCGCCGAATCGACAGTGGAAGTGGTAGCTAAAGCAGCGAGCGTCGAAACCGGCACTGCCGACCGCGATGCCCACCTTCGCTCTCCCGACTTTCTCGATGCCGAGGCGTTTCCCGAGATCACCTTCAAATCGACTTCGATCGACCGAAGCGGGTCTGACTGGAAGCTCACCGGTGATCTGACCATCCGTGGTATCACCAACCCAGCGACTTTTGACCTCTCATACGGGGGCTCCGCTGTTGATCCATATGGCAACCAGAAAGCCGCCCTAACCGCCACCGGGCAGATCGACCGTGAAGCATGGGGGCTTACCTGGAATGTTCCGCTCGAGGGCGGCGGCGTTCTCGTCTCCAAGCAGTTCAAAGTCGAATTCGACATCCAGGCCGTCCTCCAGGCCTAGCCGAATTGCTGCCCACCCGACTCTCCCTCCTGAAGGAGGGGGAGTCGGAGGGCGGACGAGGTCGACTGCTACCCCATCGGATCAACGAACAACGACTGGGCTGCCACACCGAGCCACCCCTTCACATCGGCTAGAGCACTGGTCGCGATGCCGGTCCCACCGGGGCTGATCCGCGTTTCCGAGTCGAGGTAGACCCCTTCGCCCTCGGGTTGGCGATACATTCGGATTTCGAGGTCGGGGTTGATAAAGACCCAGTCACGGGATAGAGGTCACCATCATTTCGGTAAAGAGCTTCACTCATCGGTTCTGACCTCTAGAGGTGGGGTGCCACCTCCGTGGCGAGTTTCTCCATCAGTTCGACCTGATCCTCGTAAGTCAACGTGTGGAAGAAGCTTCTTGCGACAAAGTCGACGTTCAAGCCGGAGCGGTTCCTGACATCGAGTAGGTTCTCGACGATCTGGTCGGGAGGGCCGGCCAGGGTCGACCGTTGTCGTAACCAATTGCGGTTTTCCTCTGTGAGCTCGGGCGCCGCTGGTGGTGGGCCAGAACGGGTGGCGGATGCTTCCATGTCGGAGTACTTCCACGACATTTGCCAGACGTGAGGGAAATAGCGGCCCCACGCCTCATCCTCGGTCTCACCGGGAAGGAGCACCGAGTAGTGGATGACCCGGAAATGCGCCGGGTCGCGTTCGCACTTGTCGAGCTCATCCTCGATCCACTCCATCTGCTGGAGGAACTTATCGACCGAAGCGTTGGCGAAGACACCGTCGGCGAGTCGGGCCGCTCGACGGATCGCTGCTTCGGCGCTACCTCCGATCACGACTGGGATCTTCTTCGCCGGAAATGGGCGGACCCCTACCTCTGGTAAGTGATAAACCGGCCCGTCATGGCGAAATGGTTCCCCGCTCCAGGCTCGGGGAAGGATCTTCAGGATTTCCTCCATCGCCGCTCCTCGTTGAGTTATCCCGACCCCGAGAGCCTCGTATTCGACCCCACTCCAGCCCAACCCAAGTCCGAGGGTGAACCGTCCCCCACTGATCAAGCTGACGGTCGCCGCGTCTTCAGCGAGTCGCAAAGGGTCGTGGAGAGGAGCAAGCAGTACCCCTGTCGCGATCTCGATCTTCTCGGTGACTGCGGCGATGGCGGCGCTTACCACCAGGAGTGACGGCATGTAACCGTCATCGACAAAGTGGTGTTCTGTGGTCCATACCGATGCAAAGCCGAGCCGCTCCGCATCACGCGCCAACTGCAATGTCTCCTCATAGGCACGCGACCAGTCGGTCTCACCCGGACGGGTTTGGGCACTGAGCAGCCCGAAGCCGAGACTCATCGAATTCCTCTCAATCGGTTGAAAACTCTAATGGCACCCGAGACTCGAATGGGTCGGGGTTCCGTCGGGTATACAGCACGCCGGCGAGATAACGACACCGGCAGGGAACCACCTTCGAACATCGCCCGTCCGCAGTACGTGGCTGACGAATCGTCATTTGGATCGCGACAACCATGGACTTCTGATGGAAGGTTCGACGTCGGTTTAATAGCAGAGCACCCTGTCGGCGGCGAAGGTCAATTCGACCAGCTGAGCCGGAGTGGCGAATGTGGCCCCCTTGTTCTGGAGATCCTCTTCGACCACGCCTCGTGTTTTCGACGAACCACCTGACACGAAAATCGAGACACCCGCCTCGACCACAGCGGGCAATGTCTCGCTCAGAGCGCCGGTGCCAATGCCTTTGGTGTGTTCCACCACGGCATCCTTCATCAGGTAGGCGGCGTCTCCAGCACAGAAGACAGTTACTTCGTGGCCCGATTCAACTGCGGTTTTGGCAACCAGGAATCCGAGGGCCGCCCGGGTTGGTGCATCGGGGCCATGTGTGATGTGGACCAGCAGCGATCCCATTTGTTCTCCTTCAGAGGTTGTTCGAGTATTGCAGCGCAGACCGATCGAGTCTGTCGAAACACCACGCGATTCGTCCGGTTCGCCTTTACGGGTGGCTCGACGGTTTCATTTGTAAGGTTGAATACGACCGGATCTACAGAAGAAGGCACGAAAGCTAAATGGCCGTTTGCAACCATATCCCCGATGATCTCACCCCGCCCTCGCCGGGGGCGACGGGCTGCGAGGAGTGTCTGGCGATGAACCAACGAAACTGGGTCCACCTACGGTTGTGTCAGGAATGCGGGCACGTCGGATGCTGTGACAACTCGCTCGGTATGCATGCCACCGCCCACTTTCGCGCCAGCCACCACGCGCTGATCCGATCGTTCGAACCAGGAGAGGATTGGTGGTGGTGTTATCCCGATCAGGTGTCCTTCTTCATTGACGAGGCGCCACCCGCTCCCTCATACAAAGGTGGTTAGCGACCAAATTCAATGGGAGGCAAATGCCGTCCGGGTTGAAAGTGCCAATACTCGCGGAGGGCAGTGCATAGCCCGGTGTCGTCAAAATCGAGTAGAAAGCAACCTGGGAGGGTCACCTCTTCTCCCTCGACCCTTCATGTTGGTCCAGAATTCGACGGCCACCCTTGATCCATCGACGAACGATCTCCACCGCCGACCTTCGGAGATCGCGAAAATTAATCTGAATCCAGTTTGCGCATCTACCGCGAGTCGCGTATAAATACTCCTGTCTGGCCGGAGGGCTCCTCGGAGTCAATCGGCCAGACATTTTTTGTGCCCAGAAATGGAGCCATTCTTTCGGCTGGCTCGGCCGCCCGGAATATGGCCGACATGGGGAACGTGACATGAAGCTGACAACTGAGTTGCTTTCATTCGGTAACAACACCGGGTTCGAGATCCCGGAAGCGTTTGTCGACGAATTGGGTGGTGGCAAGAAACCCAAGGTGTCGGTCACCGTCAATGGGTTCACCTACCGGTCTTCGATCGCCCATATGGGCGGCCAGTATCTTCTTGGCGTGAGCAAAGAGCGGCGGGAAGCTGCCGGTATCGCCGGGGGAGATGTCCTGGAGATCGATGTCGAACTCGACACCGCACCCCGCGTCATCGAGATCCCGCCCGACCTCGCCGCGGCATTTGCCGACAACCCCGATGCCAAAGCCTTCTGGGAATCGATGTCCTACAGCAACCAGCGATGGCATGCCGAGCAGATCGAAGCAGCCAAAACCGAGGAAACCCGTGTCCGGCGAGTCGCCAAGTCGGTCGCATTGCTCAACGAAGGCAAGGCTCGCTGAACCGTCCCTAACTTGCGAGGCCCTGACATGTCCGTCCGGTAGCTACGAGTTAACACGCGATCGACTTGACACGATGGACAATCAAATGTACGATTCAAATAGTCATTTGAATTGACCGATTGAGGATGGCATGACAGCCGAAGACACCAAAGAGCAGATCATGAGGTCCGCCGAGCTGCTTTTTGCCCGTGACGGTTATGCCAGTACGTCGCTTCGGGAAATAACCGATTTGGCTGGTGCCAACATTGCCGCGGTCAACTATCACTTCGGGTCCAAAGAGAAGCTTCTGGTCGAGATCCTCGATCAAATCATCGGTCCGATCAACGAAGAGCGGATAAAGCTTCTCGATGAGGCCGAATCAGAATCGATTCCCGATGTCACTCAAGTTCTCACTGCATTTCTCCTTCCAGATCTACACGTACTCCAACAACTGAGATCTCGAGACCCGTCTCTGCCCCGCTTCGTCTCGCGGATGTACTCGGAAGGGTCCGAATTGATGTACAAGGTGATGGGCCGCCAGTTCGCCGAGGCCCAGGTCCGTTTTTATGCGGCATTCCAAAGGGCCATTCCCGGCCTTAGTGGAGAGGAGATTGCCTGGCGTCTCAATTGTGTGGTGGGAATCGTCCTGTATCTGTTCGCTTCGGTACAGGCCCCTGGGATGCCACCGATGATGGGCGAGGATGTTGAAGACGACCTGCGAAGGCTCCTCGATGTCACTGTTCCGCTCGTGTCAGCAGCGGCAGGGAAGGTGATGACACCAGGCGGCTAAGGAACGAGATCTACAGATAGGGGCCCTCCGCCAAGCCAACTAAACCCGACGGAGGACCGTAACCCCGGGCGACGGTTTGTCGCCCTGAGCGGAGGACATTGTTGTGACGACGGAGACAGAAAACAAGATCGATCGACCCGAATGGTTGCCGACTGAAGTATGGCCTTTCCTCATCAGGTCGATCGAAGTCGATGGAAACACCATCAGCTATACCGACGAAGGTTCCGGGCCGGTGATGTTGCTGGTGCATGATGGGATGTGGTCCTACGTATGGGGCCAATTGATCGGCCTACTTCGAAAAGACTTTCGGGTAATCACACTCGATTTTCCTGGATCCGGATTATCCCCGGGTGGGAATATCCCGACCAGTCTCGCGGCGGACTCCCGGTTACTCGAGGCCTTCGTCGAGAATCTCAAAATCACCAACTTCACCCTGGTTCTTCACGATCTTGGGGGTGTTGTCGGGCTCGGTCTTGCCGTGAAGCGGCCGGAGTTGGTTGGCGGTCTGGTGTTGATCAACACCTTTGCCTGGCCACCCCACCGGGTCGGGTTACGTGCCATGTTCGCCGTGGTTGCGAGTCGCCCGGTGCGCGCACTCAACGTGGCAACGAATCTGTTGCCCAAGATGTCGGCCGGCGAGGCGGGGATAGGTCGCCAGCTCGATTCTGTGCAGCGAGCCGCCTTCCTGGGCGGTTTCAAAACTAAAGGACAGCGGCGCAGATTCCATGACCTCATGGGTTCGGTCCGGGAAGAGACCGGTTTTCTGGTCCACATCGAGTCGGCGCTCACATCGACCTTGTCAAATACTCCTGTGTTGACGATCTATGGCGGGAAGAACGATCCTTTCGGGTTTCAGGAGAAATTTCATGAGTACTTCTCAAATATCGATGAGATGGTGATCCCCGGCGGGAATCACTTTCCTATGACTGACGACCCCGAAGGGGTGGCCGAGCGAATCGCGGTCTGGCACCAACACATCCCAGCCCTTTGAGGAAATCGCTCGAAACCTGAAAAGTGCCGTCCGAATGGAGCGTTGAGCCACCCTATCCCTTACGCGACGCTGCTGATCCAGTCGGTGACCATGCGGTCGAGGGTTGGCATCGGGACTAATCCGCTGCTGAGTACCGTGTCGTGGAACCCCTTGATATCGAAGCGGTCTCCGAGCGCCGCCTCCGCCTCAGCCCGCATTCTCATGATCTCGAGACGACCGATCATGTATGCAAGTGCCTGGCCGGGCATTCCGATATAGCGGTCGACCTCGTCTTCAATCGTGCCCAGAGACATCGGTGAGTTGTTGAGGAAATGGTCGATCGCCTGCTGACGGCTCCAACCCATCGCGTGGATTCCGGTGTCGACTACGAGACGCCCGGCACGCATCGAGTCGAGAGACAGCATCCCGATTCGTTCCAGCGGTCCGCTGTAAAGCCCCATCTCATCGGCAAGCCGCTCGGTGTAGAGGCCCCATCCTTCCGCGTAGACGGTGATCAGAGCGTGTTTGCGAAATTCGGGTACATCTTCGAGTTCCTGGGCGATTGCGAGTTGGAGGTGATGGCCAGGTATTGCCTCGTGATAGGCGAGGGCCTCGATCTCAAACCGCCCCCACCGGGAGGGATCTGCGGTGTTGACGTAGAAGGTTCCCGGCTGCGAGCCATCTATCGCCGGCGGAAAGTAGAACGCGGATGGTCCCGACGGTGTCTCAGCAACGACACAGTCGGCTCTCGGCAGCCGTCCGAACCAGTCGCCCATTTTCCCTTTGGCCTTAGCTATGGCCATTTCCGACCGTTCCACGACTTCCGGTCCTGAGGTGAAATGGAGATCGGGATCGTCGCGGAGACGTGAGTAGATCTCGATGAGGTCGGTGGTGCCCAGCGCTTCGCCCCCGACCTCCCGGTACTCGTCGTTGAGTTTTTCCACCTGGCCGAGACCGATCTGGTGGATTTGGTCGGGCGACATCGGAAGAGAGGTGTGTTGGCGGACCAAACGGGCGTAGGTTTCCTCGCCGTCGGGTAGCCAGCTCAGGCCCGGCCGGTCATCGCTGCGTCCCGCCGGAACCACCTCGTTGGCGATGGTGTCCCGGTATCCCTGCAATGCCGGTCTCAAATGATTGCGTTCCGAGTCGGCGAGGCGTTCACTCCAGTCACCCGGGTCAACACCCGCTGGACATCGGGCTGAGGCCAGCGAACCCTGTTCAATCGGTGCGGCCAGAAGGGCATCGATCTGGGCAACCGTCTTCTGAGCGGTTGACGCCAACGGGGTCCTCCCTTTGGCAACCCCCTCCGATAGCCGCCCGCTCATTTCTGCGAATGCGTCTGGAGCCTTGCTGAATCGCACTAGAAAGGCGTCGCCGTGCTCGGAGGTCTCGATCGGCATCTGGCGGACCGCGACTGGAAGCATTGCCTGGATTCCTACGGTGTGGTTGACATCGAACTCGGCCAGTCGAGTCTCGGTGCTGTCGGCGGCGGTTGTCGTCTCGAAGATTAGAACCTCCCGCGTAATCCGATCCGAGGCATCCAAATCGCCAAGATCGAGGGCGGTGGCGCGAGACGCCATCTCCCGCATTTCCGCTATGTGACGGTCTTCGGCGTCGCGGGAGAATTCACCGAACTCGGTGTCGTAGTCGTGGATCCCGAGCATGCTCGCCGACAGTGGATTAGTCCTTAGGGTCCACTGGTAATACTCATCGGCTAGATGCGCCAACTGCTCGTTGCCCAATGGGTTCCTCTCTTGATATGGATTCCTCTCAAGACTAGGGCACCCAAAGTAGCGACGGGACCGGACCGGCATCCGCCGACCTAAGGTGAATTCGAACCGAAACGGAGATGATGAGAGCCATCGTGTGGACCGCTTACGGTCCCCCTGACGTACTCCAACTCAAGGAGGTCGAGCAACCCCGGCCCGCCGCCAACGAGATACTCGTCCGCGTTCGGGCCACAACCGTCACCGCTGGAGAAGTTGAGATGCGACGGTCCGGCCCATTCAACGTTCTCACCATTCCTCTCCGTCTCTATTTCGGGGTGTTCCGTCCCCGGGGCCAACGGATTATGGGTCAGGAGTTGGCGGGTGCTGTAGTGGCCGTGGGCAGTGACGTAACCCGTTTCGAGGTCGGCGACCGGATATGTGCGCACAATGGGTTTCGCTTCGGAGGATACGCGGAGTACGCGACATTGCCGGAGACGGGGATGATTGCCCGAATTCCCGAACAGGTCTCATACGAGCAGGCTACAGCGCTCCCTACTGCCGGGTTATACGCCCGCTACTTTCTCGAGCGGGCGAAGCCACAAACAGGACAGTCGGTGCTGGTCAACGGGGGAGCGGGGAGCATTGGTAGTTTCGTTGTCCAACTGGCGAAGAAGTCAGGGGCCGCAGCTACGGCCGTGGATGGTTCGGAAAAACTGGAGTTCATGAAATCCCTTGGTGCCGACCACGTTGTCGATTACACAACTGAAGACTTCACCAACACACCCGATGCCTATGACTACATATTCGATGTAATTGATAAGAGTTCGTTTCGCGAGGCAGCGAAAGCGCTCAAGCCGGGCGGTGTGTATTTGCACTCCAATTTGTCTCTGGTCCGGTTCATCCAGCGAAAGCTTTCACGGCACCGGGGTGGACGCAGTTCCGTCTTCGTGACCGACCAGAATGACATTGCCGGTCTTCGCACACTGCTCGATCTGGTGGCCTCGGGCGAAATCCGCGTTCCAATCGATCGGACTTACCCCTTGGAAGCAATCGCCGACGCCCACCGACACGCCGAGACCGGCCAGAAGGAAGGACATATCGTCATCTCGGTCTAAGAAAACAGGGCGTCCACGTTGGGCAAATCCTGGAACGCGGAAAATGTCCCGTGCTCGGCGATCTCCTCGGCCGCCCCCAGAAATCCAGCCCAGGCGGTGCGCGCCAGGGTTCCCCCCACGCTAATCCGACGCACTCCAAGGGAGGCTGCCTCGTCGACGGTGATGAACGGGGAGTTGATCAGCAGGTTGACAGGCTTTGGCGAAACTGCCGAAACCACCTCTGCAATCTGTTCAACGGTGCTGATCCTCGGTGCGTACAGACAATCGGCGCCGGCATCGGCGTATGCCCGCAACCTCCGAGTTGTCTCGTCGATATCGGGCAGACCCGCGACGAATCCTTCCGACCGACCGGTGAGAACGACGCCAGTCCTGCTTCCATCAATTGCCTCTCGTGCCGCGCGAACCCTTTCCACCGATAGTTCGAATTCGTATAGGGGATGCTCGGGGTCTCCGGTGGAATCCTCGATCGAGAGCCCGGCGATCCCGGTCGCCGCAGCCAGCTTCACGTTGTGGGCGACGAGTTCGGGTTCGTCGGCGAAACCACCCTCGAAATCTGCGTTAACAGGCACTTTCACCGCTGTCGCGATGGCACTGAGGTGAGCTAAGGCGTCATTGAGTGCAAGCTGGTTGTCGGAACGGCCCAGCGTCCAGGCCGCTCCAGCACTGGTGGTTGCCAGGGCGGGAAAACCCATATTCTCGAGAGCCACTGCGGTGCCGGCATCCCAGGGATTCGGCATCACAAAACATCCGGAGGCGTGGAGTAGGTGGAACTCGGCGACTCGATCTTCTTGCACTGTCATGGCACACCCGATTGGTTTGATTCAGAAGGGATACGCTAGCCATCGCGGGGAATCGGGGTGGCGGGTCCCACCCATTCGTGGCGTATCAACCCCGATAGCATGGACACCCCATATGGGGATCAATTACGGCAGGTGGGCGGATGCTGCATCAGGTGTGGCCAGCATCTACCATCGCCAAAATGAAAACCGCGTCATACATCTTCTATGGCCTCGCTGGCCTAGCCGTTCTCGCCGGGATCTCCGCGGCCTCATATGCCAAGGAGCAGCTCGGCGAGATCTTCGGGAGCGGGTCGCTCTTTTTCTATGGCGGTATCGCCGTCATGTTTGGCGTTATTGGTTTGGTGTGCGCCGGGCTTGCCAAACGCCAGTACTGACCAGATAGCTTTGGGTCGAGGCGGAGGGGGACCGAAAGCCACGCGCGGAGAGCTTTAGTTGGTGGGTGCCGGCCCCATCCGTCTCCGCCTCGTTCTTACTCCTCCCCC
>JBGTGL010000088.1:0-10293 GCA_041746755.1 Acidimicrobiia bacterium | reverse complement strand
GAGGTCGAGGGTATGGCCGAGACGGGTGGCCTTGGTCTGGAGGTAGTCGCGGTTCTCGTCGTTGGCGTCAATGATGATCGGGACGGTTTCGACGATGGATAGCCCGTATCCCTCGATGCCTGCGCGCTTGGTGGGGTTATTTGTCATCAAACGCATGGAACGCACCCCGAGGTCGTACAGAATCTGCGATCCGACTCCGTAGTCGCGGGCATCGACCGGAAGGCCGAGATTGACATTGGCGTCGACAGTGTCCATCCCCTCATCCTGGAGACGATATGCGGCCAGCTTGTGGAGGAGGCCGATACCCCTTCCTTCATGACCACGAATGTAGAGCACCACTCCCCTGCCCTCTTGGGCAATGGCAGCCAGGGCCGCATCCAATTGAGCCCCACAGTCGCAACGGAGACTCCCGAAGACGTCTCCAGTGAGGCACTCGGAATGGACCCGGGTGAGAATGTTTTCACCGTTGCCGATATCCCCGTACACCAAAGCGATGTGTTGACGGTTGTCGACGGTCGATCGATAGCCAACACCGGCGAACGTCCCGTGAGCGGTGGGTATCCGGGTCTCCACGATCCGCTCGACCAACTTCTCTTCGTGATGCCGCCGGTAGGCGATGAGGTCGGCAATGGTCCCGATCAACAGTTCATGTTCTTCGGCAAAAATCTCCAACTCCGGTAGCCGGGCGACGGAACCGTCGTCGTTCATGACCTCGGCGAGTACAGCGGCTGGATATTTCCCGGCGAGACGGGCCAGATCGACGCCGGCTTCGGTGTGCCCGGCTCGTTTCAAGACGCCTCCAGGCTCATAGCGCAGCGGGTACATATGGCCGGGACGGGCCAGATCTTCAGGTTTGGTCGATTCGTCGAGAACTGCTTGGACGGTTCGCGCCCGATCGGACCCTGAGATCCCCGTCGTGGTCCCGTCGGTGGCGTCTATGGAAACCGTGAATGCAGTCCGACGAACATCGGTGTTCTTGGAGACCATCATCGGCAGCTCCAGCTCATCGAGGCGTTCCCCGATGATGGGCATACAGATGATTCCGCTGCTGTGGCGGAGCACAAAACCCATCTTCGCGGCGTCGGCATCTTCGGCGGCAAGGATCAGGTCGCCTTCGTTCTCACGGTCTTCGTCGTCGACCATGATCACCATTTCGCCCCGGCCGATCGCGGCGATGATTTCTTCGATCGGCGAAAACATCAGTTTTTCAACAACCTCTCAACATATTTGGCGAGCACGTCCACTTCCAGATTTACCTGACTCCCCACCTCGAGCTTTCCCAAGGTGGTGACCTCAAGGGTATGGGGAATGATGGCAACCTCAAAGCCCGACTCATCCACTGCCGCCACTGTGAGACTCACCCCGTCGACAGCTATCGAACCCTTCTCCACGATGTAACGCATCAAGTTGTCGGGAACTTCCACACCGATCCGTTTTGAGCCGCCATCGGACTCCACCGAGGCAATAGCGCCGACGCCGTCGATATGACCCTGGACGATGTGCCCATCGAAAAGCGTCTCAGGGCTCATCGGACGTTCCAGATTGACCCGGTCACCCGCGGTGACGCCGCCGAGGGCAGTTCTGCTCAGCGTTTCCGGAACCAACTCCACACGCACCTTGGGGCCGTCAACAGATACCGCAGTCAAGCATGCCCCATTGACCGATATCGACCCACCAACCGGAGTGTCGGCCAGGATGGAGGCATCGAGGGTGATCGCCACGACTCCACCAGTTTCGGCGATTTCGGCAACAAGGCCGGTGTCCTCAACAATGCCCGTAAACAAGATGTGCTCCTTAGTGGAACTCAATTCTCACATCAGCGCCGACCATACGCACATCGATGATCTCCATACTCACGGCATCGTTGATTGTGAGGAAGGTTCCGGCCAGGGGCGCCGACCCTTGCCCACCACCCACCGTGGCACCTACATAGGCGAAGCTCCGGCTGACCAAACCTGCCTTCCACCATGCCGACGCCACAGTTGGACCACCTTCGAGGAGGAGGTCGAGATAGCCGTAGTCGGCAAGGGCCCGGGCAGCGGCGGTCGGATCCGGGTAATGATCCCCCTCCACAACCAAAGACTCAGCACCGTCCCAGGAGGGCCTGTCTGCGGTGGTGACCACGAGAGGTTGTCTTGCAAGGAGTCGAGCATTGTCAGGGAGGGGCGAGCCGCCCGCCAGAACCACCGGCCGTGGTTGGGGTCCTTCGAATCCTTCCAGCCGAACATCAAGGCCGGGGTCGTCTTTGCGGAGGGTTCCGGCACCGATAATGACCGCGTCGACTGCCGCACGCAGTGAATGGGCGTCCTCCCGGGCCTCCGTAGATGTGATCCATTGCGAAGTCCCGTCTTCGGCGGCGACCGATCCGTCCAGGGTCATCGCGTACTTCAGTGTCACGAAGGGAAGTCCCGTTCGGCGGTGGTGGAAGTAGGCGGTATCGACTGCCTCGGCCTGGCTTGGAGAATCCCAAGCGGTCACCTGGACGCCGGCGTCAATCAAGGCTGAAATACCCAAGCCAGAAACCCGAGTGTCAGGATCGACTGTCCCGACGACAACATGTTGAATACCGGCGGCAGCGATGGCATCGACACAAGGCGGGGTTCTCCCTTGATGGTTGCAAGGTTCAAGGGTGACATATAACGTCGCACCCATCGCCCGATCCCCGGCGGAGGCGATTGCCATCACCTCGGCGTGGTCATGACCAGGCCCGGTGTGAAAACCTTCCCCGAGAACTTCACCATCGTCACCAATTAGGACAGCACCAACGCGTGGATTGGGATGGGTCCGGTATCGGCCGGCGACTTCGATCGCCCGGCCCATCACCGATGGGTTAGCCACTAACCGAGTCGTCGATCGATTCGGTAGGTGGATCCGGGTTGCTTTTTGGCAAATTCTTTCATTTCCACCGCGATCGCCGACGCCTCCCATTGGGTGTTGATGTCTCGCACTTCGCTGGACGCTACACCCAACGAGAGCGAAACCACGGGGAAGGCGTAACGCTCGCCCCGGCGGTCGATCACTTCGATATAACCACGGAGGGCATCGGCGGTGTCGTAGAGGTCGAGGATCCCGTCGTCGAACCGCTGGACCACCTCTTTGCAGTACGCCTCGGATATATCGGCGGGAATAATCGCGACGAAGTCGTCACCACCGATATGGCCGACGAATGGGTCGGAGATCCCGAGATCGGACGCAGATGTGCCCAGGCAACTAGCGCAGAAGCGGATTACCTCATCGCCCCGCATAAACCCATAGTGATCGTTGAACGCCTTGAAGTTGTCCAGGTCTCCGTGGACCAGGGAAAAAGACTCACCCGACTTGATCTTCGCCTCGATCTCAGCGGTGATCCGGAAGTTCCCCGGGAGCCCGGTGAGGGGTGAAAGATCGCGAGCGGCCTGGGTACGTCGAATCACTGCGCCCACCCGGGCTACCAATTCATTGATATCGAAGGGTTTCGTGATGTAGTCGTCAGCGCCAAGTTCGAGACCACGGACCCTGTCTTCAGGAAGTCCGCGGGCGGTGAGAAGGATGATCGGGACATTTGCGGTCGAAGCCTGTCCGCGCAGGCGGTGCAGGGCGGTGAGACCGTCCATGCGTGGCATCATTATGTCGAGGACGATTACGTCGGGGGGATTGGCGGTCGACTTCATCAGGGCATCCTCGCCGTCCACAGCAGTGTCTACCTGGAACCCTTCGAGCTCGAAGTTGACCTTGACGACAGAAAGGATGTCCGGATCGTCGTCGGCGACAAGCACCCGTTCACTCATTGTTTTCGATTGCCCTTCTAAGTTCTTCCACTGCCGTTGCCGGATCTACCGCTCCGAAAACGGCGGTACCGGCGACGAAGACATTGGCTCCCGCACGGGCTGCAAGCCCGACGTTTTCGGCCGTTATGCCTCCGTCTACCTCAATATCGGTCGTCAATCCCCCGTCCTCAACAATTTCTCTGAGCTGGGTCAGTTTCTTCAGAGCTTCGGAGTTGAATTCCTGTCCACCGAAGCCCGGTTCCACGGACATGACGACTGCGACGTCGATCAACTCGAGATACGGTTCGATGGCCCCGATCGGGGTTCCCGGGTTCACCACCAGGCCGATATCCAGCCCTACATCCCTGCCTCGTCTGATGGCCGGTGTGGGATCAGGGACGGCTTCGATATGCATCGTCACCAGATCGGCACCTGCGTCCTTGAGCTCCTCAAGATATACGTCCGGATTTGTGGTCATGAGGTGACAGTCGAACCGGAGCGCGCTGTGTTGGCGCAACGCAGCTATGACCGGGATTCCGAAGGTTATGTTGGGCACGAAATGGCCATCCATCACGTCGAGATGAAGCCAATCGACCGAAGACTCGACCTTGGCGACCTCGGAAGCAAGCGAAGCAAAGTCAGCGGCAAGTAGCGACGGTGCGATCTTTATCTTGGTCATCTCATGGCGATTCTACGGACACACAAATTGAATCAGGCGTCCCATCGGGCGATAAACATTCCGTCGGTCCCTGTGGTGTGCGGTGCCATCATCAAACCGACACCGTGGTCTTCACCCACTCCTCCCGGCGCTTTGGTATCGAATCCGGCAACTACGTCAATGGTTTCCTCAGCGGTTACGGTGCACACCGAATAGATGAGATGGCCTCCTCCGGTAACCAGGCGCATGGCTGCTTCCAGCATCTGTCTCTGCTGGCCTTGAAGCGTCGAGATGTCTTCCTCCTTGACCCGATGGAGGATTTCGGGTCGGCGCCGTAGGGTGCCGAGACCCGAGCAAGGAGCATCGAGTAGCACCCGATCGAAGGAGCGATCCGAAAACGGTGGTTCCGTGGCGTCGGCTCTAACCCAATGCGCTCCCTCCACACGCTTTGCCGCTGAACGCACCCGTCTCTTATGGGAGTCAGCCGCAACCACCAACCCGGCAGGGGTCGAGGCGTCCAAGAGATGCTGGGTCTTACCCCCGGGGGCTGCGGCCAGGTCGAGAATTCGCATTCCGGGTTCGACCTCGAGAGCATTGACTACGGCGATAGATGCAGCGTCTTGGACAACGAAGTTGTCAGGGACGTGGCCCGGTGAGAGTTCGAATGCGCCCGCTACCCCCCCGACAGGCTTCGCTCCAATCGGTTCGCCATATCGGAGACGACCCGTTCTACGAGCTTCACCTGAAGAGGCAGCGATGAAGGCGTCAATTCCGTCCGGACTCCAGATGCGAGACAACGACAAAGCCAGCCAACCGGGGAGTTCCAGGCCAAGCTCGGCGTCGGGTGCTTCGACGACCCGCCGCAGTATCGCGTTGGCCATCCCCGCCGCCTGAGGACGAATCTCCTTGACCAAGTCGACCCCGACGCTCACGGCCACCGGGTCGGGAACGTCGCTGGAGGTGATTTCAAAAGCGGCGATACGGAGAACGTCGACGAGGGCCGGCTCAATCTGATCGAGAGGCCGACCCGCACCGGCGGCGAGGAGTCGGTCGAGGCCACTCAGAGCCCTCAGCGTTCCGTAAACAAGTGCCCGGGCCCGGGCGGCCTCGGCAGGGTCGAGGTCATCGAGGCTGGTGCGGAGCACAACATTTGAGTAGGCACCTTCTCTTGCCACCCGTCCTAGAACCTTCGCCGCCACTCGACGGGGTTTATAGGGATCGCTCATCCAATACGCCCGGCGGTTGCGCTTCGACCCCGCAACCAGTCGGATGCGTCCATGACATTTCTTCCCGGGGGTTGAATTTGATCGACCTGCACTGAACCCGCCGCTAGACCGAGCATGGGCCGATCGCTACGGGCCTCCCATGCCCCCTTTGCGACTGATTCGCTGGAAACGGTGGCTTGAAGAATCTTGTGTGGCTCACCATCAATCCCGATGACAGCGCCAGGTTGGGGTGCCAGGCCCCGCACCAGATTGACAACAGCCATGGGAGTCATCGACAGGTGGATTCTGCGGTCCTTGCTTTCTATCTTGTCTGCATAGGTCAACCCCTCGTCCGATTGTGGGACGGGCGTAATCGCACCCGACAAGTACCCGACGAGAGAAGAAACCAGGAGATTGGCCCCGACTGTCGCTAATCGTTCGGTCAAAGGGCCGGCCGTTTCGTCGGAGTCAACGTCAACAGCTTGCGCAGTAAGGACCGGGCCGGTATCGAGACCCTCGTCGAGCCGAATAATGGTCACGCCGGTCATCGGGTCGCCGGCTATGAGAGCTCGCTGGACAGGAGCCGCCCCTCGCCATCTGGGCAAGAGGGAGAAGTGGACATTCAACATTCCGGCGCGTGGCACCGCAAGCGAATCCGGTCGAATTATCCGTCCATAGGCGACCACTACAGCCAGGTCGAGATCCGGTACCGAGGAAAGGCAATCGAACAGAGCGGCCGCCGTCGTCGGCTGAGCAATCCGCCTCCCCAGTTGCTGGGCGGCCACCTTTACCGGTGACGGCACAGGTTGTTTGGATCGGCCCCGGGGTCGATCGGGCTGGGTGATAACCAGGGAAATGTCAGACGCTCGATCGAGAGCGGTCAGAGTCGGGACCGCTGCCTCCGGAGTGCCGAGAAATGCAACGTTCGCCATTATTGAGGCGCCAGCCCCAGAGCATCGTTGCGGAGATCTCTCAGGGCGCGCTTCCGCTCCATGCGGCCTAAGGCATCGATCAAGAGGCCGCCATCGAGATGGGCCACTTCATGTTGGAGGACCCGCCCCAAAAGGCCATCGCCAGCGTACTCAACTTGCTTTCCGCTGATGTCGAGGGCCCTTACCCGGGCGAATCCGGGCCGTTTGATCTCCCAGACATAGCCGGGGACCGAAAGACATCCTTCTTCGTATTCCCACTCACCGGAGAGTTCCACGATTTCGGGATTGATCATCACCCGCGGGCCGAGGTCGTCGTGGGCGTCAAAAACGGCGATCCTTTTAGATACGCCGATCTGATTGGCGGCCAGACCGACCCCGGGAGCCGCATACATGACTTCAATCATGTCGTCGACGAGCACCTTGATGGTGTCGTCGATCTCAGCGACCATCTTGGTTTCAAGTCGGAGTACCGGATCTCCAAATATTCTGATTGGTAAAAGCGCCATAGATGAAGTGGTTGGGGAAGTGCCTGTGCGGGAGGGAGAGTAGCCAGCCGTCAGAGATCAATCGGATCGGCGTCGACCCGCACCGTGGCTCCCGAGTCACGTAAACGCTGCACAAAGCGCCGCATCTCGGTCTTGACGCCGCCCAGATCTCCCTGCAAGAGCCAACGCGACCGATCACCGGCCGGAATCGGTCCCATGACCATTCCCGGTGCCATTTCTTCGAGTTGAGCCGTCACCTCGGTGCTGTCATGTCCCTTTACCTCGAACGCGAGCAACTCTGTGGCCGGAGGCAAACCTTCGCGTGCCCGTTCGACCAGAATCGACTCGAGATACGGAATCGGTTCTCCGCGCCGCAGAGCAGCTACCAGATTTGAGTCCGGGTTGGAAGTCTGCAGAATGGCTCGATAACCCTTTCCCCTCGCCACCGTTCCCACCAGGCGCGCCAGTATTCGCATCGCCTCCTCGCCGGCCCGGTAGTTGGACCCGTAAAGCAAGGCATCAACGTCGACGGCTACAGCGAGGGTGACGCCCTCCACTCCGGCCAGGTCCCTTTCTGTGCCGACCGTGACAGGAGTCTTCCCATCGATCAATCCAACCAGGCCAACGCCAAGCCGCTTTTCCAGCTCAGTAACAATCCGGCTCGGAATCGAACCCATCGATTCAAACTGGACACCCCCACAATTGGCACATTTCTGAGCCTCCAGGGCACAGCGGGGACACGCTGGTCGTTGCCCTATCTGGGAGCCGCAGCGGGTACATCGCCGCAGATGTCGACACGACACGCACCGCGCACTGGCATCAGTGGCGCGGATGTGAGTGAATACAAATGCGCTATCCCCAGTCTCCACGGAATGCCTGAGAGCAAAAACGGTTCGGTCGGACAAGAATCCGGAACCGGGTGGGTCCTCACGTCGATCTACGATCTCGACCAGCCCCCATGGCCGGGTGGGTTGGATTGTCTCGGCGCCGGCCGCGATGACCTCAACGCTGGGGGTAGGCCCGACATAGAGGAGCCCGAAACCCTCGACCCGGGCACGGGTTCGCAGCAGATCGCGAACATGGATTGTTGGGGTCTGCCGATCTTTCATCGCCCGCCGACTCTCTTCGCTAACCACCGCTAATCCCAGATGAGGCATCGGCCATGCGGCGATGCGGGGCGTCCCGACGACAACTATGGCCGGGCTAGCCGCCGATTCCCAAGCACGGGTTACGGTGGCGTCGTTCTTGTCCGGAACCAAAACAACTGCGCCCGAGAACAGATGTCGCAACGACTCTGCCAGGAGGGCTGTTTCGCGAACAGTCGGAGCGACCACCATTACCGACTTCTCGTACGCAAGTAACGGTGCAATGGCATTCATCCAGGTTGGATCGCTCCAGTGCACGCAGTAGGCGACCGCTGGATGGCGCTCACCACCGGCCAGCGCCGATATCAGACCCGACAGCGGATGGTCGGGCCGGAGTTGGTCGCCATCAACATGCGGGGTTGGACGCGAGCCCAACTTGGGAAGAGTGGGTGGGGCCGCCTTTTCCAATACTACGGAGAGTGGCGCCACATAGTGTTGTGCCGCCCACCGCAGCACTTTCAATAGAGCGGAATCAAAAACCGGAACCTCGCCCGACACCCCGAGGATCTCTTTGAGGTCTCCCTCCCGTTCACCCACTTCAACGACAAAACCCCGTATTTTTCGACCACCCAGTGGCACTCGTACTCTTACCCCAATTCCCACGTCCCGGTTCAGATGCTCCGGGATTGCGTACCAGAAACCGGCGTCGACCGAAAAGGTGGGCACCGCAGGCACAACCAGGGCGGCAGAGGTCGTTTTCAGGATCCCAAATACGAGGCGATGTCTGCCGCTACGCCGGTTTGTTCCCAGCTGAATTGGGGACGCCCGAAGTGGCCGTAGGCGGCGGTCTCGGCAAAACCTGGTGTGCGGAGGTTTAGGTCTCTGATGATCGAAGCGGGCCGGAAGTCAAAGAACTCGTCCAGGGCAGCCTCGATCTTTGCCGGGTCGCAGTGATTGGTGCCAAACGTGTCGATCTTTTTCGAGAACGGTTCCGGGTCACCGATGGCGTACGAGATCTGGATCTCAATCCGATCGGCCGCCCTCGCCTTCACCAGATTCTTCGCAGCCCATCGGGCAGCGTAGGCGGCGGACCGGTCGACCTTGGTCGCATCCTTACCGGAAAAGGCACCCCCGCCATGGGGCGCTGCCCCTCCATAGGTGTCGACAATGATCTTCCGACCGGTGAGACCGGTATCACCAACCGGCCCCCCGATGGTGAACTGTCCGCTCGGGTTGAAGACAAATTCGGGAATACCATCGAGATATTGTTCGGGAAATGTCTCCATGACGACGAGCTTGAATATCTCATCCCTCATGTCTTCGGAGGTCTTGTTCGGCGTGTGATGGGTGGAGATGAGCACTTTTTCTATCGCCTTGGGCTTTCCATCCTCGTAGCGAACGGTCACCTGAGTCTTGCCATCGGGTCGGAGATAGTCAACGGTTCCGGACTTCCTGAGTTCGGCTAAACGTTCGGCGAGCCGGTGGGCGAGATGGATCGGGAGCGGCATCAACTCGTCGGTCTCATTAACGGCATAACCGAACATAAGCCCCTGGTCACCCGCTCCCTCAGCCCGGTCCACGCCAACCTGGATGTCGATACTCTGGTCGTTGACACGATCCAGGATTTCGATCTTGTCGGCGTCAAATTCGGGATCGAACCCGTCGTATCCAATCGAGCGGACCACACGTCGAACCGTTGCGTCCATATCGGGCCATTTCTCGCGCTCGACACCGCCGATCTCGCCCGCAATCACCGCAAGCTCCTTGGTCACCAGGACTTCGCACGCGACCTTGGCCATCGGCTCGATGACGAGGACCGCGTCGAGCACGGTGTCGGAGATGGCGTCGGCAACTTTGTCGGGATGCCCCTCGGTCACAGATTCCGAAGTAAATAGCCAGGAGGTCATGGGATTGAGAGCTTACCGAACAGGGCTGACAAGGTCTTCGATCCGGTCCCACAGATGAATCGCTACTTCAGGCTTTGACATCTGCTCGAGAGATTCGGTCCCGCCGGCACGGTCGATGAATACAACCCGGTTGGTGTCGCTTCCGAAGCCGGAGCCTTCCTCGGTGACATTGTTGTAAACGAGAAGGTCGACACCCTTCCGTGTGGCTTTGGCGATGGCCCGCTCCACTCCCCCGGTTTCCGCAGCAAAACCGACGGTGATAGGAGCTGGATCTC
>JBGTGL010000087.1:0-5082 GCA_041746755.1 Acidimicrobiia bacterium | reverse complement strand
ACCGCTCACCGCCGAAGACGTCCTTGACGTGATAGCTGTCGAGAATCCAATAGCCGTCATAGTCCAATTGGGTGGCCAAACGCCGCTCAACCTTGCAGAAGAACTCGCGGCGGCCGGGGTCCCAATAGCGGGCACTTCGCCGGAGTCGATCGCACTTGCCGAGGACCGTGAGAAATTTGGCGAAATCTGCGCTGCCCTGGGTTTGAAACAACCTGCCGCCGGAACCGCTCGCTCGGTGACCGAAGCCCTCGATGTCATCGACCAGGTCGGCTTTCCAGCAATGGTGCGCCCCTCATTTGTCCTGGGGGGACGCCGGATGAGGGTCGTGTACTCCATCGAGGAGATGGCCGATTACCTACGGGAATCCCATGGTGATGTCGATCCGGAATCGGAAGCCTCTCCCATCCTGATCGATCGCTTCCTGGAGGCTGCCGTCGAGGTGGATGTCGATGCGGTGTTTGATGGCAACGAACTACTGATCGGCGGAATCATGGAACACGTTGAGGAGGCCGGGGTCCATTCCGGGGATTCCGCGTGCGTGACTCCACCTCCCACCCTTTCAGAGACGGCCCGAAAAGAGATCGTGGCCGCGACTCGTGAACTTGCCCAAGCTCTCGAAGTGCGGGGCCTGATCAACATCCAGTTCGCCGTCAAGGGCGATGAGACCTTTGTTCTCGAGGCGAATCCCCGGGGGAGCCGCACCGTTCCTTTCATTTCCAAAGCCACCGGTGTCTCCTTGGCTCGGATCGCGACACTGGTCATGATGGGCTCATCGCTGGAACAGCTCCGTCAATCAAACGTGCTCAAGCCTGGGTCCGGCGGCGACTTCGTCTCGGTCAAGAATGCCGTGATCCCTTGGGACCGGTTCCCGGACGAGGATTCCGTGTTGGGCCCTGAGATGAAAGCCACCGGTGAGGTGATGGGCATCGGCGAGGACGTAGGTGTCGCCTTTGCCAAAGCCCTCCTCGGCGGGGGCAAAGTACTCCCGGACCGCGGCCGGGTATTTCTGTCTTTCGCAGACCGGGACAAGGCGATGGGCCTGGCCGTTGCCCAGGCATTCGTGATGCTGGGGTTTGATCTCGTTGCAACGCCGGGGACGGCACGCTATCTCGGTCACCATGCAATCGATACCGAGGTTGTCCCCAAGATCGGCGAAGGCGCTGACGATATCGGGACCCGGCTGGAGAACGGCCAGATTCAACTGGTGATCAATACTCCTCGTGGTGGCAAGGCCCGCAATGACGGACAAACCATCCGCAAGGCAGCGCGGCGTCACAAGGTCCCTTGCGTCACCACCATCCCGGGGGCCCTGGCCGTGGCTCGGAGTCTTCGGGCCGGCCCCGGCGCGATCAACCGACCCCGTAGCCTCCAGGAATGGCATCGGTCGGCGTGAAGACCAAATTGGGCCCGATCGCCCTATCCAGCCCCCTGGTTGCTGCCTCGGGCACCGTGGGCTCGGTCTGGGAATGGGCAACTGTGGCCGATATCTCTGTCTATGGAGCAGCCGTGGCCAAGTCGGTGTCGGGGACACCCTGGTCGGGTCGCCCGGTGCCGCGCGTTGCCCCTGCAGGGCCGGGGATGTTGAACGGCATCGGAATACAAAACCCGGGAATCGATTCATGGACCTCGGACATGAAGTCGCGGATTCCCCAGCTGGCGGTACCGGTCTGGGGCTCTGCCGTGGGGGAGACGGTTGAAGAGTTCGTCAAGGTGTCGTTGGGCTTGGAGGCTGGAGGAGTCTCGGCAATCGAGGTCAATCTGTCGTGTCCGAATCTCCACGGTGTCTTGTTCGCGTTAGATCCGGCCTTGTCTGCCTATGTGATCGACGAGGTCACTAAAGCAGTGAGTGTTCCTGTCGGTGCCAAGCTCTCGCCCAATAGCGAAAATATCGTCCCGATTGTCGCCGCAGTTATCGACGCCGGGGCCGACTTTGTCACCCTTACCAACACCGCGTGGGGTTTTGGTGTTGATCTGAACACCGGGCGACCCAAACTATCAGGTGGTATTGGCGGGTACAGCGGCCCGGGATTGAAGGCGATCTCACTTCGCTGCGTGTTTGAGGTGGCGCAAGCGTTTCCTGAAGTCCCGATCCTGGGCTGTGGCGGGGTGAACTGTGGTGAGGATGTCGTGGAGTACCTGATGGCCGGGGCCAGCGCCGTGGGCTTAGGAACGGTTCACCTCGCCGAACCCAAAGCGGGCAAACGAATCCACCGCGAAACGGAATTGGTCATGAAGAAGATCGGCGCACACGATGTGTTGGATCTCATTGGAGTCGCAGCCAGGTGACCGGTCTGCTTGTCGCACTGGACGTTCCGTATCTCGACCAAGCCGTCGAGATAGCGAGACAGGTGCGACCCCACGTAACCGGTTACAAGGTGGGTCTACAGCTTCTCCTCGGCCCCGCCCCTCACAGCATCGAACGCCTCGCCGAGTTGGGTAGGCCACTTTTCGTCGACGCCAAGCTCCACGACATTCCCGCCACCGTGGAACGCGCCGCATATCAACTTGGCAAGCGGGGGGCGCGTTGGGTCACGATGCATGCCGGCGGTGGTACCGAAATGCTCCGCGCCGGAGTCAGCGGTTTGCTTGAAGGCTCGGGTGGAACTGCGGGCGTGCTCGGTGTCACCTTTCTCACCAGCCTGGGTGCCTCCGATCTCGGCAATCTCGGGATCGCCGGTGACCTGCAATCCCACACCGAACGTCTCGTCGCGTTGTCGGCATCCGCTGGTAGCGAAGGGGTGATCTGTTCGGTTCACGAGGTGGGTCTGGTTCAACGGGTTTCGTCACTGATCACGGTGACCCCGGGTATCAGGCCCGAAAGCTCGTCGCATGACGATCAGAAACGGGTCGCAACCCCGGCCATGGCACGGCGGGCCGGATCGACGTATGTAGTGGTGGGCCGGCCGATAACCACAGCGCCTGACGTGGCCTCGGCCGCGGAGGGCATCTGTCGGGAATTATCAAACCCGATCGGGGCGGCACCCACCGATTCCGATGGCTAACGTCGCTTGAGCGCGACAAGGAAGGACACGTTGCCGAATCCACCAAAATTGACCCCCGAACAGAGGGCCGCTGCCCTGGAGCGAGCCGCCGAAGCCCGCAAGGTGCGAGCCGAAGTGAAGGAATTACTCAAGACAGGCTCTATGTCCATGAAAGAGCTCTTTGATAAGGCCGGGTCAGATGATCTGGTGGCCGGGCTGAAAGTTGAAAGCCTTATTGGGGCAATGCCCGGCATGGGAAAGATCAAGGCCAGTCGTCTCATGGAGACACTGGGAATTGCGGAGAACCGGCGTATCCGAGGACTCGGGGACCGGCAACGAGAGGCACTTCTCAAAGAGTTTTCTTGACGGGTCGACTGTTCGTCCTGTCCGGGCCCTCGGGGTCGGGCAAATCAACCATTATTGCGCGCGTCCTCGACACGCTGGACATCGACTTTTCTGTGTCTGTCACCACCCGTCAACCCCGTCCCGGGGAGACGAACGGACTCCATTACTGGTTCATCAGCCGGATCGACTTTCAGAATATGGTTGGCGCGGGACAATTGCTGGAGTGGGCCGAGTACAACGACAATCTGTACGGTACGCCGGCGCGACCGATCGATAGCGCTAACGCTATAGGACGGGACATTCTTCTCGATATCGAGATTCAGGGTGCCCGTCAGGTGAGGGCAAATCGCCCCTCGGCGGTGATGATTTTCATCGCTCCGCCCTCAATCGAAGTGCTCGAACAACGTCTCAGGGGGCGCGGTGACACCAGCGATGAAGATATTGCTGAACGGCTACTAATCGCGAACGAACAGTTGAAAGCAGCCTCCGAACTCTTCGATTTCGTAGTGGTCAACGACCATCTCGACGGTGCGGTCGATGAGGTGACAACTCTCATTACCGGAGCGATTTGAGGTATCCTGTAAGCCATTCACCACCCCCGAGAAGGAATTCATGAAACTCGAAGAAGTTATCGACCAGATCGGCAATCGATTCGCCACGGTGGTCGTGTCCTCACGTCGTGCCCGTCAAATCAACGCCTATTTCCACCAGCTCGGTGACGGTTTTGGAAACTTTGTACCGCCCCAGGTCCATTCCCTATCCCGCAAGCCACTGACAATTGCCATGGAAGAGATCGCAGAAGGCAAGGTGGCTGTGGAGACCGTCGAGTCATAATGCTGGCACGGCGACGGGTCGTACTCGTCGTTACCGGGGGAGTCGCAGCCTACAAATCGGCTTATCTCGCTCGAAGACTCGTCGAAGCTGACGCCGAAGTCCGTGTCGTTATGTCACGGTCGGCGCACGAATTCATCGGTCCGCAGACCTTCGCCGCTATCACCGGCGTCCGCCCGTTATCGGACCTCTTCGGGGATGTCGAGGTGTCGCCACATACCGGGCTGGCCCGATGGGCCGAAATAGTCGTCGTGGCTCCCGCCACCGCTGCAACGCTGTCCCGCGTCGCCAGTGGCCTCTCCGAGGACCTTGTCTCGGCGACACTCCTCGCCACGGATCGGCCGATCTTGTTTGCACCGGCCATGCACACCGAGATGTGGGAGAACGCGGCCACCCGGCGCAACGTGGAACAACTACGGGCCGACGGACACCACTTCGTTGGACCATTCAGCGGAGAGCTGGCCGGCGGCGACATCGGTGTCGGGAGGGTGGCCGAACCCGAAGAAATCGTTGAAGCCCTAGAAACGATCCTGGCCGGCCCGACTGAAGGTATGTCGGTGCTGGTGACCGCGGGCGGCACCCGGGAACCCATAGATCCGGTGCGCTATCTCGGAAACAGATCAACCGGGAAGATGGGTCACGCCATCGCCGACGAAGCGGCCCGTCGCGGGCACCAGGTCACCCTGGTGACCACGTCAGAGTTGCCGGTGCATCCTTCGGTCAAGGTGCTCCCGGTCGAGACTGCCGAGGAAATGCTCGATGCCGTGGAAGGCATCGTGGCCGATGTGGCCGTGATGGCCGCCGCCGTGGCCGACTTCAAGCCAGCGACAAGTTTTGACGGCAAGCTTTCACGAAGCGAAGGACTCGACTCTATTGAACTCGCCCCCACGCCCGACATCCTTGCATCCGTAGTCGCTCGAGATCC
>JBGTGL010000086.1:0-32971 GCA_041746755.1 Acidimicrobiia bacterium | reverse complement strand
AACGGCGAAGTTGTATTCGGGAGTCGGAATGGGAATTGTCCACTCCAGTGTCCGTGCATCCCAGGGGTCGAGGCCTGAGACCTCGCCCTTCCTCTTCGACGCCCACCAGTTGTACATGAATATCGCAATCGAGAGTGCGATGACGAACGCACCGATGCTGACCACCAGATTCCACGGTTCGAGCCCCGTCTCCGGGGCGTACTTCCATGTTCTTCGGACCATCCCTTGCAGGCCCAGCCAATGCATTGGTGCGAAGGTGAGATTGAAACCGATAAACATCAACCAGAAGTGGAGCTTGCCCAGTTTCTCGCTCATGAGACGACCGCGCAGTTTGGGGTACCAGTAGTAGAGACCGCCAAAGATCCCGAAAATGGCACCGCCGAACAGGACATAGTGGAAGTGAGCCACGATGTAGTAGGTGTCAGTCTGCTGCCAATCGGAGGGGACCACGGCGTGGGTGACGCCCGACAGGCCGCCGATGGTGAACATCGCCACGAAGCCAATGGCGAAAAGCATCGGGGTCGATAGTCGTATCTTGCCCATCCACATTGTGCCCAGCCAGTTGAAAATCTTGATGCCTGTAGGTATCGCGATGGTCATGGTCGCCAACCCAAAAGCGGCCTGGGCGACCGGGGTAATCCCGGAGGCGAACATGTGGTGAGCCCAAACCCCGAAACCAAGGAATGCAATTGCAGCACCGGCAAAGACAACCGCCGAGTACCCGAAGAGGGGTTTCCGCGAGAAGACAGGAATGATCTCCGAGACCATCCCCATGGCAGGGAGGATCAGGATGTAGACCTCGGGATGGCCGAAGAGCCAGAAGAGATGTTGCCAGAGAATTGGGTCGCCACCGCCGACCGCGTTGAAGAAGAGTGACCCAAATTGGCGATCAAATGTGACCATGAAAAGGGCGACAGCAATGATCGGAAGCGAAAAGAGGAGCAGAAACGCGGTGACCGTAGACATCCACGCAAAGACGGGCATGCGGAGAAGACGCATTCCTTTAGCCCGCATGTTGAACACGGTGACGATGAAGTTGACCGATGAGACCAGCGACGCCAGGCCGAGGATCTGCAGGCCCAGCGCCCAATAATCGAGGGCCGTTCCCGTCGAATAAAGGGGTCCGGCGTTTGGTTGATAGCCGAACCAGCCTCCGTCGGGTGCATCTGCGAGAAAGTTCAACCCGCCGGGACCGCCACCGATCGGTATGTTGGCATCGATCCCACCGATTCCATCAACGCCCACGGGTGCCAGCGCGGTGCCGAAGATGAAAGTGGAGTAGAGGAAGATCCCCCCGAAGAAGAAGATCCACCAGGAAAGTGCGTTGAGCCTGGGGAAGGCGACATCGCGAGCGCCAATCAGCAGCGGAAGCATGTAGTTCATAAAGGCCGCCGAAACCGGCATGACGAAAAGGAAGATCATCGTGGTGCCGTGCATGGTGAAGAGGGCGTTGTATGCCCCCGCGGTCAGGAATTCCGAGTTGGCCTGGGCCAGATGAATTCGCAATAACAGTGCTTCAACACCACCGATGATGAAAAAGAAGAAAGCGGCGTAGCCATACATGATGCCGATTTTCTTGTGATCGACAGTGGTGATCCAAGACCAGAACCCATAATGCGAACGGGGCCGCCGGAAAATAGTTGAAGCGGGACGCTCTGCAGTGGCGGTCACTTATTACTCCCCAGCCAGGCGATCAACGAATTGATTTCTTGTTCCGTCAGTTGGAAGTTTCGCATATAGCTCCCGGGCTTAATCTCTGGAGGATCAGCCAGCCATAATTTCAACGCTTCGTCGTGAGACTGTCCCTGTTCAGGTAACACGGCTCCGGCAAAGACATTTCGTGATGCAAAATGGGTGAGGTTGGGGCCTTGGAATTCGCCTTCGGGTATCACATTGGAGACCTCCGCATCGTCCATCACCACGGTGTGACATTGGGTGCATCCTTTGGATAAGAAGATCTCCCACCCGTCGCCTTCGGGCGTGCCTTCCGCGGGAACACTGGCAGGTTGCAGTTGCCCCTCGACCCAGGCCGCATAATCAGCCTCGCTCAAAGCCTGGACCCGGGCCCGCATCAGCGAGTGGGAAAGCCCACAGAACTCGGCGCAGTGACCCCAGAACTCCCCTGGCGCATCGGCCTCGAGTCGAAGCGAGGTGGTCTGGCCCGGAATCAGGTACCGCTTCCCGTTGAGCGCAGGTATCCAGAAGTTGTGGATTACGTCGTCCGACGTCATCTGGGCACAAACCTCCTTACCAGCTGGGATCACCATGACATTGGCGGTCTGGATCCCTTCGTCCGGATAAACGAACTCGAACCACCACTGATGGCCGATTACTTCTACTTCCATAGCGTCAGAACTGCATTCGGTTAGTTCGAATATCGCCGAAACAGTTGGCACCGAGATCACTGCCAGGATGATCGCCGGGATCACGGTCCATATCACCTCGAGCTTGGGACTCCCGTGGATCTGTTTCGCTTCTGTTTCGCCGCCCCGGTCTCGAAACAGGAAAACGATCAGAAGAATTGCCCCTTCGACCAGGACGAAGACAGCGACGGCGATCCAAAAAACCGGCCAGAACAGCCCATTGATCTGTTCGGAAAAAGGGCCCTTCGGGTCGAATGTGGTCAGCGGTTGGTCGACTTCTTCAAAAAGAGAACACGATGCCAGGAACAAGGACATCCCGGCCAGGAAGAGGAGGCGCGTCCATCGTTTCGGGGTTGGAACCATTGCGCCGGCATCATAAGAGGTCTTCCCCGAGGCAACCAACTTCATCGGCCGCCTTCTCATCCGCCGGTCACCGCCCTCAGAGCAGAGGCCAGATCGTCGTCAGTAACTGCTCCTTCGAAGAGGGCCGAAACCACCCCGGCCTCATCGACCACGTACACCCAGGGTTCACTGGGAAGCCCCCAATCCTCGACCGCCTCGACCACGACCAGATCTTGCTGACTCTCCACCTGGAGATCCTGATAGACCTCGACATGAATGAAATCGACGTCGGGATGGTCGGCACGAAGGCTTTTCACTTGATCGAGCATTGGGCCACACGCCTGGCTGGCGCAGAAGGCCGGGGTGGCAAATACAATCAACGTGGGGCGTCCATTGGAAATCGCCTCGTCAACCGACAGGTCGTACATGAGCGGGTCGGGCTCCGGGTCGGAGGAAATAATCGCCAGATCCGGGAAGTCGTGAATGGTCCTGGTCGGTGTCGCCGGTGCAGATTCGCCCCGGGAAACGTTGACCGGGTCATCCACCGCGGTGAATCCACTAGGCCCACTCTCATTGAACCCTTCGGCCTCGACTGTGATCTGATAGACCCCGGCTTCCGGAATATTCACAGTCGCGCTGTAAATTCCGCGAACGTTGGGGACCGTCTCGACAAACTCCAACTCGTAGGTTCCAACCGGGGTGCCGTCTTCGTCGCGAAGCAACATCGTGGCTGCGCGGTCCTCAGCGGCGAGGAACTCGTTGGTGGCAACATCGACGAGAGCAACCAAAAGCCGTTGTTCGCCGACACCGATCGACGCTTGGCTCGAGGCGAGAACAGCCAGTGGTGTGGTGGTGGAACCACAGGCGACCGCTAGTGCACCGAGCAGCCCGACCAAAAACAACCGACCCTTCACTATCGGACCAGCACATCCAGCATCACTGCTGCAAACAGCGCGGAAAGATAGACCGTTGAGGTGGTGAACAATCGCATCGCCTTTTCCGGGTCGCGGTACACAGCCCAGGTGTCGTAGAGAAACCAGCCGCCCAAACCCAGGGCGGCCACCAGATACAACCAACGCATCCCGGCCGCGGGGACCAGGATCAGCGAGACGCCGACCATGAGAGCGGTGTAGAGCAGCATCCGCCTGGTCGTCGCCTCGATCCCGACAACCACGGGCAACATCGGTATACCGGCCTTCTCGTAGTCAGCCCGATACCGAACCGCCAGTGCCCAAAAGTGAGGCGGGGTCCAGTAAAAGACCAGAAAGAAGAGAATCCACGCGGAGAGGGCAAGCGAACCGGTTACTGCCGCCCAACCCACCAATACCGGAGCGGCGCCGGCGGCCCCGCCGATGACGATGTTTTGCGGTGACCTCCTCTTCAGCCAGATGGTGTAGACGAAAACGTAGAAAAGCAGAGCCGATGTGCTCAGAACCGCGGCCAGAAGGTTGGACGTCGCCCAGAGCGTGGCAAACCCGGCAGCTCCCAGGACGATCCCAAAGATCAGGGCATGGCCCGGATCGACCTCGTGGCGTGCCAGCGGTCGAGACCTCGTCCTCCGCATGATTTCGTCGATATCTCGGTCGTAGACACAGTTGAGAACGTTGGCACCGGCCGCCGAAAGCGTCCCGCCCACCAGAGTCGCCGCCACCAGCCACCAACCCGGCCATCGGCCCGCGGCCAGGACCATCGCTGGGACTGTTGTGATCAGCAGCAACTCGATGATCCGGGGTTTGGTCAGAGCAACATAGGCGGCTACCCGCGATCGGCCGGGTAGGTCGACCTTGACCGTCGGAATGGTCTCAGCAGTCACGCCGACCACGGTACCTGGCTCCGCGTGCGAGGCACTATTCAGTGTCATCCGCACCCTCCGCTGATGCTCTCGCCCGGGACCGCTTCTCCGCCCACCGGATCGCCCAGAGAGCCAGGAGGGCGGGTACGACGAAAACACCGATCTCGTCGATCCCTCCGTAGTGGGCCAACGTGGTCATCCGGCGAGGATCACTAAGCCGAGCGAGGTAAGGGCCACCATGAGCAGAAGCATTGCATATTGGGATCGGACCGCGTCGGCGCCGAAGTCAACCAGCGCCCGATCGTGGGCGAGTATTACTCCGAGGACATGGCCGCCGACAATCACCGCCACCTGGAAATACCAGATCGGTTCACTGGCTGTGATGAAGAAGTCAATGGTGCGATCCGCCGTTCCAAAGAGGTCCCATCCCAATCCGAACGGGTCAGATATGGCAGAGATCAGCTGCTGGCCCTCGAATATGATCAGGGTGAAGTAGTGGGCGACGGCATAGGCGAGAGCTATGGGTACCAAAGTGTGGGCAAAACGGCGGGCAACCGTGTTGGCATCAGAACCGGGTGCCAACCGTGCCGCCAGCCAGGATGCCGACCAATAGGCAGCAGAAACCAAAAGCACGCTTCCCAGCAACAGAACGGTTTGCCCGAGACGGCTGTCGGTCAGACCGGCAGCGGCCCTTCGAAACCAGATGGTCCCGCTCGCGCCGTCATAACTCACGGTTCCAATCGCGGCCAGGACGAAAAAGGTCAAACCGGGCCATGAGGGCAATACGGGAAGTGCCCGCAACCACCCCCTCCAGATGAGATGACCATCGTTGCTCCGTCCCAGCGGCGAAATGGCTGAAAAGATCCGGTTGTAGGTCGTAAAGAGATCGCCGACCACCAGGCCGGTCTCCCGACCGAGGAGCGTCATCGACCCGAACAGATAGCCCGAATAGATAACGGCCGCCCATCCCAGCGCAGCCGGGCTGCCCGAGTTGGGGCTGATCAGTTCGAACCAGGCAAAAAAGACGAGGGCAACCCCAGCCGGCCAAACCCCAAAGCGTGCCAGGAGATCTCTCTTCTCGGCCTTTCCCAACGGCAGGGCCGACCCGATCGTGCCCCAGGGATTGATTGCCCGGTACCAATTGCCAAAGATTGCGGCTGAAAAAGGCACGACCAACCACATCACCACCCAAACCAGGACCGGTGCAATGGTGGGTCGACCCCGCACCTGGTCGAGCCCTAGAATCGGCGGAACTACCTGGCCCACGACCAGCAGCAGGCCCAGTACGCCAACAGCGCCCAACAGCCACTCCAACCACGACGGCACCCTTCCAAGTTTTCGTTGCAACGGGCCTGAATCGAATCGCGGAGCTGGCCAGAGGAGGGCAAGAGCAAGGAAAGAAACCACCACCACTCCCGAGGCGGCCACGACGAAATAGGAGAGAGGTACGGGAAGGTCGAGCCGGCCCCCGATGCCGTGGGCCCGGGCAACCCCAGGAGAAAAGAGAAAGAGGCCCCCCGCAACCAGGATTGCCGCCGGGAGGCGTCGGATCAAGGGGTTACCTCGATCTCAAATACGAGAGTATGGGTGTCTTCGAGTTCGGCCTCAAAAATCCCGGGAATCTCCGCAGAGAAAGCCACTTCGGTGATTCCACCAGCAATCAGATCGAAGAACAGATCGTAACCGTGGAGGTGGAGCTCACCAGCAACCGACGATTCGACCCGTATGAGGGCCTCGTCTCCGATAGCGAAAGAAAACAGATCGGGACCTTCGATCGAAATTTCAGGGTCATCAGAAGTTCCGCCCGAGATAACGATGTCGGCTGCCAAGGCTGTGGTTGTTGTTGTAGCTTCGGTCGTCGTCGACGAGGCTGACGGCTGGGTGGTCGTCGTCGAAACCACAGAACTGGTAGTCACATCCTCGACCGTGGTAGTTGTCTGTGAGGATTCGTTTCCACACGATACGACCACGAGGCCGAGCAGCGACACCATGACAAGGGTTTTCATGACGCAACGTTATCGGGGGAGTCGGGGATAACGGAAAGCCAAGTAATGGCTGGGTAACCTGCGCGTATGCGTTGGCTGAAACGTCTCCTGACCCTCCTCCTGATTGTCATCGTTGGCCTCGGAGTTTTTGGCTTCCTCACTGTTCGTGCTTCGTTCCCCCAGCTCAATGGTGATCTGGAAGTCGCCGGCCTGGACACCGAAGTACGGGTGGTCAGAGACGACCATGGAATTCCCCACATCTACGCGGATAACACGGCTGACCTGTTTCGAGCGCAAGGCTACGTCGAAGCCCAGGACCGTTTCTTCCAGATGGACTTCTGGCGCCACATCGGCTCAGCGCGTCTCTCCGAGATGTTTGGTGACTCCTCGGTTGACACCGACCGGTTTCTCCGCGCCTTTGACTTCGCCGGAACCGCCGAAGTCGAGTTGGATCTGATGTCGGAGCAAGCTCGAAACATCCTGGAGTGGTACTCCGAGGGCGTCAACGCCTATCTATCTGCCAACCAGGGCTCTGGGCTCAGCCTCGAATACGCCCTACTCCCCCTCTCCGCACCGGGCTACGAGCCCGAACCGTGGACGCCGATCCACACTCTCACCTGGGCGAAGGTCATGTCCTGGGACCTGAGTGGAAACTTCTCCGACGAGGTGTCCCGAACTGTCCTGGCGGAGACACTCACCGCCGATCAGGTGGAACAACTATTCCCGCCCTACCCGGACGACCATCCCGTGATAGTCCCTGAAGAACTGCGCGCTGGCATCGACCCAACGTCGACCGTTGCGTTGCCCGACGCCGCTCTACCGGCATTACTTTCCGCTGATCGGGGGCGTCAGATGGTCAATGCACTCACCGGCGGAGGGTTCGAAGGGATCGGATCCAACAACTGGGTGATATCTGGAGCCCATACCGCGAGCGGAATGCCGATATTGGCCAACGATCCCCACCTGGCAAATCAAATGCCGTCGATCTGGTACGAAGCGGGGCTTCATTGCACCACCGTCAGTCCCGACTGCCCATTTGATGTGGTCGGATTTACCTTCGCCGGAACCCCTGGTGTCGTCATCGGCCACAACTCGAATATCGCTTGGGGTGTCACCACCGAGGCAGCAGACACCCAGGACCTGTTCATCGAGAAAATCAACCCGGACAATCCAAGCCAGTACGAGGTCGACGGGATATGGGTGGAGATGAGCGTGCGGTCGGAGACGATCGATATTGCCGGGAAACTATCGGAAACCTACGACGTCTACACCACCCGGCACGGGCCGGTTATCTCCGGTCTCCACGGTGGTGCCGACGAGATAATCGACGCGGAGACCGAGTTTTCCGAGGGCTACGCGGTCGCCCTCGCCTGGAAGTCATTGGAGCCGTCAACTCTGGTCGAGTCGATCATCTCGATCAACCTCGCCACCAATTGGGAGGAGTTCCGGGCCGCGGCAGCGATGTGGGACGTCGCTGCCCAGAACCTGGTGTACGCCGACGTCGCAGGAAACATTGGATATCAGTCGACAGGAGAAATTCCGGTGCGCCCGGGTTCGGACGGGCTCCGGCCACTCCCGGGTTGGGAAACGGGCAATGACTGGATCGGAACAGTCCCCTTTGCGGATATGCCCTTCATATTCAACCCTGAGCGTGGATACATTGCCACCGCCAACCAACCGGTACTCGTTGCCGGCAGCCTGCCGTTTATCGGTCGGGACGGCTCCTATGGCTATCGGGCGGCCCGGATCGAAGAGTTGATCAACGACTCAGAGAAACACGACGTGGCATCGGTGCAGCGGATGCAGATGGACAACCGTGACGGTGGTGCCGCCAACATCGTTCCGGCCCTGGTCACGGTTTCGACCAAACAGCCAAAAGTCTTGGAGATCCAGAATCTGCTCGAATCGTGGTCCCCCGGCAGCAGCGGCTTCCAGGTCGGCACCGACTCACCGGGGGCGGCGGCGTATCAAGCCACATGGCGCCATTTGCTCGATCTCATATTCTCCGACGACCTCCCCGAGGAGCAGCGGCCGGTAGGTGGGAGCCGTTGGTTCGAGGTCGTCACCGGGTTGGTGAACACGCCGGACGATCCTTTCTGGGACAACCAGGACACTCCCGTCGCTGAGTCGGCCTCTGAGATCATGGAAGCGGCCATGGCAGCGGCCCATGATGAGATGACCGAGCTAATCGGATCGGATAGTGAGAAATGGCGCTGGGGTGACCTCCATCTCGCTTCGTTTGAGAACCAGACCTTGGGACAGTCGGGCATCGCCCCTGTCGAGTGGATTTTCAACCGGTCGGCTCCACATCGGGTCGCAGGGAGTGATTCGATCATCAACTCGGTGGGTTGGAACGCAACGGTTGGATATGAAGTCGACTGGGTCCCCTCGATGCGAATGGTGATCGACCTGGGCGATCTCGCCGGATCGACATCGATTCACACCACGGGGCAGTCGGGCCATGCCTTCCACGGAAATTACGCTGACATGATCGAAATGTGGACCGATGGTGATCAGCACCCGATGTTGTGGGACCGCTCCTCAGTTGACGAGGCTGCTGCCAACACCCTCATCCTTGTACCCCTAACCGGCTAGGAAGCTTTCGATTTCCCGCGCGATCCGGGACGGATGGGTCCAGGGAACCTCATGATGCGCCCCGACGACTTCGACGACACGAACATCGCGGAATAGGGAAGCAAGCTCGTATTGCCAGGACACCGGCACCAGCTGATCGGCGGTGGGGATGATTACCAGAGTCTCCGTGTCCAGCCGGCCCACCCATTCCCTGGAGTCAAAACGGAGTGTCGCCAGGGTTGCCTGGGCTCCGGCATCGACGTCGCGACGATGGGTCTCTTCCCAAAACCATCGGCCGTGTTCAGGGGCAACAGCGCCAGTGGCGATTAGATAACCGGCACGGACATCAGGAGTGCCAAATCCAAAAATTCGCTCGAATCCCCGTACCAGGACACTGCCGATGGCTCGAAACATCCGGAGCGGTTGGGGGTGGTGGGTAAAAGTGGCGATCAGCACCATCTTCCTGACCCGTCCCGGGTAATGATGAGCGAGCTCCTGGGCCACCGCGCCGCCCAACGAATAACCCACCACGTCGCAGGCATCGACACCCACCTGGTCGAGAACGCCGGCAATATCGTCGGCCTCATCACCGATCTCGTAGGGCCCGCGGGAAAGGGCCGACAATCCGTGCCCCCGATGGTCGAGCAGGATGACACGTCGATTGGCCGCGAGCAACGGGGCAACTTCGTACCACTCGGCCAACGATGATCCGGCCAAACCGTGGATCACCAGCAGTGGATCCCCATCCTCGGGGCCCGCTTCCCTGACCAGGAATTCGCTGTCGCCGACGAACACGGTACGACCCGGCTGTCTCCAGGGGTGGACCTGCGGCTGCTTGAATTTAGGGGTCAGCACGGGAGCCAGGGCGCGGACCACTAACACCCCCACCAGCATCTTCGTCCAAAATCTCATGACTGAAGACTCCCGACGGCGAAGACATACTCCTCCACCGGATTTCCGTTGACCAGGTGCTCATTGATGATTCGGTCGAGCTTTTCGATATTCAAGTCGGCGTACCAGGTGCCCTCGGGATAGACCACGGCGATCGGCCCCTGTTCGCAGATCCGCAGGCAGTCGACCTTGTTGCGCAACACTGATCCGTCGCCAGGCGCAACCGGGCTGGCCTCAACCCCCGGTTTGCCATACCAACCAGGGGGCGCCGAGGCGAGGCCGAGCTCCTTCAAACGTTTCTTGAGATGTGACCAGAGTTCATGGGTCTCCGCATGAGGGGCACACTTGGGAGTGGTCTGATCTGCACAGAGAAAGATGTGCCTCTGCGCGCGTGGAATTGACAAGGCGTCGGCTATGGATTCAAGACGTTCCCGGGGCTCCATCGGCACCATATTGGCAAGTGCGCGACCACTACCGCCAACCGGCCGGACAACCGGGCCTCAGGGGCCGCGGCCTAAACGACGGCGATACCGGCACCCTCGCTGATTTGGCCGATAGCCACCGCTCCGGGGACGGCTCTCAGATAGGCATCAGCATCCGAAACGTGGAGGGAAACGAGGAGGCCGCCCGAGGTTTGGGCGTCGGCCAGGATTCGGATGTCGAGGTCGGCACTGCGGACGAATTCCAACACCGCCTCGAGATTGCGTTTCGATCCCCCCGCCCACGCGCCCTGCTCGAGCAAATCGCCGACACCGTCCAGCACCGGGACATCGCTCATTCTCACCGTCGCACCGACATTCGAGGCCTCGCACATTTCTTTGAGATGCCCGAGAAGGCCGAAACCGGTGATATCTGTGGCGGCGTGAGCCTTGTTGGACCTGAGGGCGGCACCGGCTGCGGAATTGAGGGACGACATCTGCGCGATGGCGGCGGCCGCCAACTGAGGGGGACAAAACCCCCTCTTGATCGCGGTTGTCACGATCCCGATGCCGAGGGGTTTTGTCAGGATAAGCACATCGCCGGGAAGGGCTCCGGTGATGGCAACCGCATCGGCGCTCGCTACCAAACCTGTGATTGCATAGCCGAACAACGGTTCGGGCGCATCGAGAGAGTGGCCGCCTACAACAGTGCATGCTGCCACGGCCATTACATCGAGGCCGCCGCGCAGCACCTCGCTAGCGAGATCGTAGGGCAATTCGTCTCGAGGCCAGGCGAGGATGGTCAGAGCGGTCAAGGGATCGCCACCCATGGCATAGATGTCGCTGAGAGCATTGGCGGCGGCAATCTTGCCCCAGTGGTAGGGGTCATCCACGACTGGCGTGAAGATGTCGACAGACTGCACCAGGGCACGACCGTCTCCCAGCGCATAGACGCCGGAGTCGTCAGCAACCGACAACCCGATCAGGAGGTCAGGATGTGCGGTCGCGGGATGGCCATGTACGGGACGCAAGACCTGCGCCAGCTCGGCAGAGCCGAGTTTGCAAGCTCAGCCAGCGCCGTGGCTGTATCGGGTCAACCGGATGTCGGACATGGGTGAAACTTACCTAACAACGGGCGGTTGGTTACCCTTTCCTCTCCCCATGTCAGAAGAAGCCACCTTCCTCACGCCTTCCGCCTTCAAGAAAATGCAGGAGGAGTTAGAGAATCTAAAGACGGCCGGTCGTCACGAAATCGAAGACCGTATTGCTGAAGCACGTTCCCACGGCGACCTCCGCGAGAATGCCGATTACGACGCGGCCAAAAACGAGCAGGGTCTCATGGAGGCACGTATCCGTAAACTCGAACACCTCCTCCGGACGGCGGAGGTGAGAGACGTCGAGGATTCGGGTCTGGTCGAGATCGGATCCGTGGTAACCGTGGTCGACAGTGACGACGATGAGCTGGAATTCTTTGTCGCGCCCCAGGAAAACAAATTGCCAGGCGTGCTGCTCGCATCGCCGGACAGCCCTCTCGGCGCCGCAATGATCGGCGCCGGTGTTGGAGACACAGTCGAATACGACGCACCCGCCGGGAAATTAGCCGTCACCATCAAGTCGGTGCGACCGTACGACGGCTGATAGCCATTAGCCTTGTGCGGTCCACGGATCCTGAGGCACTCATTTGAGATTCCGACTTCGCAAACCCAGAGATCTCGCCCATGCCCTCGTCGCCGCGGCTCGCCGCGACCGCGACGAGGTGGCCGATTATCTCGAGCTGCGCTCCGAGGAGTGGGAGGCGCTGGTTGACGCCTCGCCCGAAGATGCTGCCGACGTACTGGAAGAACTACGGGAGGTCGACGCCGCCGGGTTGATCTCGACCTTAGAGCCGGAAGAGGCGGCGCAGATCCTCGAGGAAATCGCTCCGGAACTCGCCGCGGAGATGGTGGAGCACGTCTCCCTCGAAGATTTGACGGCTGCCATCAGCGCAATGCCCGATGATGCGGCTACCGACCTCCTCGCCGAATTGGATGAAGACGTCCTCGGAGGTGTCCTCGACCTGGTCGACGACGCCACCGAAGCGACCTATCGGCGACTGCTCCTTTACCCGTCAGACTCAGCGGGTGGCCTGATGACCACCGATATCGCTTCCCTTCCACTCGGGCTCACCACCGGGGAGGCCGTCGAGCGGATCCGCCAAATGAATGAGCAGTACGACGACCTCGCCTATATCTATGTGGTTGATGAGGGATCGCGACTGCATGGGGTGGTCCCCTTCCGGCATCTGGTGTTCAAACGGCCCGGCGCAACTCTGGCCGACGTCATGATCCCCGAGCCGATCGCAGTCGATCCTCTCACTGACCGCGAAGAGATTGCCGACATCTGCCAGCGTTACCACCTTCTCGGCGTACCGGTCGTCGATGGCTCCGGAGTCCTATTGGGGATGGTGGCCAACGACGCCGTCATCGAGGCGATTCAGGACGAGGCAACAGAAGACTTTGCCGCCGCCGTCGGTGCCGGTGTCGAAGAGACGGTCTACTCAAAAGTGTCCGAGTCGTTCCGGGCCCGGGCACCCTGGTTGCTGGTCAATCTCGCCCTGGCATTGGGTGTTGCCTTTGTCATCGAGCAGTTGACGGGGGTGATCAGTCGGGAACCGGTCCTCGCCGCTTTGATGCCACTCATCGCATTACTCGGCGGAAACGCAGGAAATCAAAGCCTCGCCGTCATGATCCGCTCGATGGCTTCTGACGAGGTGCCCGGGTCGCAGGTGCCGGGAATCCTCGCCCGACAGACGGGAGTCGGAGCGCTCAACGGTGCTCTTGTCGCGGTTTTTGCCGGCCTGGTCAGCTACATGTTGCTGGTCTCGGGCATTTTCGGGTCTGCATCACCGCCGGCACCGGTGGCGGTGACGGTCGCGCTCGCCGCAATGATCAATCTCACGATCGGCACCCTTGCCGGTGCCGGCATCCCTGTCCTACTGAGACGTCTCGGTCAAGACCCGGCCCTGGCGGCTGCGATCTTCCTCACGCTGGTCACCGATATGGTCGGCTTTGGGGGCTTTCTCCTGATCGCCTCGGCGTTGCTGTAGCCGAACAGTGGCTCAACTGCCGATAACGATCTCGCCCATTTCTTCGTAGGGCCCGCGGAAGATGATCCGGTTTCGATCGACCAAGGTCACCAGGTGGTGCTCATCGATCAGTACCAGGTCGGCCGCAGTTTGCTCGGATTCGTCGAGGAGAAAAACGGTAACCGCGTCTGCATCGTCAAAAACCTCCATACTCGAAATGTTCTCGTCGTTTTCGACGAGGTTCCCGACAAAATTCTCCAGGTCGACGTCGGTGTAATCGCCTGGCGGGATGACTACGTAAAGGATCTCCCCGTCGTCGGTGCTCTCCCGAAGGACGACTTCATGGCCAGACACGGCCTGACCGGCGAGGGTCGTGGTTGTTCCACTCTCATTTCCGTCGTCTGTCGCCTCGACGTCTGGTGGGGTGGTCGAAGTGATGATTGATGAAGTTGTGGTGAGTTCGACCTCGCCTTCGGAATCGCAGGCGCTGATAACAAGCCCGACCAGTGTGGCCAGGAAGATGGTTTTGAGGATCCGGTTTCGGTTCATAGCCCTTCAACGTACTACAGACCGGTTCTAGTTCCACTCGGGCGCCGTGTGCGGTAGCCTGTCAAACAATGATGGGAAGGATTGGCGGAGTCTTGATGGCGGTCGCCCTGGTGGGTGGCTTATTCGTGGTGTCTTCACCGGCCATCGACGCGGCCCCTGCCAAAAATTGCCGGCCGGTCACCCTTGACCAGCTGTTTCCAGGACTGGATAAGAACGGCAACATCATTCCGACAACAACAACCACCATCCCACCCTCCCCGACGACGACCACCACCCCCGAAACGTCTTCGACCACGGTCAACGGGGAAACGACTACAACCACAAGCCCACCATCCACGACGACGACGTCACCCACTCCAACCACACCACCACCACCACCCGCCCCTGGTTCCCCCTGCCGTACCTGGACTTATGACATGGTGTTTCCCATCGCCACTGGCGCCAGGATCATCTCCGACTTCGGGGATGATCGGGACGGTGGTTCCCGTAGGCACAAAGGGACCGATCTCGTCGCCGACAGAATGTCACCGGTTGTGGCGGTTGCCGACGGCGTTGTTTCATCGGTGCATAACACCCCGGCTGAGGACTGCTGCTATCTGATCATCCGCCACAATGACGGCTGGTCGAGCATGTACGTCCATCTCAACAATGACAATTACCCCGGCGACGATGGGCTGGGCCTCGGTGTCGCCCCCGGCCTTACCTCCGGAAGCGAAGTGACGGCGGGCCAGGTCATCGGGTGGGTCGGTGACTCCGGGAACGCAGAGGGGTCGATACCTCACCTCCATTTCGAGCTCCGTGATCCCAGCGGCTATTCGGTCGACCCGGTCCCGTCGGTGCGCGCAGCGCAGGCCGACTCCGACCAGCTGATGCAAAACGGGATCTATGGAGATGATGAAGGGCTACCGGTGGAGCAGACGGCAACACACCTGGCAGCCGCGGGTGGATTCTGGCCATGCGACGAAACCCAATTCGACCTTTGCCCCAATCGGCTCGCCCAACCCGATGACACCGCGGCCTTGATCGGCCAGTTGATGGGGATTTCTCCCATTCTGGTTGACACGGTCGAGCAGACGCTTGCTCTCGAGCAACACATCCCCGCCGGGACTCTCGCCCAGGTGACGGGGTGTGAACCTGTCGAAACCTGTCTGCAAAGCGGCATCACTGCCGCGGACGTCGCCAGGATGATCAGTTGGGTCTACGACGCTCAATCGCGGCTGGCAATCGAACCAGAAACCGACCTGGTCGAGGAGATCCCGCTGCCTTCACCGGCCAGAGCCGAAGTCAATCTTCGATTCCGGAGCATCATCGAGGTCTGCCACCCGCAGGTCGATGGTGACCATCTCGTCACCAGAGCCGAAGTCATCGACTTAGTTACCTGGTGGATCCTGGGCGAACACCCCTACCCCTGCGTGCAAAAGTTCGATCCCGATATTTAGGCGCGGTAGTGATTGGTGATCGGAAGACGCCGGTCTTTTCCAAAGGCCTTCGTCGTTATCTTCACGCCGGGTGCTGACTGACGTCGTTTGTACTCGCTTCGGTCGACCAGGGCAGCAACCCGGGAAACTGTCGCCCGCTCAAACCCATCGGCGATGATCTCATCCACACCCATGTCCATCTCGATGTAGCGGAGCAAAATCGGGTCGAGAACCTCGTACGGCGGTAGCGAGTCCGAGTCCTTCTGATCGGGGCGGAGTTCGGCCGATGGTGGTTTGCTTATGGTGTTTTCTGGAATCACCGGAGAGATTCCGTTACGCCAATCCGCCAGCTCATAGACAGTGGTCTTGAAAACATCCTTGAGCACCGAGTACCCACCCACCATGTCACCGTACAGAGTGGCGTACCCCACGGCCATTTCTGACTTATTCCCCGTTGCCAACACCATGGGGCCAAATTTGTTGGATAACGCCATCCAGATACTCCCCCGTACCCTGGCCTGGATGTTTTCTTCGGCTACCCCGAATTCGGTGCCGGCGAACAACGGGCTGAGAGTCTCCAGATAGGAGGCATATGTGTCGTCGATGGGAATCGTATCGAACCGGATTCCGAGATTTTGGGCCAACTCGGCGGCGTCGATCTTCGAGTGGTCGCTGGAATAGCGAGATGGCATCGACAGTCCCCAAACCTGTTCCGGGCCCAGGGCATCTGCGGCGATGGCCGCGGTCAAAGCTGAGTCGATTCCTCCAGACAACCCCAGGAGCACTCCCGTAAACCCGTTCTTACGGACGTAGTCGCCAAGACCCGTGGTCAGCGCGCGATATATCTCCTCGGTGGCATCGAGAAGCGGTGTCGTGGCCGGGATGGGAGTCACCTCGTCATCGGCCAGCGGACAGTCCACCACGAAGAAGTCTTCCTCGAATTGAGGAGAACGATGAACCATCCGACCCCTGGCATCGAAAGCGACAGACGCTCCATCGAACACCAACTCATCCTGTCCGCCCACCAGATTGAGGTAGACGACGGGGACCCCGGACGCGATCGCCCGCGACTTGAGCATCTCCTCGCGATCGGCCGCCTTTCCGGCATGAAATGGCGAAGCGTTGATATTGAGCAGAATGCAGGCGCCATTTTGCGCCTGCTGGCGCGGTGGCCCATCAGCGCGCCATATGTCTTCACAGATAGAGATCCCGACTGGCATTCCGTTGACTTCCCAAACCCGGTCCGCTTCCCGACCAACGGAGAAATATCGATCCTCGTCGAAAACGCCATAGTTGGGTAGGAGGACTTTGTGGTAGATCCCCTTGAGTTGTCCGTCCCCGAGCAATGCTGCCCCGTTGGCAACCCGCCGCTCCACTGAATCGGCTGCACCCGATGATGGCCCCGGTGCATGGTCGACAAAGCCCACCACCACGTCGGTCGTAGTAGTCGTCCGTGCGATTCTTCTCAGGGCCTCGATGCCGGCATCGACAAAGTCAGAGCGGAGGACCAGATCTTCGGGCGGGTAGCCATTGATTGCCAGCTCGGGGAGGAGGAGGATGTCGGCCTTCTCCTCAGTGGCTCGAGCAACACATTCGACAATTCTTGCTTCGTTGCCAGCGATGTCCCCGACGACGAGGTTCAACTGGGCACCGGCGACACGCAACGACATCCCCGCACGTTATCCAAAGACTTAGCCTGTAGGGGTGAGCAAACGACATGAAGAGACAGAACTCGTTGCCGAACCGGTCATTACCGATCTACGGCGACAGCTCACGAACCTGATATCTGAAGACGAGACCGAGACCTGGTCGCGCCTCGAGCCATTGATCGAAGCGATCGGCGAGACGGCCGAATTCGGAATCGACCTGGAACGACTGGCCGCCATGGGCTCCTTCAGCCGTACCCTCACCGCCACTGTCGCAGCCCATCCCGAGATAGCTGGGGGTGATATCAACCCCGAATGGTCGGTACCGCTCCAAAACTCGGCGGCCCTGCTTGAGTTTGCGGCCGCTGAGTTGGCCGGACTCAGTTCACTCGCCGACGCCACGGACGGGTACTCGCGATTCATTGACCATCTCATGGAACGCACCCTGGAGGCGGCGCGCCTCGAGCTGAAGGCGAGCCATCCGATCGTTGAAGACCTTCCCTTCGCGATCATCGCCATGGGCAAATGGGGCGCTAACGAACTCAACTACGCCTCCGACATCGATCTCATGTTCGTCCACGGCGACAACCCGGAGAACTCCGAGTCGTACCGGGGCGGTGCGATCGCCCTCGCCAGCCGTATCATTGCCAAGCTCACCGCATCTTCGTTTGAAGGACCCGGTCTCGTGCTCGACGCCGACCTCAGGCCCGAGGGCAGCATGGGCCCGCTCTCGAGACGGCTCGACGCATACGCGAGCTACTACGAGCGCTGGGCCGAGCCTTGGGAACTTCAGGCTCTGATCAAGTCGCGGCCCGCTGCGGGAGACCCGGACCTTGGCCGGAGATTTGCATCACTGGCTGGAGCGGTGGTTTGGGAGCACGGCATCGACGTCGAGGCAATCCGGGGTCTGCGCCGTCTCAAGTCGGAAGCGGAATCGCAGGCACACACATCCGACCTCAAGCGGGCGCCGGGCGGGATTCGGGATGTCGAGTTCACGGTCCAATTGCTGCAGTTGGTCCACGGCAGACACGACCCCAAGCTGAGGTTGAGAGGCACGCTCGATGCCCTGTCCGCCCTCGAAGAAGGGAGCTATCTCAGCCTGGAGGAGGCCGAAGAATTGCGGGCGGCCTACTTGACGCTGCGCCGACTCGAACACCTCATCCAGATCTGGGATGTACGCCAAACCCATCGGATTCCCTCAGATCCCGAGGCCAGGCGGCGACTCGCCATCGGGATGGGCCTGGGACGCGACCCTGAAGAACTCACCGCCCTGATATCGACGACGAGGGCGGCAACACGGACTCTCCACGAACGAATCTACTTCAGGCCGATTCTCGATTCACTGGTGGGCTCGCCAAGCGCGCGACTTGGCCCCGAGAATGCGTATGAAAGGCTGAGCGCCCTCGGTTTTGCCAACACACGGGCTGCCGCAGAAGCCCTCGAAGCCTTGACGACCGGACTGAGTCGGAAGTCGCGCGCCATGCAGCAGATGATGCCGTTGATGCTCGATTGGCTCTCCCTGTCCCCCCAACCGGACCTGGGTCTATCCCAGCTGAGGGTGCTTCTGGCCAACACAACCGACCACTCCACCCTTGTCGCCAGGTTGCTCAACAATCCGGTTACAGGCGAGAGGCTGGCCATGTTGTTAGGAACCGGTCGGCTGTTTGGCGACCTTCTGGACCGCATACCCGAATTCATCCCCAGACTCGCCGACGACACCGCTCTCGACGATATTCGGGGCAGGGAAGCCGCTATTGGACGGCTCATGGGCCTGCTGGCATCACGACCGGAGCGAGATGCCCAGATCGGGACAATCCGCCGATCATCGAGGCGCACGCGCCTCCGCATCGCGGCGCGTGATGTCATTCGGGGACATGACACGCTGGCAACTTTGCAATCCCTCGCCGACGGAGCCGATACTGCGATAGTGGGCAGCCTCGACGTTGCCACAGCGGACATCCCACACGACCTGGCAATAATCGCCATGGGCCGGTGGGGGGGCGGGGAACTCTCCTATGGGTCCGATCTCGACCTCATGTATGTCTTTGACGAGATGGACCGTGAACTCGCGATTGGGATACCCACCTCCATGTATCAGATACTGTCTGCGCCGGGCCGCCATGGAGAGGGATACCTTCTCGACACCGGGCTTCGTCCCGAGGGAAAAAACGGCCCAAACGCCCGATCGATCGATAGCACAGCACGCTACTACCGGGAATGGGCCGAGCCTTGGGAATTCCTCGCCCTGGTTCGGGCCAGGCCGGTGGCCGGTTCTCCCGGAACCATTCAGAGATTTCAGGATGTGGCGAGCGCAACACTTTGGGACAGACCTTTTGACCCGGCGAGACTCGCCTCGATCAGAACTATCAAAGCTCGCGTCGAGAACGAACGCTTTGCCCCCGAAGAGGACGCCGACTTCCACCTCAAATTGGGCCCGGGCTCTCTGAGCGACATCGAGTTTCTCACCCAACTACTCCAGCTCAAACATGGCCACCAGCTCCCCTCCTTACGGGAAACGGGCACTCTTCCCGCCCTCAAGGCACTTCTCGAAGCCGAACTCCTCGCCCCGGCCGACCACCTCGCCCTTGTCGATTCCTACGAGTTCTGCAATCGGGTCCGACTTCGCCTCCATCTCCAGCGAGGTCGCCTTGTCGACTTCATTCCTTCGCAACCCGATGAGCTATCCAGGCTTTCGGCATCTCTGGGCTACGACCGGAGCTACGAATTGCGGGAGACCTACCTGCGGGTTACCCGCCGAGCTCGCAAAGTCTTTATGGCCAGGTTTTATCAATAGCGGTTGGTTAGGCTCGCCCAAATGAGATCCCGCAGATGAGATCACGCGCTTGACATCGCAATTGCAGATAACAACTCTGGTCGAGTCGGCACTCCCCGCCACCCTCGAGCTCCGGCGCGCTCTCCACGCAAACCCCGAGCCGTCCTATCAGGAACACGTCACCACCGGACTGATCGCTGATGCCTTGATGGAGCGTGGCATTCAACCGCAGCTACGCCCGCATGGCACCGGTCTTTGGGTCGACATTGGAGGTACTCCACGTGTTGGGTTTCGCGCCGACATCGATGCACTTCCCATAGACGAACCGGAAGAAAACTTTCCGGTTTCGCAAAATCCAGGATGGATGCACGCCTGCGGCCACGATTTCCATGCTGCTGTGGCGTTCGGGATCGCTCAGGTCTTGGATCGATTGGACCTCCCGAATGGCGTTCGTATTCTCTTCCAACCGGCGGAAGAGGCGTTTCCAGGAGGCGCGGTCGAACTGGTAGGAGAAGGATTAATCGATGGATTGAGGTCAATCATCGCCTTCCACGTCGACCCCACCCAGTCTGCCGGAAAAATCGGGGTGCGCACCGGGCCGATCACGGCGAGCGCCGACAAGTTCGCAATCTCGCTGTTCGGGCCGGGCGGCCACACCGCACGACCTCATCAAACTGTCGACCTCGTCCAAGCCGCGGCGCGAATCGTCGTCGATTTGCCGGTGACCCTTCGAGCCGCAATCGATTCTCAGCGCGCCTTGATTGTGTCCTTCGGGTCGATACATGGCGGGGCTACCGAAAACGTGATCCCGAGCAGGATCGAGATCAAGGGGACCGCCCGCACCATCGATCCCGAAGTCTGGGCAGAATTGCCCGCACTCGTCGATAAGACCCTGGCAAATCTGACTGCAGTGAGTGGGGCAGGCTATGACCTCGTGTACCAGCAAGCTATCCCACCGGTGATCAACGACGAGTCGGTGATTGCGACGGCGGTGGCCGGAATCGAACGAGTCATGGGCAGGAGTGTGATCGTAGACACCCCAACCAGCATGGGTGGGGAAGATTTTGCGAACTACCTCGAGGTGATTCCGGGAGCCTTGCTCCGTCTCGGGGCTTCCAAAGGCCGGGGTGACCTTCATTCATCGACTTTTGTCGCCGACGAGGGGTGTGTTGCCTACGGGATGATCAGCGGAGTTTCAGCACTTCTCGCCCTACTTGACTGATAGGGACTCCAACTGTTAACCTCTTGGTTAACTGTTGTGAACTCCATCCCCACCCCCCAAGCTCTCGACGCCACCTTTAGTGCCCTCGCCAACGAGCATCGACGACAGATGATCCACGCGCTCGCTCAGCAACCATGGTCTATTGGAGCCCTCGCCGACCAGCGAAATCTTTCGCTCCCGGCGATCCACAAGCACGTCAAAGTTCTCGAGGCCGCGGGTCTCATCGAACGAAAGAAACACGGTCGCACCAACTTTCTGGCGTTGCGTCGGGGTGCAATCACCGTGTTGCAGGATTGGACGGAGGAGTTCCATACCTACTGGGGTAGCGACGAGGAGTCTCTCAGTAATTATGTCGAGTTTCTGGATCGCCAAAAGAGAAAAGAAGGATAGGAGCAGACAATGAAGAAATTCGTGTTCATGTACGAAGGCGCATGGGAATACACCGACGATGTAAAGGCTGCGTGGGGAAGTTGGTTTGAGTCTGTGGGTGGAAGCATGATCGACGGCGGAAATCCACTTGGTGCGGGAGTCCGGATGACCAGCACAGGTCAAGAAGAGCTAAATGGATCCCCGATTACGGGGTACTCCATCTTCTCGGCCGAAGATTTGGATGCGGCACTGGAGCTGCTCAAAGAGTGTCCGATCATCGACGGAGTGAGGGTATACGAAGCGATGAGCATGTAACCCGGCGATCAAGAATAAACAAACGGGCCCCGCGGGGCCCGTTTGTTAGTTTGAGGAGGAGTGAGCTCAGGAAGTCTGGGCAGCCTTGCTGACCGTAGCCTTCGAGGCCGAAGCCTTCGCTGTGCTCGTCTTCGCAGCCGTAGTCTTGGCGGCAGAAGTCTTGGATGCCGAAGCCTTCGAGGCCGAAGCCTTCGATGCCGAAGCCTTCTTGGCCGGAGTCTTCTTGGCGGGAGCCTTCGTGGCGGGAGCCTTCGTGGCCGTCGCCTTTTCATCCTGTGCGGGACGGAAGGAGGCACGCCATGTGGCGAGCATGTCTTCGAGCTGGGTACGCAACTTGCCTACCTGCTCCTGGACCTGGTCGAGATCCACCTTGGAGGTTATCTCCTCGACGGTCTTGTTGTCCGAAACACGGGCAACAACCTTCTCGCCCTCGCTGGCCCAGGCCTCAAAGGCCTTGCCGGCGACCTTGGTGTAGTCCGCGGTCTCTTCATTTACTTTGGTTTTTAGGTCGCCGACCACGTCGGTGACCTTGCGGGCGGCAACCACTGGGGCGCCGACAGCCGCGTACAGGACGTTCTTAGCCTGCATGTTTTACTCCTGAGTTAGGGTGTCTTCTGTTGTCAATCCCCGGGCCCGAACTAAATTCCGGTAGAGGTCTAACAACACTTTCTTTTCTTCAGAGCTGAGAACCGCATCAGCATCGATTGCTTCCGACACTGACGGTGATTCAAACTCGTCATCGATCAACCCGGCTTTCGAATACATCGAGTTGGCCGAAATCTCTAGTGCTCGTGAAAGTCGCTTCAAGATCTCCGCAGACGGCTTCCTAATCCCTCGCTCGATCTGACTCAAGTACGGGTTGGAAATACCGGCTGCCTCGGCCAAACGCCGCAGAGAGAGGTTGGCCCTTTCCCTTTGTTGGCGGATGAAATCGCCGAGATCTGCCTGCTTGCTTTCGCTCACCGGCTACATGATATAGCAAAGTGCTAACTAAAGCAAGCAGTGAGGAAGAGGCGGACTATGGTTCAGGTGCGCTCAGCTGAGGGCAGCACCGACCACGTCGCCAACAACGTAGGCGATCACTCCACCTACGCCGGCAATCACGAGATTCTCCAGGCCTGAGCGGACCCAGCCCGACTTGGCGACCCGTGCCTTGACTACACCCACGATGAACAGGCCGAGCAGGGAGAGGGCAGTTGCCCAAATCAGAGCAGTCGTCGGTGTGTCGATCATAAGGAAGGGGACAACCGACGGGAATGAGCCAACCAGGAACAATCCACCCGAAAACATCATCGCCAGGTAAGGAGAGCGTCGTTCCGAGTCGACCACCCCAAATTCGAGGGCTTTCATCGCATTGAGCATTGCCAGGTCGGAACGGTCGAACGCGTCCACTACCGGGCCGACATCTTCCTTGAGCAGACCCATATCGGAGAACATGTCTCGCAGCTGGGACAGCTCCTGATCACGATGATCCCGAATGTGCTCTCGCTCCAGGTTGAGTTCGGCCTCGAGAACCTCTTCTTGTGACTTGGTAGCGAGGTACTCGCCAGCTGCCATGGACACCGATCCCGCAATGGCACCTGCAACGGCAGTCAGCGCCACCTGCGCCGAACTGAGCCCACCGCCTACAACCCCGGCGACCAGTAGAAAAATCGAGACCAGACCGTCGTTGACACCGAGGATGATGTCCCGCCAGTACTGGCGGCTCTCCCCGATATGAGGCGTATAGGCATTGTGGGTCGCCGCACCGCCGCTGGGTTCCATTCAATCGATCTTAACAACCCCGGAGTGGCTGAAGGGAGGCCCCGAGATCTAGGTGAGGCTGGGCTCGATACCCCTGGCGGAGTCGATCCATCCGTTGAGCATCGATTCGGTGGGAAGTCTCTTCACCACCTTGTCAGATCCGTTCATGCTGATGATTTTGGCAAGGAGCGCCGTCGAGTTCCGGCGGCGGAGGTCGCGGATTGTTTCAACTCCGGCAGCCACGAGCAATTCGGCGTACTCGCCGCCAATTCCTCGCACCCGGAGCAGGTCGGCGTGGTGGACCCAGGTTTGGAGGTCGCGTGGTGCGATGCCTGTGCGAGCGGACAGATCACTCCGCGCCCTCCGGGTCGATGCGCTTTCAATGAGACCCCGGCTGGTTTTGATACCTGCCTTGCGAAGCTTTGTGGCATCCCGTACTGAGACGCCGACCACTTCGTCAATTCTCGCCATAGACGGACTCTCCATGTTCTAACGGTCCAACCTCAAGCCTAGACATCGTTCGCGCCGGCTCTCATTGCGTGAGATTCTTCGGACGAAGCTCGACGACATCGGTGTCGGTGTCGACGTCGCGTGGCGCCATCTCAGGAAACCACACCTCGTTGATCCACTCGGGGTGGGCTTGCCAGAGCCTGTTGGCGCCGTCGTCACCCTCTAGCGACATCAGCCGGGGCCACAGGGACCGATCGACTGCCACCGGATTGCCCCTGTTGTAACGATATTTGGGGACACTCACTGGATGATCCGACTGCCGGTGCGAGATCAAAAGTTCCTCGACAGTCTCAGGTGAGACGTTGGGTTGGTCGCCAAGAACAATCAGTGCCACATCGCAACGGGACGACTGGAGAAGTGCGTCGAGGCCGACCCGGATTGACGAAGCAATTCCCTCGTCCCATTCAGGATTCTCGATGACACCGGCATCCCCAAAGTCGACAGAGTCGAGGATCTCATCGATCCCGGCCCCGAGCACCACCCAGGTCTCGTCAACCGGGAACAACGCTGTCTGTGCGATGACATGGCCGAGGAGGCTGGACTCGCCCCACGGTTCGAGTTGCTTGGGTCGGCCCAAACGGGCTGAAGCCCCGGCAGCAAGTATCAGTGCGGCTACAGACATCGAAGAGAAACTAGCTTCCCTGCAGCTTTTCGAGGATTCGGCACCGTTCGAAGGTCACTACACCGACAGCTCGAATCGGGCGATAACGCCGATCCCGTGGGAGTCGAGCGCCGACCCGATGGTCAGCTGGTGGACCCGGCCCCCGGAAGCGACCGTTGAATCCATCATCGCAGAGACCAGATCGCGCACCTCATGGAACCCCGTCCCGCAGATAGTGCATATCGTTCCGGAGCGATCCATAAACCCGCATTGAGGGCAGACAACACCGGGACGGGTGAATTCGCCAGCCACGACAAGGTCGGCGACGGCTTGAGCGTTTACCGCTGCGACGCAAGCCGGCAGGCCGATGAGTCCACGATTGCCCTGCGCGGCGAGAGCAAGGAGCCCATCGACCAATGCAGATTCGCGGTCGCGTCGGTAGGCGAGTCGCTGGTCCCGCATCTCCTCTTTGAGTCGAGGAATCGAAATATCGGTCGGCGTTGCTGGGAAGGCAGCAAAGGGAAGATCTGCCAGATAGGGGTGCAGTTCGCTCCGGATGTCTTCGAGCGACTCGCTGAGACCGCCGATAAGGAGGAGATCGAAGGGGGCTTCCAGATGCCGCTCCAGGAGCTTGTCGCCAGCGGTCCGCCACAGTCGTGAAGCGACGTCCTGCGCGCGGGCCCGGACACCGTGCTCGTCATATCCGGCGAAACCACCAAAATTAGACTTGCCGATCTCCGCAGCGATCGGAGGCTCTATTTCTTCGAGCTCACCGTCAAACCCTACGAACAAGCGGGCCTGGGAACGGTCGGCAACAACAATCGCAGTCCGTATCGGGCGGGGGACGGCCCTGAGCGGGCGGAGATAGGGTCGGGCGCCCACTACAGCAACCGGGGAGGTCGGTTGGGGCAACGCCTGCAACTCCCATATCCCGTTCAGCGATGAGGCGAAGAGGGCATAAGCAGGAGCAACCTCGGCCTCGAACCGGTCCGCCAGGTCACGGAGCCGGGCGAGATCCGCGTCCACACTCTTCTGAAGAGCTCTCGACTTGGTCGCCACTTCACTTCTCGCAACTCTGCCCAAATCAGTGATCAGTGCCGGAAATCCCCCGGGGGAGGGACGATCCAGGTAGATGGAGACCAGGGAACCCTCTGGACTCTTCAGATTCGCTATCGGGTCAACAATCACAAAAATCTCCACTCGCTCAAATCGGTGACGAACCGATGATGACGATCCTGAAACTACACAACGAGGACTGTCCGTGTCGTCAGCGGATGAACCCATCCAGCACGCCGGCGAGATTGTCGACCACATAGCTGAGAAACCACAAGGCGATGTCCTCGTCTTCGTCCAATCCTTCGAGATCTTCGGCAACCTCGATCCCGAGACGCGCCGCATAAACCAAACGTCCCTGATTCACGACCCGAAGCAACGATCGGGCCTCTTCAGGCGAGAGCGTCGATTCGGGTTGGGACACGACCCTGTCAAATACCTGCCGGTCGTGTCCTCTCCCCTCAGTGAGCTGATCTCCCATCAGCCGCCACCACTCGGTCGATGATTTTTCATCGCCGAGATAGACCGGGGGGTGGAGCCGGACATAGCCTGGATCGTCATTCGTCCCACCGAGTTCATCGAGACCGGATATGACCCGGGCCAAGATGGCCCGTTCCCCTTCCATGAGGGCGATTCTCACCTGACGATCACGGGTGATGGAGAACCTAGATTCCATTACTGCTGCTCAATGGTCGCCCAGAGCCCATAGGAATGGAGTTGAAAGCAATCGACTTCCATCTTCTCCCGGGGACCGTCATTGACCGCCGCCCGCCCCTCGTTGTGGACTTGCATCGTCAGCTTGGTGGCTTTGCGTTTCGAATATCCAAAAATTTGCCTGAAAACGTAGATCACATAGGTGATCGTGTTGACTGGATCGTCCCAGACGATGACCTGCCACGGCCGGTCATCCTCAACGGTGTCTTTCGTTCCGATGTCTATCACCGGAGTAGGCATTGTCATTTGAGTCAGAGTATCCAGAGGCTAACTATCGACGACCGCCGAGTCACCAAACACTGTTCCTTCGCACATGGTCACGGCTCCAGGGAGGTCCGGATCGCTATAGGGAATTTCCGCGACGGGGAAAGGTGATCCGATGCCGATGAACCCGGCGATCGGGTCAGGAAATCCTTCTACCCCTCGGGCCCGAAGACATCGGGAAAAGGCGGCGAGCTGCCCAACCACGGCCTCCCGGTACTGCTCGTCGTACGCCAGGTCGAGTGCTCCGTCCGTGAGCAACCCGGCACACTCGGATAGCGCCTCGGTGGTAACCGGGTCCGAATAGTCAATCTGGTCGCTCATCATCTCGAGCCGTGGTCGCCCATCGGCATCGAGGGGAATTTCGGATATCTCCACACCATGGTCACCCATACATTGGATGAACTCGGCGGTCGCGGCCGCGCCGTCGACAGGCGCCGTTGTGGTCGTGGTTGCGGCCGCCGTCGACGGAACTGATTCCGGAGAGCTCGTGCACGCCGTAACCACCGAAACCACCAGAAGGGTGGCTGTTGCCAGCCGAAACCTATGCATCGGCCTGTTCGCCCGGTAGCAAACCATCGGCGAGAATCATGGCGATGTCGCGAACCGGCACATCGTCGCGATTCAACTCCTTGATTCCGTCGTCCAACATCACGTAACAAAATGGGCAAGCAACTGCCACTTCGTCAGCCCCGGTGGCCAGGGCTTCTTCAGCACGTTCGATGTTGACCTTTTTACCTGTCTGCTCCTCCATCCAGAAGCGGGCACCTCCCGCACCACAACAAAGCGCCCTGGTGCCATGACGAGGCATCTCAACGACATCGATGCCACCGGCCGCAGCGATAACCTCACGGGGAGCCGAGTAGACGTCGTTGTGGCGACCCAGGTAGCAGGGATCGTGATAGGCGATCTTCTTTCGAGAGCCATCGGCCTTGCGTGGCTCGGGGAGCCGACCCTGGGCCATTAGCTCAACGAGGAGTTGGCTGTGATGGACCACGTCGTAGTCACCGCCAAACTGCGGATACTCATTGGCAATCGCATTGAAGCAGTGGGCGCATTGAGTGATGACCTTCTTCACCCCGAGGTCAGCAAAGGTTTCTATGTTCTGGAGGGCTAGCTGCTGAAAGACAAACTCGTTGCCGGCGCGCCGCGCTGGATCGCCATTGCAAAGCTCTCGGCTGGCCAGGATAGCGAAGTCGATTCCCGCCTCTTGCAACAAACGCGCAAGAGCGACGGAGACAGCAGTATTCCGGTCGTCAAACGAGCCGGCACAACCGACGAACCAAAGGTACTCGGCGGCCTCCTTGCCATTTTGACCAAACACAGGGACCTCGAAATCGAGTTCACGGGTCCAGTCGCCGCGCGATTGCTGGCTGAGTCCCCAGGGATTCGACTGGTTCTCCATCGCAACGAAAGCCTTGCCCAACTCGCTGGGAAAGTCTGACTCCATGAGCGTGAGATGGCGGCGCATGTCGAGAATTCGATCGAGGATCTCGATGTCCACGGGGCAGATCTCGTCACAGGCCCGACAGGTGGTGCAGGCGAATGCCTCTTCGCTGGTTATCCGATCAAACAACCCGGCACCAGAATCCAGAACCGCGAGCGAACTGAGAGGAGGGGAAATTCCGGCATTGGCCGCAGCCACCTCACCAGACTTGAGGACCATCTCCCTGGGGTCGAGGGGCTTGCCCGTGATGTTGGCGGGACATACCGAGGTGCATCGGCCACACATCGTGCAGGCGTCGGTGTCAAAAATCTGCTTCCAGGTGAGATCGCTGGCAAAAGCGGCGCCAACGGTCTCGATATCCTCCGCTTCCAGAAGGTTGGGCATGGGACGCATCGCCCCTTTGGGCCGGTCTCGAGGGCCCAAGAACAGATTTACCGGCGAAGTGAACATGTGGCGAAGCTTGGTCATCGGGAGAACAACGAGGAAAGCCACAAACGAACCCACATGGGTCACCCACATTGCGAGATGGAACTGTCCGGCCGCCGATTCTGGCACCAGCCCGGAAAGTGGGTAACCGACAAAGGACCAAACCTCGAATGCTGGCCTGCCCACCAATGCGATGCGAGCTGCCTCCGTTCCCACACCGGTGACACCGATCAGGGCCAGAGTCGCCAAAACCAACAAGTCTTCAGGCTTCGTCTTGGATCTGATCCGCCAGGGTCGTACCCCGTAACGAAGGATCAACGCGTAGACGATCCCGCCGAGAAAAACCAACGAGGCCAGATCCAGGACCGCTGAATAACCCTGATAGAACAACCCATGGAGGAATTTGAGATTTCCGGGAAGTATGTGGTCTATCTCCAGGGTCACGGTCCCCAGGAATAAGACGACAAAGCCGTAATAGATCATGGCGTGCATCACGCCGGAGCGGGGGTCGCGCATCAGGGTGCTCATACGCAGTCCTTGCCCCAACCTGCGAAGACGCTCCCCCCATTGGCCGACCCGTTTGTCCGGCCCGCCTTGCAACCAGGACGCCGATCGCAACGCCAGCAGATGGAACATCAACCAGACGAACCCCGCCACCGTGAGGTAGAAGAGGACGACGACGGACGCCGGGATGTTGCCGAACACCTCACGGCCCACGTCGAAGTGAGGTTCAGCGGTAATGGTCCCCAGCACACCGAGAACGAGGGTCCCCACGCCGAACAGGATGCCGAGGCCCTCGATTATTCCCGGGACCAATGAATTGCGATTCCTGAACCCGGTGGTCTCTTCGTCGATGACGGTTTGAGTCATGGTGCGGGAGTGTATTACGCCGCCGTCCCATTACCGGTTCGAGGGGAGCCCCCTTGCAGTCGACGAGCTTCGAAGGAGAAAGGTCGGTTCGAATATTTTCGAATCTGTCTTGACAAAGGCATAATGATCGAATATATTTCTATTCGATAAGTTTCGAATTACCTCGCAAGGTTTCAAGATGGTTGAATTAGTAAAACCCCAACACAAAATACGAGATCTCACCAACCCATCACGTCGGATACCCATCGAGGTCGACGGGGCAAGTAGTTACGAGGTCATTTTGACCATCTGGCACGCCTTTTCCCCTGAGGAAGAAATCGAGAACCTCGACGTAGGTATGGATTGGCTCGGTGACATCGTCTCGACGACTCCCGACGACCTCGCTGCAGAACTTCGTGCCGTCGGCGGCCCGCATTGCAGCATCTGGCTCAGTGTGCTTGGTCTTATTTCAGTCGCACCGCACCCCCACGACCCGGATAGCGTTTTCAACTGGATGGCCCAGCTCAATCCGGATCGACTCCGGCGTTGGATCCTCGGGTATATCGGCCAGCAAGAGGCAGATTCAAATCTAACCCCGACCCCCTCGGCTTCAGTCGTCGAAGAGGCGGCTTCCGGCGACCATGATGCTCTCCTCACCGTTCTCGGTGAGAAAGCGGACGCGGAACAGCGAGATCGATTCATCGAGCTCTTTGCCATCGAGGCCACCGAATTCAGAGACCGATTGGTCACTGCCATCCGTCGTTTCCGAAACGAGGTTTTCGCACCCCATGAAGAAGAGTTCGCGGGGGCAATCAGCAGGGCCGCCACGGCAAGACGGGCAATGGCGACGCGGGATAGTGCCAAGGATGTTATCGAACAGGTGACCAACGGATTGGACTATGAGATCCCGCTCGGTGTGACCAGGGTGGTCTTGGTCCCGTCAGTGATCCTGCGCCCGCTCTCGGTGATCGATCGACATCGCGAAATGTTGTTGGTCTTCTATGGGCTCGACGACGACTTCCTGAACAACAACCCCGAGGCACCCCCGGCCTGGATGGTCAAGTTTTACAAGGCAATGAGCGACGAGAAACGGCTTCGAATCCTGCGTCGTCTCTCCGAAGGTGACACTTCACTCGACGAACTGACCACGATGCTCGACATCTCGAAGTCGACGGTCCACCACCACATAACAATTTTAAGAGCTGCCGGACTGATCCGAATTCAGATCAGAAATAACGATGGCGGCAAAGAATCGAAGTGCTACGGACTTCGGCCCCAGGCATTCGAGGATGCTTCCTCTTTCCTGGAGAGCTACATGCGTCCAATCGCCGAATCCGCACTCGCCTAAACCTGGAGATAAGAAAGTGAACCCCTTTATGTACAACGACATATCCAGCTACCGGACGGAACAACTCCAGACGGCGGCAGATCAAAGACGTATGGCCAACGCTGCAAAAGCGCACGCCATGCACCGACGCGCTCCCTCATTTCGAGGTGCGCTCGGAAACGGGCTCATCGCCCTCGGATCGAAGCTAACCGTACCTCCTACGGTCGACGGCCTCGATTACGACAAGGCGGCCTGAGTCTCGTCCTACAGAGTGGGTATTGGATCACTTCGGTGGTCCAATCCCACCTTATGCCCAACGAGGTAGCGCCTCTCGGGGGAGGGCTAACCGCCGAATAGAGCCCTGGCGAAAAACCAAACATTGGCGGGCCGCTCGGCCATCCGCCGGGTCAGGTACGGATACCACTGCGACCCGAACGGCAGATAGATACGAAGCGGGAACCCTTCCTCGATGAGTTTCTCCTGCAGTGCGGTGCGAACTCCATAGAGCATCTGAAATTCATAGTCACCCAATCGTTGCGGTGCCAGCGCTCGGGTTGCCTCGATGAGTTCGGTGTCGTGAGTGGCTAGAGCAGGTTTGGTCGACTCGGCAGCCATGAGCATCTTCAACTGAGATCGGTAGGCGCCATCGACTGCAGCCTTTACTGTCAACGCCACATCTGAAGACTCGACATACGCTCCCTTGCACAACCTTATGTGCCCGCCCAAGGGAATGAGTCGTCTGAGGTCATCCGGAGTCCGTTTCATATAGGCCTGAATCGCGATACCCAGATTCCCGTGCCTCTTTTGCGCTCGCTCATAGATCTCGACTGTTTGCCCGGTGAATCGGGAGTCCTCCATGTCGATCGTCAATGTCGTGCCAACCTCAGCCGCCCGTATGGCCAGCTTTTCGACAGACTCCAGGGCCAGACCCTCGTCAATGCTGAGACCCAACTGGGTCAACTTGACTGAGATGTTGGAATCAAGTCCATCGGTTTCGATACGGTCGAGACACTCCAGGTATTCCTGAAGCGCCCCGTCGGCGGAGTCCCGGTCGTGGACCTCCTCGCCGAGAAGATCGAGGGACAGTGAGAATCCCTGTTGATTGAGCCCACGACCAACTTCGACGGCCTCGTCGAGGGTGTCACCGGCGACGAACTTCTTGGCGAGGGCCAAGCCTGGTTTGGTGTCGGTGATAAGTGACCGGACCGGACGCGCTCCGGTAGCACCCACCACCGCTCGTGAGAAGAGGCTCAGGAGCCACCCCCCAGTTCTCGGGCCCTGATCGCTGCGGCCTGTACTGCGTCTTCGACCAACGCCCTAAAGCCACGTTCTTCGAGAATATGGACAGCTGCAGCGGTGGTACCGCCGGGCGACGTCACCTGGGCCCGGAGTTCTGATGGCGTGAGATCAGTTGCAGTGAGAAGACGGCCCGCCCCGCGAACCGTCTGGTTGACAAACGATTCGGCGATATCACGAGGCAAACCTTCGCGCACCGCCGCCTCCGTAAGGGCTTCGGCCAGCAAGAAGACATAAGCGGGCCCCGTGCCCGACACCGCGGTCACCGCATCGAGAAGGGACTCGTCCATTACTCGAACTGTTCCCACCGCCCCGAGGACTGTTGTGGCGACTTCTAGCTCTTCGACTCCGGCACGAGACCCGGCCGCAATGCCGGTCACACCCTCGCCGACCAGGGCAGGGGTGTTCGGCATGGCCCGGATTACCGGGCTCTGTTCGATCCAGCCTTCATACGACGCTGTTGTCACCCCGGCGGCTAGCGAGATCACCAACTGTTGCGGCGCCAGGGCACCACCAACCACTCCGACCAGCGTTTCCACGTCCCGTGGCTTTACTGCGACCACGACAACATCACGGTCGGAAACGGCCTCTGTGGGGTCGAGTGTTGTGAAGCAACCCGTTTGATTGGTGAGAAGATCAGCGCGTTCGGGCCGGCGGACACAAAGCGAGACTTGCGCGGGATCCCATCCCGCCCGGAGCAGGCCGGAAGCAAGGGCCACCCCCATGGCTCCCACGCCGAGAACGGCTATTGAAGGTCGGTTCGACATACGCAACGAGTATATGGCCGATGGCGGAGGCTACTGGAGCCGTGAACGGATCAGTTCGACGACGGTGGCCACCGCCGCCGGGTTGGCACCCTCGGGGATGATCAGGTCGGCATACCTTTTCGACGGTTCGACAAATTCGAGATGCATCGGCCGAACGGTCGAGAAGTATTGTTCAAGGACACTCTCCAGGCTGCGTTTACGCTCGGATATGTCGCGCTCGATCCGCCGGGCCAGTCGGAGATCTGGATCAGTATC
>JBGTGL010000085.1:0-30952 GCA_041746755.1 Acidimicrobiia bacterium | reverse complement strand
CAGACGATGCATCGCAACATGTTGATCTCGTACACAAACCCAAACCGCTCCCCCGGGCTCGTCGGATCGGCCGGGTCGTTGTCCTGTCCCCGAACGTGAATGCAATTGGCGGGACAGGCCCCAGCACACAACTGACATCCGATGCATTTCTCCATTCCATCGGGATAGCGGTTGAGGACATGGCGGCCGTGGAAGCGTTGCGGCTTGATCCGCATCTCAGTGGGATACTTAGTGGTCACCCTGGGGCGGAACATGGTCATTCCTGTGACCTTCAATCCCTTCCAGATTTCTGATGCAATTCCCATACCTAGCTCCAGGGCAGTCCGAATTGGCGGAAGGCAATTACCAGGGTTGACAGCACCAACCAAGCCAGAGCGCCCGGGATGAGGCGTTTCCATCCCAGCGTCATCAGCTGGTCGTAGCGGAGTCGGGGCAGGGTGGCCCGCAGCCAGAAGAAGATGAAAACCAGCGCATAGGTTTTGAGCAGGAAGTAGACAGTGGGGAGGACTCCTGAGATGAAGCCGGGCAACACATCGTCGAAGGTCGGGCCGTTCCACCCGCCGAGAAAGAGGGTGGCGGCGATGGCGCACATCGAGAAGATGTTTACGTATTCGGCGAGGAAGAACATGGCGAATCGCATTCCGGAGTACTCGGTATGGAATCCACCGACTAGCTCTTGTTCGGCCTCGACGAGATCGAAGGGGGCCCGGTTGGTCTCAGCGACTATCGCGATGAAGAAGATAACGAAAGCGACGATCTGGGGAAAGATGTTCCAGCGGGGGATGAACTGGAGGACTGGTTCTAGCACAGGAACGATGTCCCCCCAGGTCCCTGCCTGCCGGTTGACGATCTCGGCGAGAGAAAGCGTCCCGCCGTCGCCCTGAGTTGCGGTGAACATCACCACAGCAACCATCGAGAGGCCGAGAGCCGCTTCGTAGGAAATCGCCTGCGCAGTGGCCCTCACCCCGCCGATCAGTGGATATTTGGAACCCGAAGACCACCCGGCGAGCACCACGGCATAAACCGCCATCGACGACATCGCCAGAATGAAGAGAAGTCCGATGTTGAGATCAGCACCCTGGAGAGCCACTTCCTGTTCGCCGATCATGAAGGGCCTGCCCCAGGGCACCATCATGAAGATCAGAAACGCTGGAACGACCGCCAGAAACGGGGCGAGAATGTACAGACCAAGCTCGACTTTGCGCGGTGTGATCGACTCCTTGAAGAAGAGTTTCAGACCGTCAGCAACCGTCTGCAGGATTCCCCACGGCCCGGCGCGGGTGGGACCGATCCTGCTCTGCATGTCGGCTAAGACTTTGCGCTCCAACCACACATTGATGATGGTCAGCACCAAGAGCAGGCCAAACGTCAATACCACGCGAAGGGCGATCACACCGAACTCAGGCCAGGTCATCAGGTGACCACCTTGATCCGTACAACGGGGTCGATGCCCAGTCGAGGAGCACTCGGTTGGTTTTGCGGCACAAAGACCACCCCTGCCGGAGTGTCAACATCGATCCGGGCACGGAATCGCCCTTCGCCCTTGCTCGTCGTGACATCGACCTCGAAACCCTCCTGGGCACCGAGACGCCGGGCGTCATCAGGGTGGATATGGACGACGGCCCCGGGGGCAAGGGGACGTAAGGAGGGGCAATTCCTCAAGCGGACTCCGTCGTCGTACATGACCTTGGAGATATGAAGTGTCAGCTCGGCACCAGGGGCGGAGGGGCCGTTGAGTCGCACCGGGATGTGGACGAGGGCGCCGTCAGCATCGGAAACCACCACCCCGTCCCGGTCCTCCCATTCGAGCCGATCCCAGGTGGCGTCTTGATAAGCAGGTGCCACCGCGTTGATCTCCTTGGCCACAATCTCGACCGAACTCAGGCCCATAGGAGCACCCATCCGTACTGAAATGTCGTCGAGGATCGCCCAATCGGGCCGGCTCGACCCCGGCGCAGGAGTAATCGCATTTACCTTTTGGACCCGGCCCTCGACATTGGTGGTCGTCCCTTCCTTTTCCGAAAACACCGCAGCAGGGAAGATCACGTCGGCGTGGCGGTTGGAATCGTTCATGAATGCGTCGATCGCCACCACATACTCGGCGAGTTCGAGTGCTTCCACGGCACCTTCTTCGGGGAGGTCACGAGCAGGGTCGGCTCCCACCATCAAAAGTGCTCGAACTTCCTCGGTGCGAAGACCTTCGAAGATCGACTTCGCGCCGCGACCCTGCCCCGAGGGGAGTTCTCCCCAGCTCGATTCCATCGCGTCGGACCGGTAGGCGACCCGGCCGGGAAGAAGATCGGGTGCCATTCCCATATCGAGGGCACCGTACGTGTTGGCCCGCGAAGTCAGTGGGATGATTTTCACTTTCTCCGCCCGATCCCTGATCACGGCGGCCACTGATTCGGGAAGCTGGGGATCGTCGGCCAACGATGCCTGGCCCACGATTGCCACGACACTCCCGGTAAGGAGGTCGAAGACGTCCGCGGGAAGACCGGCTTCGAGATCCTTGAGGAGTTCGAAACCGCCGCCCGGCCGGTAGCGGAGAATCCGGTCCGCTCGATCGTCGAGGCCGGTTGCCCGGGGATGAATCACAACCAACTGCACACCGAGTTCTTGGGCAGCGCGACGGACCCTGAGATACAGAGTGGGATGGGTCTCTTTGAGATCGGGGCCCCAGACCAAGATCGTATCGGCAGTGTCGAGATCGGATATCAACCCACGGTCAACGGTCGCCGCCAGGAATTGGGCCGGCGTGCGCTCGTCGATCAAGGAGTCGACGTTGTTGGTCTTCAAAACGGTTCGGGCAAACTTGGACAGGGCGTAGGCGTCTTCGTTGGTGCCCTGGGAACCCCCGAGGACAGCGATCGCCTGGCCACCCGATTCGTCGCCGATCAACCCGAGCCGATTTGACACCATATCCAGCGCCTCGGACCAATCAATCGCCTCGAATTGATCACCCCTCCGGACAAGCGGCGTGGTGAGCCGGTTGTCAGACCTCACATACTCGAAGCCGAAGCGATCCTTGTCGGAGAGCCAGCCGTGGTTCACCGGTTCGGAATCTACCCCGACGAGACGAAGGATCTCGTTCTCGGAAACATGAATGGAGAGACGGGGGTGTGCTGGATCGAAGTTGGAAGAACTCTCGACCATACGGAGGTCCCAGGGACGTGCCCGGAACCGGTAAGGCTTGGCCGTCAACGCCCCCACCGGGCAGATTTGTACCGTATTGCCTGAGAAATAAGAACTGAAGGGAAGGTCGGGGAACGTATTGATTTCGGTGTCATTGCCCCGGTCCATGAACTCGATCAGCGGATCGCCACTGATCTCTTCGGAGAATCGGGTGCAACGGGCACAAAGGATGCACCGCTCCCGGTCCAACAGAACGAGGTCCGAGATTGGTATCGGCTTCTCGTAGGTGCGTTTGATTTCTACGAAACGGCTTTCCCCCGGCCCGTATGCCATGGCCTGATCCTGCAGCGGACACTCCCCGCCCTTGTCGCAGACCGGACAATCGAGGGGGTGATTTGCCAAGAGAAACTCCAGGACCGCCTCTTGGGCTTTCTTGACCGTGTCGCCTTCGGTGTCGACCGACATGCCATCAACGACCTCGTTGGTGCACGCCGTAACCAGCAGCGGGCCCCGTCCCGTGTCCACTTCGACCAGGCACATACGGCACATCCCGACCGGTTTCATGCGGCTGTGCCAGCAGAAGCGGGGAATATACGTCCCGTTGTCCTCGGCGGCTTTGATCACCAGCTCGCCCGGCTTGACTTCGAACTCGCGCCCGTCGATCTTGATCGTCAGCAGGTCAGTCAAAAGGGCAACCCTCCCCTTCGATATGAGCATCGACCTCGCTCCGGAAGTAGTCCTTGAGCGCCTTGATCGGAGATACCGCCGATGGTCCCAACGGGCAAATCGTTGTCATCTTGGGCGGCCAGGCCAGGTCAATGCTGATTCCGTCGGAAACACCGATCGCCAGATCGAGGTCAACCGCGCGACCCTGCCCCTCCTCGATGCGACGGAGAATCATTTCCAGCCAGGTGGTTCCCTCGCGACAGGGAGTGCACTGGCCACAGGATTCGTGGGAGAAGAACCGCACAACTCGTTCGGCGGCGCGGACCATGCAGGTCGTCTCGTCCATGACGATGACGGCTCCCGACCCCAGCATCGAGCCGGCGGCAGCGGTCGCCTCTTTGGTGATTTCGAGGTCGAGGTGGTGCTCGGGGACAAACCAGGGGGCGGAGGCGCCGCCAGGGATCCAAGCCTTCAGCTCCCGGTCGTCTGTGATTCCACCGCCGACTTCAAAGATCAACTCCCGCCAGGTGATCCCATGGGCCAACTCGTAATTGCCCGGCTTCTTGACGTGCCCGGACAACGACATCATGAAGGTGCCGGTGTCGTTCTCGTGGGCCAGGTGGGCAAACTCATCTGCTCCCATCTCGAGAATTCGGGGGAGGTCGGAAACGGTTTCAACGTTGTTGACGATGGTTGGCATCATGTAGAGGCCCTTGGCTGCAGGGAAATAGGGAGGCTTGAGCCTGGGCTCACCGCGCCGGCCTTCGAGACTGTTGATCATCGCCGTTTCCTCGCCACAGATGTACGCGCCACCCCCGAGGTGGACGGTCACTTCGAGGTCGAAGTCGGTTCCGAAAATGCCCTTGCCGAGATACCCTTTTGCGTAGGCCTCATCCACCGCCTGCTGGACCCGGCGGGCCGGCTTTGCGTACTCGCCCCGGATATAGACAAAGGCGTGGTGGACCTCGTTGGCGATCGAAGTGATGATGATTCCTTCGATCATTTGGTGCGGGTCGCGCTCGAGGAGTTGGCGGTCCTTGAAGGTTCCGGGTTCAGACTCATCACCGTTGACCACGAGATAGGCCGGACGCGCTGGTGCCAGGAAGCTCCACTTGAGGCCGGCCGAGAAGGCGGCACCACCACGACCGAGGAGGCCCGAGCTCTTCACCAATTCCACGATATCGTCCCGTGTCATATCCAGCGCTTTGCGTGCTTGGGCATAACCGCCGGTTGCCTCGAACCGTTCCATCGTGTGGGAATCGGCCGGATGATCGGTCATTCGTTTGGTAACGACAAGCGGAACGCTCATTCTTCACCGGCCTGACGTATTGTTCCCAATGGTTGAAAACCTGGATACGGGCCAACGGCGGCATGCTCATCCCGGATTGCCCAATCGAAACTTCGAACACCCCCGAAGAGTTCCTGCATCTCATCGGTGTTAACGGCTTCGGGTCGGGCTGCTTTGAGCCACTGCACCAACTGTCGGGCTTTTTCGGGGGTCACACCCTCGATGAGCTCGTAGTTCACCTGTAATGCCACCGCCCCGCCACAGGCACCGATGCATTCGACATGCTCAACAGAGAGCAATCCCTCCTCGTCGGTCTCACCGTGGGGGACCCCCGACTCATCCTCCAGAGCGTGGAGCACCTCGTCACCGCCCAGCAACATGCACGAGATCGACGTGCAACAGGAAACCAAATATTTGCCCGTGGGCTGTCGTTTGTACATGGTGTAGAAACTGGCAACAGCCTGCACCTGTGCAGGTGTCAGATCAACCCACTCGCCGACTTCTGTCATGCCCTCATCGCTCAGATAGCCATCCTCTGCCATCGCCAGATAAAGAAGGGGCATCACCGCCGACCGCTTCTCGGGGTACCGGGAAATGATTTCCTTCGCACGAATTTGGGTTTCGTCCGACCACCGGCTCATCGGTCGACATCTCCCATAACCGGATCCATCGACGCGATCGTTGCCACCGTATCGGCCATCAGTGAGTCAGCCATCGCTATCGGGAGCGCCTGGAGGTTGGCAAAGGACGGCGCCCGGGTGTGCATCCGGTATGGCCTTGCCTCGCCATCGGACACCAGGTAACAGCCCAATTCGCCACGGGGAGATTCCACTGCCACATAGGTCTCGCCAGCAGGAACCTTGAAACCCTCGGTAAACAATTTGAAGTGGTGGATGAGCGCTTCCATCGACTCATCGATCCTGGCCCGTGGGGGCGGCGTCACTTTGCGATCGTCGACCCGATAGTCACCCGAAGGCATGGCATCCATCACCTGCTCGACGATCTTGAGTGACTCGTTGATCTCCTCGACCCGGACGCGATATCGGTCGTAGACGTCGCCGACCTCGCCGACCGGGACCGCAAACTCGTATTTCTCGATACCGCTGTAAGGGAAGGCTTTTCTGAGGTCCCAATCGACCCCGGCGGCACGCAGCGCCGGCCCGGTGATGCCATAGCTGATGGCCTCCTCAGACGATATGACTCCAACTCCGCGAGTACGTGCCTCCCAGATCGGGTTGTGCTCCAACAGGTCGTCATACTCGCCAAGTCGCATGGGCAATTCGGTAAGGAGGGCGGCTACATCGTCCTTCCAACCGGGGGGAAGGTCGGCGGCCACGCCACCGGGACGTATGAAGTTGTGGTTCATCCGAAGGCCTGTGGTCTTCTCGAAGAACGCGAGGATCCCCTCACGCTCCCGGAAACCGTAGATCATCATCGAAAGCGCCCCGATGTCCATCCCGTTGGTGGCGAGAGCAACCAGATGTGAGGAGACCCGGTTGAGCTCGGTGAGCAGCACCCGAATCGCCGCCGCCCGTTCCGGAACCTCAATACCGAGCAGGGTCTCAACGGCCAACGAGTAAGCCAATTCGCAATGGAGCGGCGCCAGGTAGTCCATTCGCGTGACGTTGGTTGGGCCCTGGGAGAAGGTGAGCTGTTCGGCGGTCTTCTCCATCCCGGTATGCAGATATCCGATAATTGGCTTGGTCCGCCGAATCACCTCGCCTTCGAGTTCAATCTGAAGTCGGAGAACGCCATGAGTGGACGGATGCTGTGGACCCATGTTGACCACGGTTCGCTCGTCCTCGTCGACCTCGTCGTCGAAGATGTAGTCGTCCGAAACCACGCGACCCCGCTGTTCGTCCAAACGCGCCGGCGACTCGTGCTCAGCCATCTCCTGTGTCCCCTCGTCGGTCGGGCTATACCCGGTCGATTCGAACTGCGGCTCCTCGGTGCCGGCGACCCAGATGTCGACTGTTTCGGGCGTGGTGGGCTTATCGGACACTTCAGTTGACCTGATGGCTTGATTTGAATTGGACCGGCACTCCACCGACTCCAAAGTCCTTGCGAAGGGGATGACCTTCCCAATCGTCGGGCATGAGGATCCTGGTCAAGTCGGGATGGTTTTCGAATTCGATGCCGAACATGTCGTAAACCTCGCGTTCGGCGAAATTGGCCCCGGGCCACAGCGGTACGAGAGATGCAACCTTGGGGTTTTGCCGGTCTGCGGTCGTGATCATCCTTATCCGGAGCCGGTGTTGCATCGAAAGGAGGTTGGCAACCACTTCAAAACGCTGGGGCCGAGCCCGCATCCAGTCGACGGCGGTGACGTCGACACATACTTCGAAGCCAGCGTCCCGGGCGGCTTCGGCAAAGGCATACCAGTCGTCGGGGTCGAGGCGGACCACGGTTTGGTTCCCTGACTGTTCCACCGAGGCCGATTCGAACGGCCCGGCAATGTCAGCGATAAGCTCGCCTGGCCCGGTCAATTCCTGATCTCCCCGGACATGATCTTGTCGTGAAGGGTGAGAATCCCATGCATGAGGCTTTGCGGGCCGGGAGGGCATCCGGGAACATAAATGTCGACCGGAACAATCTGGTCAACCCCTTGGACCAGGGCATAGTTGTTGAACATCCCACCCGAGCTTGCGCATGCGCCCATCGATACCACCCATTTGGGGTCGGGCATCTGGTCGTAGACCTGGCGGAGAACGGGCGCCATCTTTTGGCTGACTCGTCCGGCCACGATCATCAGATCGGCCTGACGGGGTGATGCCCGAAAGACCTCCATACCGAAACGGGCCAGGTCGTAGTGGGCGGCACCTGTCGCCATCATCTCAATGGCACAGCAGGCGAGGCCGAAAGTGGCAGGGAACATGGACCGGGTACGGGCCCAGTTGGCCGCTCTCTCCACCGTCGTCATCAGCAGGTTGCCCGGAGGTGCAACAGCCATCAGGCTGCCTCGGACAGATCAGGCTGGACATAGCGGGCCTTCCGTTTGACGTTCCAGTCAAGGGCACCTCGCTTCCAGACATAGGCAAGCGTTTCAGCCACAAAAAAGGTGAAGATCCCGACGGCGGCCACTCCGTACCAACCCAGTTCAACCCAAATCGTCGCCCAGGCGAACAGAAAAATGATTTCAACATCGAAGATGACGAAGAGCATGGCCACCAGGTAGAACTTGACCGGGAATCGCTGCGCCGGCTCGACTTCGGGGATGATCCCGCACTCGTAGGGTTCCAGCTTCTCCGGTGTTGGCCGATTGGGCCGAAGCATCCGGGACGCCACCAGAGAAACACCCACGAATGCCGCAGCCAGGAGAAGCATCAAGGCGACCGGCAAATAATCGACGAGAGTCACGGGTCGGAGCTTAGAGCGGCCCTCGCTTGTGAACTAAATCGCAATCCTTCCCCGGATGAGCAAGGTTTCTTGTTCCTTCCCCGGAGGGACGACGGGGCAAGGTGGCTCCGCCGAGGAACGAGGCGGAGACGGATGGGGGCGGCACCCACCAACTCAAGCTCTGGCCGCGAGCTTTCACACCCCTCCGCCTCGACCCAAAGCATTCTCGGCACCTCCCGTTTGAGCTCCGCAAGCTCCGCCTCCGGGAAGAGCAGGTCTACGATCTGGTTATGGCGACAAGTGGTGGAACCAGGGCAATCGTGGCGGCGATGCTGGCGAACGCCGGGATCGCCGTTGCCAAATTCGTTGCTTACGTCGTAACGGGCTCGGCTTCGATGCTGGCAGAAGCAATTCACTCCGTTGCTGACACCTCAAATCAAGGTTTGCTTCTACTGGGTAGCAAACGGGCTAAGAAAGTTGCTGACGACCAGCACCAGTTTGGATACGGTCGCGAGCGGTACTTCTGGGCCTTCGTGGTGGCGATGGTCTTGTTCGCACTGGGTGGGATCTACTCGATCTACGAGGGGATCGAAAAGATCCGCCACCCCCATGAGCTGGAGTCGCTGGGATGGGCGATCGGGGTTTTGTTGGTGAGCATCGTGCTTGAAACGCTGAGCTTTCGCACCGCAGCCGTCGAGGCCCGGAAGGTGAAAGGTCACCAGGGCTGGTGGCAATTCATCCGAAGATCACGCTCGCCGGAGCTACCGGTGGTCCTACTCGAAGACATGGGAGCCCTGGTTGGCTTGGTCCTGGCATTGACCGGGGTCAGCCTGGCCAGTGTCACCGGCGACCCGATCTGGGACGGGATCGGCACCCTGAGCATTGGCATTCTCCTGCTCGTGATAGCAATCGTTCTCAGCATTGAGATGAAATCCCTTCTCATCGGTGAATCAGCGACGGCTGAAAACATCCGATCAATCGTGGACGCAGCGGAATCCACCAGAGGGGTCATACGGGTCATCGATCTCCGCACCCAGCACATCGGCGGCGAAGAGCTCCTGGTCGCCGGCAAGCTGGAGTTTGATAAGTCCTTCAATAATGCCCAGCTGAGCGATGCCATCGACAAAGTTGAGACGGCCATTCGTGGGGCGGTGCCCCTATCTATGCAGATCTACCTCGAACCGGATCTCTACGATCCCGAGCATGAAGAAGCTATAGAACCAGGGTCATAAACGTGCTGTTCGGGCTGGGGCCGTACCCAGCAAACGGGGCACATACTTCAAAGCCAGCCGCTTCATAGAGTTGCCGGGAGGGTGCGAACGCTTCCATCGAACCCGTCTCCAGGCTGACCCGAGAGAAACCGCGTTGTACGGCAAGGTCAATCAGATAGTCAACCATCGCTCGACCCACACCTCGACCCCGGGCCTGTTCGGCCGTGTGGATCGACTTCAGCTCAGCATGATCGCCGTCAATCCTTTTGATTGCCCCCACCCCGAGCAATGCCCCATCGACGCGAATACTGAAGAAGGAGATGGCCGGACCAAGCAGACCTGATGCATCCAAAGCGTGTACGTCTTCTCGTGGGCTGTGCTCGTTGGCGAATCTGAGATGTGCTGCCAGGAGCTCCTGGACATCCGCTTTCTCCGGCGAGTCAGCCCCTATTTCGAACGACTCGTTAGGGGGCATGTTGGCTGTGAGATGGCTACTTGACCGGCAGGCCGCGGACGACGAGAGCGAGGGCGTCGTAGGTTCGTTCGCCCATGTGCTTGTCATCCTCGTCCAACAGGTTGGCCATGACCTTGAGGGTCCACTCCATGAGGGTGCGGTTGCGAAGACCCGTGTGAGCCAACGTCCTCATCACCGATGGGTTGCCGATCGCTTTCACGAAGATGCGGGCCATCTTGTAATAGAGCCCGTACTCGTCCTGGAGGAACTGGGGGTAGCGGCGAAGGATCCCTAAATCGTCTTCCTCAATCGACTTCGTCACGAAATCGGCGGCGATTCGCCCGGTCTCGTAGCCGTAGGAAATTCCTTCTCCATTCCACGGGTTGATCGCTCCCGCAGCATCCCCAATGGCAATCCAATTGTTCCCCACCAGAGGGCTCTTAGAGAAAGACATCGTCAGCTTGCCGCCTTCGGGTTTGGTCAGCCGGGATTCCGCTGAGATCTCCCAGTGGGCGGGGGCGGTGTCGGCATAGTCGTTCATCATGTGGGTCGTATTGACATGCTTCCACCGTTTGAACGTGGATAGAAGACCGACACCAACATTGATGGTCCCGTCACCAAGGGGAAACACCCATCCATACCCGGGCATCGTGGCGCCGGAGGAATCACGGAGATCTAGTTGGCTTTCCAGGAAAGGATCTTTCGACATCGGCGACGAGTAGTAGCCGCGGGCGGCAAGACCCATCGGGTAGTCGCGGCGTCGGCTCGCGCCGAGGTCCCTTCCGAATCGGTTCATCGAGCCATCGGCGATGATGGTGATGTCCGGATTGACGACTTCTGTTTCCCCCCCCGAGATGAGTTCGGCGCCGACCAGTTGGCCGTCCTCTATCACCGGATTGGCGGTGGTCTTCTCGCGGATTGCCACCCCCTGCTTTCCGGCGAGTGTGGCGATTTGCTGGTCGAGGTCCCGTCGTCGAATTACACCTCCCCAGTTGGGGAATCTGGAGTGTTGCGGCCACTCCATCTCCATCATCAGATCATCGCCTGCGTAACTACGAAGGCCGGTAATACGGTGAAACTCGGGAACGTCGAAGTCGAAGCCCATGTCCTGCATCTGCTTAACGGCTCGCGGGGTTAGGCCGTCGCCACAAGTCTTGTTGCGGGGAAACTCCTTCTTTTCCACCAGCGTCACCTCGTGGCCGGCCACGGCCAACCAATACGCCGCCGCCGAACCGGCCGGCCCGCCGCCAACTACGAGAATGGAAGGAGAACTCATTCGAAGCCGAGGTTAGAAGACTGTAGATATTGCGGGTAGTCAGGATTTGGCAAATGTCGGGAACCGCCGACCTGAAGGTATTGTTGCCAACCGATGAGCGGACTACCCCGGGCCACTGTTGTACGACTCCCCCGCTATCTCCGGCTACTCGAAGACATCGGCAGCTCGCGAGACACGGTGAATTCCGACGAACTGGCAATTGCCGCAGGCGCCAACGCGGCAAACGTTCGGAGAGACCTATCTCATCTCGACTTTCATGGTGTGCGTGGCCTTGGCTATTCGGTAATCGATCTAAAAACCAGGATCAGGCAAGAACTGGGAATCGATAAGCGCCGCCGGGTAGCCATCATCGGCGCCGGAAACCTGGGCAGGGCCCTGGCCAACTATGGCGGGCTGAGCAAACGTGGTTTCGATGTTGTTGCCGCCTATGACAGTGCTGGTTCTCGAATCGGAAAGTCGATCGGTGGCGTTGAGGTTCGTTCGATCACCGAGCTCGAAGGAAACGGCAAGAAGACCGGTTTCGAAATGGCGATTCTCGCCGTGCCGGCAAGCGCGGCCCAACAAGTCACTGACCTTCTGATTAAGTCGGGGGTCAAGCTGATCCTCAACTTCGCCCCGGTTCGAGTCCGGGTGCCTGATTCCGTCCAGGTTCGCCAAGTCGACCTTTCGACTGAACTCCAGATCCTCAGCTACTACGGGGACTGAGAATCAGGCTGTCCGTTCTTGCGATTCCTCGTACTGGTGGAGCGCAACGAGGAAAGCAATGAAAATCACCGCGGAAACCATCATGAATGTGAGCGGGATGATTCGGATTTCGAAAGCGTTGAGGCCCTCGATGTCTTCAGGCTTGGGGCCGCGCGGCGCATAAATCACGAACAGCATGGATGTGATTGTCATCCAACCGAATACGGCAGCGCCGGTCACCAAGAGACCGAGACGCTTTCCGAGGTTGGTGTAGTTGAACAAAAAGATCGATCCGTAGAACAACGCAAAGGAGGCTGCCGTCAACAGGATTCCGGTGACGAAGAGATTCGCGGAAAGAAGTTCTCTGAAAAGCTCTCTCACTGCCTACTCCTTTCCGTTCAAGTTGCCGCTTCGGAGGAACGCTCCCAGCAGTTCGATGTCTTCGGCCGACAGGATGGCACCGAACCCCGGCATCCGGCCCGAACCGAAACCGTTGAGACCGTAAGGAGTCTCCTCCTCAGACCCACGAACCAAGAACCGGAGCAGCAAGTCGTCTTCAGGCAATTCGGTGGCGTCGCCGAACTGAACAATCGGACGTCCATCCCACAGTGCCGGGCCAAATCCACCTGACCCGATCTCTTGAGAAAATGGGAGGCCGGCGCTGAATCCGGCGGTGTGGCAACGGGCGCAATTGGCTTGGAATATGCCCACAGCCCGCATGGCATCTTCGACCGAACTATCCATCTCAGAAGCGAGACCGTCGAAATCGATCTCCCACAACTTGGTTTCCTGGGCGTCCTCCAGAAATACCAAACCGCCCCGCTCATTCTCCAGGAGCTTGTCTTGGTTCTCTGTAGTCACCCGCAGATTCACTCTCAGAGAACCGAGATTTCCGACAAATGTACGCGCCGTCCGTAGGTCGGGTTCACCACCAACCGAAGCAGGATTGGCCGGGTCCAATGTGATAACAGTTGCGACCTGCGGCGGGATGGTCTTGGTCGACGCATCGGCCATCTGCGAGGTCACCGTCGCCTCGGCTCCGGAGGAAATCCCGTCGCCGTCGGGGTCTGACCCGTTGTCGACAGTCGTTTGGGCCTCGCCGAGAAGAGTGGCGATTTCAGGGTCGGCTCCCTCTTCTGCAGATGCTGCCTCGAGATCCTCGACCAAGGCCGTAGCTGAATCGAGATCGGTCACTTCGGGTAGTCCACTAACTCCCAAATCGCTCGCCTCGTCCGCAATCTGGTTGAGTGCTTCTGCCGCTGAGCCGGCCAAGCCGACGGAGGAATCAACCTCACCCTCCTCCAATGCGACCTCCACAGCGGCGAGATTGGTCTCGAGAATTGGATCCTCGCCCACTGCCCCCTCCAGTTGGGTGACAGCCTCGTCGGCGATCTCAGAGTCAGCCACAGCCGGGTCCATTGCCAGCGGGTCAACCACCTTGAAAATGTCGAAGGCCTGCTGGCTGATTTCGGACAGCTCGACTTCGGCGTTGTCAGACACACCATCAGCATCTGTATCGATGCCCTCGCCTGCCGCCTCGAATACCAAATCTGCCTGATCTGCCAGCGGACCGAACTCTGCAAAATTAGCCGGTGCCGACTCGATGTCGGCGATGACCTGACTTTGTTTGAGGATGGCCGCGGCCACCGTAGCATCGCCACCCTCCAGATCGGCCAGCGAAGTGTTGATCGCGACATCGAGCTCTTCAAGGACGGCCGCCTGGGGTACCTGAATCGTCCGAAGATAGTTGACGACATCGACGACTTGCGCCTGGTTGAGCGGCCCTCCACCTGCAAGCCCCCATGCGGGCATTGGCGTGTTACCCCGCCCATATGTGACCCAAAAGTTGACCTCGCCTTCGTCGTATCGATAGAAGATGTCATCGATCGACGGGGCAGCCCATTGGACTGTTATCCCGGACCGTTTCTCGACATAGGAAGCAACACCTCCCGAACCACCGGGTCCGTGACAGCTAAAGCAAGCGAACTCCTCGACGATATGTTCGCCGCGGGCCACCGACTCGGTGGCGAACTCCTCAACAAAAGCGTCCTGCCGATCCTGCTCCCCGAGGAAATAGAGAGGTAGGGAAATGGCGAGAAAGGCCGAGAAGGCGATGGCGGCCTTTTGGCCGGTTTCCAATCGACGGGTCTCCAGTTCGGCATTGGTGATTCCCGGCGAGAGGTTGGGAGCGATCTCTTCGGAGCTTCGATTTCGTACCGCTTGAACTCCGAGCACGGCAAGCCAGGCAATCCCGGCCACCACTGCTACAACGGTGATAACGCTTGCGGTCACGCTTCTTCCTCAGCAGCGGTGACTCCGATACAACTCGGACCCTGAGGAAAGGCAACGGAAAGGACCGGCGCACGCGGCGTCTGGATAATCGAACCTGTCTTGATGATGAAATTGTTCCCGTCGAGCAAGACTTCGAAGCGGTCGAGGTTGCGTGGGGCAGGCCCGGCAAAGTATTCGCCAATGGCGTTGTATTTCGAACCGTGACACGGGCATTCGAACCCTTGCGAGGGGCCACACCACGGAACCCGGCAGCCGAGATGGACACAACGCTGGAAAAGGGCCATCAACCCGGCAGCCTCGACGTTTTTGCCCTGGAACTCTTCACTCAAATCACGAGGCGCAGGCACGATGTATGCCCGGGCCTCGGGGACGAACAGTGGCAGGATCCCACCGTCGGAGGTAGTCAACTGCGATGCCAGGTCGGTTACCGGGCCTGCGTTGATATCGGCCCCGAAACCACCACTCAGCTTGGGCCACAAGAAGGCGAGAGAATAAAGACCGAAAAACCCGAGGAAAGCGCCGAACGTCCCGGTGATCGCCCGGTTGAAAAACTGACGACGGGTGACCCCGGCCTCTTCGGTCGATATCTCGACCACCCGGGTCTCATGAACCACTGAGACCGCAACCGGCTCATCCGCCTCATCGTCGACCACAACGTTGGTATCTTCGGCTTCAGGTACCTCGGCCACTTCGGTGGTGGTCTCGATCGGTTCAACCCGAACTCCTGCCATCGAGCGATCGGCAGCCCTGGTTTCCCTCGACATGCCCTCTAGAGGGTCGGGCTCAGGCTGAGACCGCCTAAAGGCGATGGTGAATGCACCGATCGCCCCGAGAACGGCAATCAGGGCCACGCCAAGGAGAATGAGATTCTCAGCACTCATTCGAAGTGGATCCAGTCTTTGAGGTCATCGAAGAAGATTCCGTCTCGCCACGGATAGGTGAAGTTGAAACCCTGCCCTCGAAACAGAACCCCGATGATCGTCAACGTCGCCGCTCCCGCCATGAAAATGGAGTAGAGGGCAATGGCGAATTTCCTGTCAGAAGGCCGCGTCGATGGGTTCTTGTCGAGAAACGGGACGGCCATGAAGAAGGCCATACCAGTGAAAGTCGGCACCATGACTCCTGCAATCTGGGGGTCGAAGTAGGAAAGCAATTCCTGGAGGCCGAGGAAATACCAGGGTGCCTTGGAGGGATTCGGTGTGGCATTGAAGTTGGCCGGGTCGAGCAGGGGCGAGTGAATCACGATGGACATGATCACGAGGAGTCCGGTAATCGCCAGCAGCGCACCGAACTCGATGAGCATCAAATGCGGCCATGTACTGACTTTGTCGGTGGGTTCGCTCTTGACATTTTGGATCGCTCGCGCCTTGACCACCGTGAGCAATCGCTGGGTGCGAACCCCTTCCGGAGTGCCCGCGGGCGGGACACTGGGCCGGGGACTGACCAGCGAGGCCACCTTGCCGTTCCCGGAGCCGTTCGCAGAACCGTTGGCATCAGGTGTCGATTCTTCATCGGGTCGCTCGGCCACAGCAACGGCAGTTTGGCCAGCGGCCGGCTCGACTTCGGAGGCTGCGGCGACGTCAGCGACATCGCCCGGTACCGGGTCCGCAACCGGGTCGGGGTCAGCGACATCGCCCGGTACCGGGTCCGCTACCGGGTCGGGGTCAGGGTCATCGGCATATTCGGCTTCCTTGGGCTCTTCGGGTGGGATGTCCTGGTCGGTGTCAGAATGAACCTCCGGGGTAGGAGCGTTCTCCTCACCTGATTCGGGAACCTCTTCCACTTCCTCCGAAGCAACATCGGCCTCGACCGTTTCGGTGGCTTCTTCGGGTGAGGTGGCCGATTCGGGTGCGTTCTGAGGCACAACAACGGGGGGACCCTCACCGGTCATCTCAGCAAGCACCTCTTCGACGGGGACACCGAGGGCCTTCGCCCTGGCCTCCGCCGATCTCCTCAGTAGATCCTCTGGTATTTCAGCCACAGATACTCCTTACAAGGGCCCGGAAATGCCGCCGTCCTTGCGGACGCGCCAGAAGTGGACCGCCATGAATATGACGATGATGAACGGGAAGAAAAGGACATGGAGCACATAAAACCGCAGCAACGTGGCGGCGGTCACTTCGACACCGGCGAGAAGCCCGAACTTGACCTGAGCACCGATCACCGGAACGAAAGACGCCATATTGCTCCCAACGGTGACCGCCCAAAGCGCCAGCTGGTCCCAGGGCAACAAGTAGCCAGAGAATGAAAGGAGAAGGGTCAGGAGCAGCAACACAACTCCGACGATCCAGTTGAACTCACGGGGAGGCTTGTACGCACCGTGGTAGAACACCCGGCTCATATGTAGAAACACCGATAGGACCATGAGGTGGGCCCCCCAGCGATGCATATTCCTCACCAGCGAGCCGAATGCGATATTCGTCGACAGGGCCTGGACATCTGAGTAAGCGGCCTCGGCGCTCGGGGTGTAATAGAACATCAGGAAGATTCCGGTGATGGTGAGCAGGATGAACAGGAAAAAGCTGAGGCCACCGAGACAGAGGGTGTAAGAGAGCTTCACGCCGTGCCGCTTTACCTTGACGGGATGGAGGTGATAGAGCACGTTATTCATCACCACATAGGAGCGGTTACGAGGGCTGTCCGAGTAACCCTTTTTGAATGGTGAGCCGGGACGGAGGATGGCCTCCATTACCTGGCTGCCCCAGAGCTTGTCCTTGGCCTCGTTCGCTTTTTCTTTGATACTTGCTTTTTCTTCAGCCACCGTGTCTCCTACCAACGCATCCCATAGGCGTATCCATTCTTCGAGTCGCGCTGACCGGTGTCAAAATCCCAGGGGCGACGGTCGAGACCGAGCTCGGCAGCCTGGTCGGCGAGCGACCCTTCAAATTTCCCCAGAGAAATGACTCCTGTGGGGCATCGATCGATACACAATTGACATCGGGTGCACTCGTCCTCGTCGACCACGAAGAACCCATAGTTCTGCTCATCGTCCCCGGGGTGATCGACATTGACAGCCTCGTCGATCGCCTCGAAGGAAAGGTAGAAGATGCACTTCCACGGGCAGATGTCCACGCAGCCCTCACACAGGATGCACTCTGATTGATCGATATGAAGAAACTGCTTCGGTCGCAGCTTGTCGGTGAAGTAGTCGCCGTCAACCACAGCCAGTTGGTAGTCATCCCGGAACGGCGGTGTCTCATCGACCACACCTTTCGGCATCAGAGGTCACCCTTGACCAGGGGCCGCCCGTAAGGCGATTTCTTTTCCGGCTTCTCGGCTGATGCCGGTCGGCCGTCGTACATCCTCTGAACCTCGAGGGCGAAGATTGCGACCGCCGGAATCATCACCAGATGCCAGACGGTGGAGATCGTGTCTTTGAAAACGGCCCAGCTGATGTCGAGTTGATTACCCAAAACCACCCAAGGGGGAATGGTGAAGGCGATCCGTTGCGTCGACCAGTCGAGATCGGTCTGGGCCAGGTTGAGCCACTCAGAGGGGACTATCCCAAACAGGAGCACCAATTCGATCCAGGCGAGAAAGGCTCCGAAAAGAGCGCGGGCCCATGTGAGTTTCTGGTTGAGAAGGAATACGAACGCGGCCCCAGCGAGCATCATCTGACTGGCGCCGAACGCGGCTAGATACCCCAAACCCTTCCAGATCCATCCTCGCGGCACCCAATTGAACGAGCTGAGAACAACCGGTTGTTCGACACCGTCAACCATCTCGTTTATCGGAAAGCTAGAGAAGTGAATCCACCACACGGCTACAGCAAGAAGAATGGTCCCGAATCCAAGCATCGCCCATCCGATGCTCTTCCGGCGGCCGTCGCTTAGTTCTGCTAATCGGTACATGGTTCAGGAGTTTCGGGCGCGTTCATCCGTTGTTCCATGGTTTCTACCACACCACGGGTCGCGAGTTGGAACTGAGCGCAGCCATTTTGGGAAAGTCGTCGACAAATGATGAACGGCCACAGGAACTGGGTAAGCTCCCGCCCGACCGTTTTTGTAGACGAGGACTGAGAGTGGCGACAAGCCGATCATCCGACATCCGAGCACTTCTCGGCGGCGGTGCCGAAGAAGACCAAGTTGCCGTCTCCCATTTCCTCATTGGAGCAGCGTATCTGGTGCTGGGCGGGATCCTGGCTCTCTTCAGCCTCTTATCTTTGCGTTTTCCCGAACAATCACCTGTCTCGTTCGGGCGACTGGAATTGATGGCGAACACCGCCCTCATCCTCGGGTTCGCCGTCATCACGCTGACCGGTGGGGTCTATTACGTCCTCCCCCGATTGACCGGCGCCAGACTGGCGCGCCTGGGCTTGGCCAAGGTCGGTCTTCTTTCCATAGCTGGTCTGGCCGGACTGGGAATTCTCGCTGTCGCCCTCGGATTTGGAGATGGCATCCAGCCCTTCGGAATACCATGGTGGCTCGACATTCCGATTTCGCTCATAGTCGGGATTCCAGCGGTGGTCGTCTTCGCCACTCTGGCCAATCGGGTGGAGAAGCGAAGCTTTGTCACACTCTGGTTCGTGATCGGCGGCGTTATCTGGCTCCCGCTTCTCTTTTGGACCTCGACCCTGGCGACATTGCCCTTCGCCAATCCCCTCTCCGACGCCTTCGGGGGTGGATTCCTCACCGCGGGAATGGTCAACCTCTGGATCTTGACCGTAGGAATGGGCCTGTTCTATTACAGCCTGGTGAAAGAGGTCGATGTCCCGCTGGCAAATCGCCAGTTGGCAGTCGCTGGATTCTGGTCACTCGCCTTTGCCGCGGCGTGGTGGGGTGCGGCACAGTTCACCTTCGGCCCCGGGCCGGATTGGTTGGACGGTGTAGCCGCCGCCCTCGGGCTCGCTCTACCCATTGGTGCGATTGCGAATGCCGCCAACTATTCGTTGACGTTGGAGAACTCCTGGGAGGACATCAGCAACTACCCGGGGGTGCTCTCGGGCGTTATCGGTAGCTACTTCGCCGTGGTGGTCGCCAGCCTGGCAGCGTTCGGATCCTTTCCATCGGTGGCATCGGCGGTTTCGCTAACCAGCTTCTGGGAAGGCATCGAGTACGCGGCGCTGCTCGGGGTGGCGCCCATGCTTGCTGCAGGCACGGTTTTTGCTGCGGTCGGTCGCCTTGTCGGGCGAGAAATCCCGGACCAGCGCCTGGTCCGGCGGTTCAACGTGATGACCGTTGTCGGCGGAGGCGGCGTGCTGATCTCTCTGGTCACCGCCGGGATCTACTCGGGATACTCGTGGATCGCTGGTTCCAACGGGGCGGCCTTTGTCAGCGTTGGGGAGGGCTGGGCTGAGGCATCCGGGACCACGGTTGGAACCCTGGTGCTGGTTGCTGTTGGATTTGGTGTGGTTTCGCTCATCGGGCAATTGGCGTACGCCGGGGTGGTGTTCGGTACCGTGACCACGGGCAAGTCTGTTCCGCAAGAGGTTTTGGTCAGCCGGGGAGCCGCCAGTGAGTGATCTCGACTCCGTTGCCCAAGCCCTGGGCCTTCCAGCCGATCTGGTCTCGCGGTCGGCGGCCGCACGAGCCGCCGCCGCTGGCACCACGACCGAAGAGGTCCTCGGTGCCTGGGGAGGTGGGGGTCCTGTGGCGACTACAACTCCGCCGCCGGTAGAAGAGGATTCCACTGAAGCACCGGCCCCTTCCGAGCCCGAACCCGCGCCTGTCGCCGACCCGATTCCGACCCAACCCCAAGTTCCGGTGGCGGAAACGACGGATGTCGAGGTCGCCAGCGGTGAACCACCGGTTCTGGTAGGTGCGCACGACAATCCAATGGCGATTATCGCCGGCGCTGTCGCCCTATTCGTTGCCATCCTGCTCCTCGGTCTGGTGGGGCCATCGATTCCGGTCGACGAACCGGGAGCACGCTCGAGCGCCGTTGTCCTTTCTGAAGCCGGCCTGGAGGGCCGCGACCTTTACGGAGACCTCGGCTGCGGCGGCTGCCACACCCAGATGGTCCGACCGGTGATTGCCGATGTCGGGATCGGTCCGGTGACCCTCAGTGATACCAATCAGGTACTCGGGGCCCGACGATTCGGCCCCGATCTGTCCAATATCGGTAATCGCATGTCGGGGGCCCAGATGGAATCAATAATACGCGGCGGGGCAGGACACTCGGTGGCGAATCTCTCTGGTGACGCCATGGACCAACTGGTCGCTTATCTTCTCCAGTCGGCCCCACCGGGAGGTGGGTAATGAGTGATCTTGCGGAGGCGGCCGCCGCTCTGGGAATTCCCGAGACGCTGGCGCAACGGTCAGCAGAGGCCCGCGCCCAGGAGACCGGGTCCTCGGTAGAAGAGATCCTGGCTGCGTGGGCGAGTGGCGGATCAGCGCCTGCCGCAACCCAGCCGAGCGAAACGACCACCGAATCTGAGCCTGTGGCCGAAGCGGATGAAGACGTCACCGCACCGGAGGTAAAGATCGAGATACCTTCGCCCCGAACCGACAACGAAGTCCCAACTCCAGTCGGGGCCGTAACACGAACTGCGACACCGGCTGAAGTGACGATGGCTGAAGCAGCCAACCTCCCGGTGGTTGTCACTGTCCCGACTACTGGAATCAAGGAGCGAACCAATTTCACCGTGCCCAAATGGTTGGCGGCATTGTTCTTCCTGATTCCGATCGTTGCCCTCTTTGCCTTGGGCGGTGCCGCGACCGGCGAGTGCGGTTCGGCAACGGAGTTGAGCACGGATGTCATCACCGGGGCAGTGGTCAATTGTGACGGCACTCCGTTCGAAGGTTCCAGCACGGGAGGCGGAGCAACGGACTTCATCGCCCTGGGACAATCGATCTACGAAGGCCAGGAAGTTTCCGCGGTGAACTGCTCCAGCTGCCATGGGGCCGGTGGTGGAGGTGGCGTGGGACCTGCCCTCAACGGTGTCTTGACCACATTTGGCTCCTGTGCCGACCAGGACGAGTGGATAGCCCTGGGAAGCGCCGGGTTCAAGGCTGCCGGCCGCAACACCTACGGGGATACCGGCAAGCCGGTCACCCAGGGGATGCCGGGCTTCAGCGCCCAATTGTCGACGGAACAGATCGCGGCAGTTACGGCTTTTGAGCGGGTCCGTTTCGGCGGCGGTGACCAGGAGACCGTTCTCGCCGACTGCGGGTTGGCGGAGGAGACTCCGGAAGAAGGGGAAGGGACCGAAGGCGGTACCCCGGTCGATGGAGAAGCACCGGCTGAGGGCGAAACGGAAACCACCACCACCACTGTCGCGCCGTAGCCTGAGAGTTCGGTGGCCCCTGCTGACCCAGAATACGCAAACAGGTTTGCGGCGTACTTCCGTCGGGTAAATGCGATCACCTGATCAAAGGAGATCAAATGAGAAATACCGGTATTGGCGGAAGTCTTTTTCTGGTCGCGCTCGGTGCGATCCTCTACTGGGCAGTAAGTGTCGAAGCCGAAGGTTTCAATATCAACACGATCGGCCTGATTTTGATGGTCGTCGGTGTTGTCGGCGTCGTCCTTAGCTTGATGATGACCGCTGACAGCAATGCCGCGGTCGAAAAGAGTGGCAAGGACGTCACCATCATCGATAAGTAGTCCCTCTTCGGACTTCTCCGATTGATGGCGGTGTGCGGTGACGGGCCAACAACCCTTAACCGCACACCCGTCTAATTTCACCGTCAACTAATAGTCAACCGATTCTCTTCAAAGCCTTTTGGAGATTTCGTGCGTTGACCCGGTCATTGATAGCCCCCTCCGCTATTACCGAACCGTCCGGGCTGATCACCACGGGGATCCGCATCCCGAACTCTCCGAGGAGAAAGTCATCCGAGTCGATATCTATCTCGGTGACCATTCCTCCAACCCGGGCCACCGCAGCCAACACCACCGGTCGGGCCTCGTCGCAGAGATGACACCCGGGGCGGGTCAAAAATTTCACTACAAACCGGCTCAAGTAACCACTCTCCGCGGTCGATATCTATCAGGCATGCATAGGAGGGTGGTCGTTCCCCTCATACCAAAGGGCACGTTCGTCCTAGGTGTGATTGGATAGCCTCCCAGCCCGCCCCAACGGTACGACCCTCTCCTCATGTAGTTGGAGCCCTCGATTCGTCGGGGGCTCCAACAAGTTTGAGCCAGGTTTTACCGGAGCGGTACTCTCACCGGGAAACATCTGGGAGACCCCTCTGCGACCTGCAACCGCCATAGTCATCGTCATCCTTCTCGTCATCATCGCTGTCGCCGGGATCATCCAGCTTTTTGCCATCCTCCAGGCGTAACTGAAGTCAGCCCGCCGCAAAGGAAACTGACACACCGTCGTGCAAGCGAAACTTCTCCGCAGCTGAAGCACCGTTCACGGCCACGGCGATCAGCCCCGCTGAATCGACGTGGATCAAGGCCTCACCCTCACCGACATCACTGAAAGAGTTGGTCCAGGGAAGGATGTGCGAGGTGGCTCCGATTTGAACGGTGACGTGGTTCCCCGGACTGGCGCCTACCGCGACGAGATCGTCAGGACCGACATTGGTTTCGACATTCCCAAATGCATCCACCCACCAACACTTGCCACGGACGATGCCGTCCTTGGTTTCTGTGAGCGGGAGCAGGAGTGGGGTCAAATCGTTTCCGTTCACGTCCGGACCCAATTGATCGAGGGTCGCCTCCCCCGACGCGAGCAAGGCGGCGGCAGGGGCAAACACGTCACGGCCATGAAATGTCGACCCGGGTGACGGGATCATCGCCTCCGGGTTCTCGATCGAAACGATCCTGGTGGCGCCGCCGATCAGCGTCACAGCGGGCGACATCAGACCGTTGTCTGGACCGACGAAGTATCCCCACGATGTTTCAAGAGCAAGGGCTTTCCTGGTCGAGCCAACACCAGGGTCAACGACCATCAATGCGACACCATCGGGCAAATACTGGATGGCCCGGGTCATTGCCAAAGCGCCAGCCATGATGTCACCACGTGGCACTTCGTGGCTGACGTCGATAACCCGCGACTCGGGAGCCAGTTTTCCAATGACACCGTGGACGACGCCTACGAATTCGTCTCGATGTCCAAAATCGGAGAGAAAGCTGATTGGTAGCGACATGCTGGGGACGGTAACAACGGATGACGGTTGCGTCGTTCAGATCGACCGCATTCAGTTGCTCTCCATTCAGCGCCCTATATTGCAGACATGGCCGATCAGACATACGAGGAACTCGCCCGCGAAGTTTCCCGCACCGACGTGGCCATGCTCTTGGGTGGGGTCGACACCGGCAAGACCACTCTGGGATTGCTCGCCGCGCGAATGGCTCTCGCCGAGGGAAGGACGGTCGCTTTTGTCGACGCTGACGTAGGCAACACAACGGTCGGCCCACCGGCATGTGTCGGTTTGAAGATTCTCAGAACACTCGACGACCTCAACGAGATTGCCTCGCCCGATTTCTTACATTTTGTGGGAACAATCACCCCGACCCGCTTGGTCCTCCAGCAGGTGGTGGCGACCGCTGCGATGGTCGACCTGGCCAAACAGCACGCCGACCTGGTAATTGTCGACACGACTGCAGTCGCCTCTGGCGTGGCTGGTGAGAGCCTCAAGTATCACAAGACCGAATTGGTACGGCCCGACAAAGTGGTTGTCCTCCAGCGCGGCGGAGAGATGGAGCCGATCGTCGGCATGCTGCGCCGATTCCTCGGAGTCGACGTAACCGTCGCACCAAGTGACCCAAACGTCATGCCGGTCTCTCCCGACGAGCGAGCGGCCCGTCGTCAAGACGCATTTCGCCGTTCATTGACAGCCCCCCTGGAGCGTTGGAAAGTACGTCCCACCGTCTTCGCACCGACACTTCCGGTCGGTCTCAATCTCGACCGCCTCCAGGATGTGGTCGTCGGCGTCCAAAACGAAACCGGCGGATGTCTCGGCATCGGGCTCCTCGATTTCGACAACGAGGGTCTCCGGGTGGCAACCGCGGTTGGTGACGGCATGAGGGGACTCCGCCTTGGCTCGATGAGGCTCGAACCCAATTCGATGGAAATCCAGCTGCTCTCGCTGCGCGACGTGATGTTCGGATTCTAAGTGACGGGCTGCCACGCTTAGTAGCTAAAGAAATTCTGCGGATTTGCCGATATCCGCATTATGCGAATCAACAAGCGTTGGCTGGCGCTTCTGCTCACGGTGGCCCTAACCCTTATGGGTTTGGCGGTATCGGCAGGTGCCGACTCTGGAATGGAGTCCCAGTTCCTCTCCAAAATCAACGCTTCGCGGGCTTCAGCAGGGCTGGGGCCACTCAAGATGTCAGGAAGTTTGTCTGGTTACGCCCGGGGCCACAGCGGCAAGATGGCCGACGCCGGCAAGATCTACCACTCGACCAGCTCCCAACTCCGCTCTGCCGCCGGTTCTGGCTGGAGCAAGATCGGCGAGAATGTTGGACGCGGTCCTTCGGTGGACGGCTTGCACACTGCTTTCATGAATTCGTCAGGGCATAAAGCCAACATCCTCGGCGGTTATGACACCGCCGGTGTCGGCGCTGTCACCAAGGACGGCTACATCTACGTCACGGTCGTATTCGTCAATTACGGGTCAGGAGGCGGATCGGGAGGCGGATCGGGAGGCGGATCGTCCCCGACCACGGTCAAGTCATCGTCACCGAAGACGACCAAACCCCCGGCGCCGACCACAACCACTTTGCCGCCGACCACAACCACCACACTGATCGTGGGACCGGACAAGGAAGTAACTCCAGGAGTCGATTGCATCCAGGCGAATCGCTTCTGGCAAATGTGCCACGACTGATGGCCGACCGCCCCTAACGACCAAAGGTTCAATTGGGGAGAACCGCCCCCATCGGTCTCCGCCTCGTTCCCCGGCGGCGAGACCGCTTTGGGTCGAGGCGGAGGGGGTGTGAAAGCCCGCGCGTAGAGCTTGAGTTGGTGAGTGCCGCCCCCATCCGTCTCCGCCTCGTTCCTCGGCGGAGCCACCTTCCCCGCAAGCGGGTAAGGAACAAGAATCTCTTACTCCTCCTCCGGAGGTACGACGGGGTGTGAAAGCTCGCGCGTAGAGCTTGAGTTGGTGAGTGCCGCCCCTATCCGTCTCCGCCTCGTTCCTCGGCGGAGCCACCTTCCCCGGAAGCGAGTAAGCAGAACTAGGAACGCCCGAGTGACCCTTCAGATTGATTTCCGCACTTCCCCGAACGGATCTGTCACTGAATTGCCTCTCGGGCGTTATCTCCCGAATCTAGGGGTATCTTGGGTCGTGATCAAGAGGCTTCGTTGGAATGTTAAATTCACTCAAATGCTGTTAACTATCGAGTAGACGACAGCGAACCACGCTCGTCAGCGGGTTTCCCACAGAATTCGGGTTTTTCCACAGGATTTGTCCACATCGGTGTGTTCACAAGTTTCTAATCCGATTTTTCGCGTTCCGGATACGCGGCGCGGAGCAATGGCCGGAAGGACACTTCAACCAGGTCATAGATCTCACCGAGGACCAGATCGAGTTCCCCGGGGGTGACTCGCTCCTCGGGCAAACGTCCTCTCAGCACTAATCCGTTCTCGGCATCGACCGCGAAGAAGGCGCGCCAAACTCCTGAGTTTCGTCGCAAGGCCTGTAAGAAGGCGGGACCGGACTCATCGGGCAACGGCATGAGGTATGCCTCAAAACGAAGGCTGCGCTGTCCGACTTCGAACCAGACGGTCGTGGCGTCCCGGGTCTCCTGGCGCATCCGTACCGCCCAACGTCCATCCAACTCTTCTGCGTACTCGACCGAGGACTCGGGGTCCGTCAACCAGGCCTCGATACACGACTCGAGAGTTTGTCTCACGCGACCCCGTCGTAGATTTCGATGATTCGCTCCACCGCAGATTCCCAGGAGAATCGCTCAGCTCCCAGAGGGCCTCTCAAAGCCATTCCCCCGGCCAGTTGCCGATCGGTGAGCACCTGGAACAAGGTTTCGCTCCACTCTTCTCGATCCCAACTATCTACGAGGACACCCCCTCCCGGGTCGCCTAACACAGACGACAATCCACCGACGTCGGCGGCGACGACCGGAACTCCAGAGGCTTGGGCCTCGGCAGCTACGAGCCCGAAAGACTCCGAGCGCGACGGAACCAGAACCACATCCGAACCGCGATATACGTCCGGCATCTCCCGGTGCGGAACCGGATCAGCAAAAGTGACGCGATCGCTGAGGTCGAGGGCTTTGACACGGTCCTGCAGGTCTTCGTACACAGCTTCACCATCCTCCCCGGAGGGAGCGCCTACTACAAGCATTCGGGCCTCAGGGATCTGGTCCGTAACCCCGACGAAGGCATCGAGGGCGACATCAGGACCCTTGAGAGATTGAATTCTCCCCACGAAGAGAACGGTGGGGACGTCTGGCCACCCGAGCCGAATGCGGGCTGCGGATTGGATGCCGGGGGTGAAAAGGTCGTGATTCACACCGGGGAGAGCAACGCAGATATCGCTCGACCTGGCTCCATAGTGCGAGATCAAGTCCCGCTTTTCAGACTCTGTCGAGACGACGATCCGATCGGAAGCGTCGATTACCTCTTGTTCGGTGGCCAACCGGTAGCGACTCGATTGACTGGCCCCTCGAGCCCGATTGAGATCTTTGACCCGGCCCAATGTGTGGAAGCTGTTTACCGATGGAAGCCCGGTTGCGTTCTTGATCCGCAGCCCGGCCCACCCCGACAACCAGTAGTGGGAGTGGACGAGAGACACATCGGGAGCGTGTCGCATTCGGTCGAGAACTCCGTCGGTGAAGACCCCTAGGAAGCGCATCGTCCGCTCCGGAGACATCTCTCGGGCGGGCCCCGCGTCGACATGGTGAAGAAGGAATCCTTTCTCCACCGTGATGGTCTCGGGCACATCACGGCTGTGGCGTCTCGTGTATACGTCGACACGGACTCCTTCCCGAGCCAGCGCTCGAGCCAATTCGTCGATATAGACATTCATTCCCCCGGCCCAACCACGGCCCGGCTGAAGTAAGGGACAGGTATGCACCGAAACAAAGGCGACCCGGCGCATCACACGATCCGAATCGCGTAGAGGCGACGGTCGACTGCGCCCATTCTGAATTTGTAAGTCTCATCGCCCTTGAGAAGGTCGACGTGACGACACCCGGAGGCCACTAGATGCTCGATAAGTTGATGCAACGCCACGATGCCCGGTGACACTTCCCGAAATTTCGGATCAAAGGCTGAGTTGTACAGGTAATACGAATCGTTCGAGCGGTATCCAAACAACGAGGCGATGACCGTGGGCCCCACAGCCAGTTCACCAAACTCCCACCCGGGCGAGGCCGCCAAAGAGCCAAAAAACCCTTCCCGACCGGCGTCGAAGAAGCTCCCTTTCTCACCGGCAGCCGCTCGATGCAGGGTTACAAACCTGGCGAGTGCCTCGGCTCCGGTCGAGAACCCAAGTGACACCTCACCGACTGCTTCCTCATAGCGACGACGTTTCCGCCTCAGTTCGTGACGCTGCTTCTTGGGCAGTCCAAGCAGATAGTCAGCTCCCACCTCGACCACCGCGGTACCGGGGAGGTGACTCACCATTTCCCGCTCCGCTCCGAGTTGACCCAAGGCTGCCATCAGGCCGTACGCCGAACCCTCAGGCAGCGAATCCAAAACGACAGATTGGTGCTGGCCACGAAGCTCGATGAGCGAAGCCGCCACCGCTTCGAAGTCCGGACCGCGAACACTGTGATAGTCGGTTACGTCGGCGTCGCCTGCACAAGTCACCACGCCGGACTGTTCGACCAAAAGAAGGAAACTGGTGGCGTTTCCCGCAACCAGCGGCTTGCCAGAGCCCAAATGCTCCCACCATGATTGGAGAAAAGCTCTGTTGGGAAATGGCCCAACGTGTGGATCGACCGGTTGAGCTCGCTCGTCGATTTGGGCCCAAACGTCTTTCACAGAGGGGACAATTCGAGGCGCGATTCAAGAGCCCCTACTTCCTCGCCACCACCAAAAACCGTGACAGACGACGCTACCGCCAATGAGTGGGATACCGTCTCCGACAAATTAAGCACCTGATCCAACCCTGACGCGGCCGCCAGTGCGGCGACCCTGTCATTCCCATCGAACGACTTGGTGGCGACGCCCAATTGGTTTCGAATGCCCACCCCGATACAACCAAGCGCACCACGCTTCGCGGCTCCGTCCAACGCGGTGGCAACGGCTGCGTCGCCGTTACCAACTCCCGACACCAGCGCCGGGTATCGGTGCATTGCCGAAAAGACGTCTTGGAACCGGTCGTCGACGGCCAGGGCTGCATACATCCGCGCCATCGCCCTAACCGTGGTTCGGAGGACGGGAGCGCCACAGCCGTCGATGCCCCGGGGCTCAACCGGGTAATCCCCCAACTCACTCACCAGCGCGGCGACCCGGACCTGTATCGGGTGGTCGGGATTCAAATAGCTATCGGTAGGCAAACCTGCGGCCACGCAGGCCCGCAACCATCCGGCGTGCTTTCCGGAGCAATCGTGCCAGATCCGACGCGGGGCAGTTGCTCCTCTACCCACCAGAAGGTCCCTTGCCTTGAGCGACAGCGGCCACAAGGGCGGGCACTGCAAGTGACTTTCATCGAGCCCGGCCTTGGCCAACATCGCATCGACGATGGCCACGTGTGCTGGAAAACCGTCATGTGACGCGCATGCCAGGGCCAACTCAACCGGGGCGAGCCCAGCGCCGAACTCCTGGGCAACGAATGCTTGGAAAGGTTTAGCGGACGATCGGAGAAAGAAGGGAAGGTCGATGTCTCCCGAATGGGCAACCAATTCCCGTGCAGAATTGACGGCAGCGAACGCTCCCTCGTGGGTGGTCTCAACCAGACCGGATCGGATCTGAACTGCGAGCAAAGGAATTAGCCCGCCGGAGTCGGCGAGCCATGCTCGGTGCGATATCGCCCGACAATCTCCTCCTGGAGGCGATCGATCACGATATGAAGCTGTTTGCGCTGAGCCGATAGCTGCCGCTCAAAGTCACGCAGATCCCTGAGTGCTTCGGCGATTTCGTCCTCGCTGAGATCGGGAAGCTGGGCCAGGATTCCGTCATCCATGATCTTGTCGATGAGTCGACGCCCGGTCGATTCAGGGAGGGGTGGCATCACCTCGATATATTTCAGGGTGGGTTCATTCCCCAGGACCATTCCCCGCGCCAGAATCTCCGGTAGGGCCTCGAGGAGAGTGCGTTGCTCCGCCCCCGAACGTCTGGTCAGCTCAAAGTCGAGGAGGTCCATCCGACCGTGGATCAGACGTCGGTAATACGAGACCATGCTCTCGACGTCCTCGGCGGTATCGCGGCGATCCCTCAGCTCGACTAACTCGATCGAATCGAGATCGGTAACGAAATCGGGGTCGAGGGCCCGGTCAATTCTTCGGCGACTGTCACTCACGGGATGTAGGTTACTTGCAAGCTCCGGCGAGCGTTGGATACGGATTAACCGCACCGCCCCCGTTGGGATGGATCTCGAAGTGGAGATGTGGGCTGGTTCCCTTGGCATTCCCCGAATCCCCGTTGAACCCGATGGTTTGGCCTTGACTGACTGAGGCTCCACTGGCGACGTTCCAATCGGAGAGGTGGGCGTAGTAGTAGGAGTGGCCGTTGCTGGCGTTGAGCCAGATCGTCCTTCCGCCGAGGCCACTATTGGATACTCGCACCGTGCCAGCTGCCACTGCATACATCGGCTCTCCAAAGGCGGCAAACAAATCGGTGCCCTTATGGGCTCGGCCTCCTGAGCGGGGGGCGCCCCAGGAGTCGATAAACGAAGTCCGCCCCCGCGTGAAGGGACAAATAAATGAACCCACCTGGACCGAACCAGACGCTCTTTGTTTGGCGCGGGCGGCGATCTCCGCCTGCTCTTTCTCATACTTGCTCTGGAGGGCCTTGCAGTCTCCGGAGAGTTTGGCGTAGGCAGCTTGTTCCCGGGCCGCCGAGGACTCCTGATCGTTGCGCACATCGAGAGCAACCGCCTCGGCGTCCTTCAGCTCAGTTCTTGTGGCGTCTAGGTCGACCTGGAATGTGTCGAGTTCCCCTTTGAGGGCAAGAAGATTGCTGATCGACGACTGGCCGCCGATCGCGGCTGAGGTCAGAAATTCCGAGGTCGTCATGAATTCATCAACTGAGGAAGCAGAAAGAATGATGCCCGGGTTGGAAAATCCGCCCCGCATGTAGAGCTCGACCGCTTGCTCCTCGAGTTGCGATTGGATGTCGTCCAACTCTTCGGCGTGCCCGTCCACTGAACCCTCGATTCGGGCCTGCTTGGCCTCGATCCGGGCCACGTCGCTGAGGGCGGCTTCGTATGCCCGGGCGGAGGCTTCGAACTCTGCCTGGGCCTCGCGATACTCGTCGAGTTGCGCGCGTGAATTGGCACAGGCCTGCTCAACCTGTTTTTTGGTGACAGCTTGCGTGGTTTGGGGGAAAAGTCCGGCAACGACGAATACGGCCAGGACAACCAGCAAGGCGCGCAGAATTGGTTTCTCAACTGCCATGCGTCAGAAATGGTAACCAGTTCGCATTGCTTCGGGTAGTTCTTGTGGTGGCCTCAAACTCGGCCGAGGGCCAAACCGGAAAGTGCCGCGGCCAGACCGGCTACGACCGAAACCGTAACCACGGCAATTGCATGGAAAGCGGACCCGTTTTCCCATAGGGTCACGACGTCCAGCGAAAAAGCGGAGAAGGT
>JBGTGL010000084.1:0-4500 GCA_041746755.1 Acidimicrobiia bacterium | reverse complement strand
ATGGGAAATCGCCCATACCTCGAGTCGTATTTCAAGTGATAAGTAAGTGCCTTCGGATCGGCGATGTCACTGATGGCGACGACCTCGAGGTCGTCGCGATTGTGAACCAGCCGAAAGACGTTGCGCCCGATTCGTCCGAATCCCATCAGGCCTATGCGAATTGTCATGAATTCCTTTCCAATCTCAACTTAGTAACAGACCCCTGTTCAGCAACTGTTCCTACCCGTAGGGTGTAAATCGAGGGGTGGTTGGATTGCTCAGTTTCCTTTTAGTTTCAGCTATTTGCATTGTGGCACCTGTGGATGGGCCTGTAGTCGCCGGCTACGCCCCTGTCGGCCAGTATGCGGGCCATTGGGGGGTGGATTTTGCCTCGCGGCCGGGGTCGGTGGTGGGGGCACCGGCAACAGGTGTGGTCACGTTTGCCGGCTCGGTCGCCGGAATGCAGTCAATCACCATTGAACCCGTCCCGGGATTCAAGGTATCGGTTTCGTACCTGAGTGGCATTCTCGTCGCCCGGGGTAGCCGGGTGCTGCTCGGTTCCGCTTTGGGTACCTCTGGTCGAGCTCATGGGGCTCCGTCGGTTCACCTCTCGACGCGCATTGGCGGCAGTTATGTGGACCCCCTCCAACAGATGGGTTGTCGGAGAACCGAGATTTCCCGGGCGCTCCGCCTGGTGACACCGCCACAGCCCTATCCTCGGAGCCGTGCGAACCGGAATTCTTGGCGGAACCTTCGACCCGATTCACATCGCCCACCTTCACGCCGCCGAGACCGCGCTCGTCGCCGGTCGTCTCGACAGAGTGCTGTTTATTCCGGCGGGTGAGCCCTGGCAAAAGAACGACCGTGTGGTCACCGGGGCAAACCACCGGACTGCAATGGTGGCCCTGGCGGTCGGCGGCGTTGAAGACGTTCCGGAGTTTCAGATCGACACTCGAGAGGTCGAGCGTGATGGACCCACTTACACCATCGATACATTGGAGTCATTCCCCGAAGACGAGGATTTGTTGCTTATTCTCGGTGCGGATGCCGCAAGCGGAGTCGACACCTGGCATCGAGCTAAGTCGGTGGTTGAGCGGGCGAATTTCTTGGTATTGCCACGTCCCGGCAGTGATGCCTCGGTCGCGGTATCGAAGCTACCTGGAGCAGAACTGCTCGAAATGGCGGCTTTGGACGTGAGCAGCACGATGATCCGGGAAATGGCCAAGGAGGGCCGCCCATTTCGTTATCTGGTTCCCGAACAGGTTCACGAGTACATCATGACCAACGGTCTTTACCTCACAAGCTGAGCTCTGGCGAATCACCCTCCATCCCGTACAATGGCCCAACTAGTCAGGAGCATTTTTGGCCGAACTAACAGAGACCGCTCTTCCAGGGGTGGGCCAGCGTGTCGACTTCATCTCTAAAGATGGTCGCCGGGTGGGTGTGGTCCATCACCACACCGGGAAACGGGAACTGTTCGTTTGCGCTCCCTCCGATCCCGATGCCGTAATACTGAGCCTCCGGCTGACCGACGACGAGAGTCACGCCCTCGCCGACGCTCTCGGTGGCTCGTCAATCGTGGAGAGTCTCGATGACATGGCGCAACAGATTGAGGGTCTCGCCATCGACTGGTTGGTCGTCTCAGGAGACTCACCATGGGTGAACCGGACCATCGGCGACACCCGCATCCGAACCAGAACCGGAGTTTCTGTCGTTGCGGTGATCCGGGAGGGAAATGCCCACCCGGCTCCGGATCCACAATTTGTTATCGAGGCCGAAGACAGCCTCGTAGTGGTGGGAACACCTGAAGGTATTGAAGCGGTCGGACAAATCCTGACCTCGGGTTAATCCATGGACGATCGCGCCCGGCTCCTCGTCGAGCTCGGAGCCGTTGTCCTCGCCCTGGGAATACTGGGCCGGATTGCCGGACGTTTCGGGATCTCTCCCATTCCCCTCTATTTGGTCGCCGGTCTTGCTTTTGGCGAGGGAGGCTTGGTCCCGATCGTCACGCCCGAAGGCGGTTTCCTCGAGGTTGGCGCAGAGCTCGGTGTCATCTTTCTCCTTCTCATGCTCGGACTCGAATACTCCGCACGGGAGCTGGTTACCAGTATGCGAACGATTGCCCCGGCTGGACTCCTTGACCTCGCTCTGAACTTCTCGCCGGGATTCCTGGCTGGCATATTGTTGGGTTGGGGTCCGGTAGCCGCGACGTTCCTTGGCGGTGTCACCTATATCTCGTCGAGCGGGGTGGTAGCCAAGCTTCTTGGTGATCTTGGTTGGACCGCGAACCGGGAAACACCGGTGGTGCTTTCCATCCTCGTGTTCGAGGATCTCGCAATGGCTGTGTTGCTCCCCATCCTTGGTGCGATGGCGATTGGTGGGCGCGCATCGGCGGCTTTGATCAGCATCCTGGTAGCCCTCGGCGTGTTGATCGCCGCGCTCGCGATCACCTATCGCCAGGGAGACCGTCTGGGTGCGCTGGTTTTCCATGCCTCTGACGAGGTAAGTCTTTTGACTGTGTTCGGCCTTGCCCTGGTGGTGTCCGGAATTGCTCAATCCCTGAGCATCTCCGCTGCTGTTGGAGCTTTCCTGGTCGGTATCAGTTTGTCAGGAAAGGCTGCGGAGCGAGCCGAATCGCTGCTCATGCCTCTCCGCGACCTGTTCGCGGCGGTGTTCTTCGTCTTCTTCGGACTAACGACCGATCCCCGTGACATTCCGCGTGTTTTCTGGGTTGCCGTCGCCCTGGGAGCGGTAACGGCCGGCACCAAGTTGTTTGTCGGATGGTGGGCAGCGCGGAGAAGGGGGATTGGGCCTGCAGGTCGTACCCGGGCTGGACTTGCCTTGATCGCCCGGGGCGAGTTCTCGATCATCATTGCCGGACTCGGTGTGGGTGTCGCCGGGGCGGAACAACTTCCTGCGCTCGCAGCCACTTACGTGCTAATGATGGCTGTTGTCGGGCCGGTGGCGGCCAAGCTCGCCGACCCCGGTCGGGTCAGAGCGTCAACTCAGGTCTAGCCTGGGACGTGGTCTCAATCTCAAGTTTCCTCTATGCGAAAGCCCGGATCCGCGATAATGTGCGGGAAACGACCGAAACGGAGTCATCGTCTTAGAGAACAGTAGAGATCTTGGGTACAAGGCCGCCGATGCCATTTTCTCCAAGAAGGGTTTAAACATCGCACTTCTCGATGTTGAAAAACAATTTGTTCTCTCGGACATTTTCGTGATCGCCACCGGCACATCTCGCCCCCATGTCCAGGCGCTGGCTGAGACGGTGGAAGAGCGTCTCCGGGAGGACCTCGACATCAAGCCGCTCCGCAGCGAAGGTAGAGCCGAGGCAGAATGGATCCTCCTCGACTACGGCGACATCATTGTCCATCTCTTCCAGGAAAAGCCACGCGAGTATTACGGTCTAGAGCGACTCTGGGCCGACGCCACGAAGCTGGACTGGTCTGAATCAGTATCGACGGAGGGCTGATTCGGCGTTGCGCCCGCATCGCCGATAAAATGGCGTTTCCCAATCAAATGGGGCTGTAGCTCAGGTCGGCAGAGCACTTGACTGGCAGTCAAGGGGTCAGGGGTTCAAATCCCCTCAGCTCCACTTAAGTCCGCTGACAACAAGACTTCCCCAGCGATAAGGATTCCTCGAGGCGGTGCAGCCGCGGTGAACGTCGTCGCAGCGCCGTCCATCCTGCGGCTATCGTTCCTCGATGAGACACACCCGAACCTTTTGGTCGTTTCTGCTTCTAGTGGCAGCCGCATGCGGGTCATCGATTCCGGACACTTCTGAGTCGACGGCCTCATCGACGGTCACCACAGTGGCACCGACCACGTCCGAGGCACCAACCACATCCGATGCACCGACAACTACGGAGCAAACCTCTACCTCAACCACAGCGCCGGCCGATCCCGCACCTCCCGAGTTGGAAGGCTCCTGGCGGGCCGATCTCGGTGGCGGGGACCTGGTGACATTGACCCTTGAGGGGACCACGTATCTGATCTCAAGGGGAGGCAATCAAGGCGATGGTGACATTAAGGTCGTTGGTGGAACAATTGTCTTCTCAGGTAGCAATCTTTGCGATGGAGTAGGCACCTACAAGTGGTCCATCGAGAGCGGGGCTTTGACCTTCACCGTCAGCGCGGGTGACCCTTGTGCTGGTCGATTCGAGGTTCTCGACGGGGTGACCTACACACCGTAGGAGATGACCAAAGAGTCACGGCCCTCGGGTGTATGGGTGCGAGCTTTGTCAGCGATCTCATCGACGGTATGGACCTTGTCAAAAATCATCGGAGGCTTTTTGAACACGAACCGGATCGTGTATGCGCCACCGCTGATTCGGTTGCCTCTCGCTTCTTTCGCTGCGTGAGCAAGTGTCCACTATTTGTCCACGATCAGTCTGAAAACCAGACGTGATGGGTTGGGACCAGATGGGATCAAACACCCTGGTAGAGAATCAGATCCAGTGACTGGGGATGACTGGACGTGACGGGTTGGTAAGGGGGCATTGGACTGGCAGTCAAGGG
>JBGTGL010000083.1:0-9436 GCA_041746755.1 Acidimicrobiia bacterium | reverse complement strand
TTGGTAGCCCTCCACCCTGGCCGTTTCTCGGGTTTTGGCGGAGTTGATCCGACCGATCACGACGCAGTCGAACAGGTGGACCACATGGTAGGCGAGCAGTCTCTGTCGGGTGTGGCGCTTATTCCCGGCTGGAATGATGAGCCCCTCGAAGATGACGACCCGATGGTCTTTCCTGTTTACGACGTGTGCCAGAACCTCAATGTGCCCGTCGTCATCACCGCGAGCCACTACATCGGTCGTGACATCAATTTCTCAAACCCGGTTCATTTGCAGCACATCGTCGAGCAGTTTCCTCGGCTAAAACTGATAGTCGGGCACGGTAGTTGGCCTTGGACGACGGCCGCCGTGGCATTAGCGATGAGATACCCAAACGTGTATCTAATGCCAGAGTTCTACATGTATACGCCATCAATGCCCGGAGCCCGGGATTATGTTGATGCGGCAAACACCTTCTTGATGGATCGGATCTTGTATTCATCCTGTTTTCCGTCAAGAAGCTTGGCCGAAGCTCGACGGCTCTTTGAGGCACTGCCGTTGAGCGAGGAAGCAACGGGTCGAGCCATGTTCCACAACGCCTCGGCTTTACTCGGGTTGAGCTGATGGAGGAAATGTCTGGCCCACACCATGCCTTGCTGTCGGTCAGGGACCTCAACGTCAGTTTTGCCGCCGACCGAGGGCATGCATCGGCTGTCGATGGTGTCTCCTTCGACCTCTACGAGAACGAGATACTTTCGATTGTGGGGGAGTCCGGGTCCGGAAAATCAGTCACGGCACTATCAATCCTCGGACTCGTCGATTCCCCTGGAAAGGTGGACGCAGAGGCAATCCTTTTCGATGGGCAGGACCTCAGATCCCTCTCGGAACGACAGCTCCGCTCAATCCGGGGAAAAGAAATCGCGATGATCTTTCAGGATCCGATGACTGCCCTCAACCCACTTTTCAAGGTCGTGAGTCAGATTGCCGAAGCCCTCCAAACCCATTCTGACGTCTCGAAGTCGGACGCTATCGACGCTGCAATCGATTCACTATCAAGTGTCGGAATTCCCAATGCGCGTCAGAGAGTCGACGACTACCCACATCAGTTCTCGGGAGGCATGCGACAGCGAGCGATGATCGCCATGGCCATGATCACGGAGCCGCGAATCCTGATTGCTGATGAACCGACGACGGCTCTTGACGTGACGATCCAGGCGCAGATCTTGGACCTCCTGAAGGAGATCGTCGATACCCGTTCCACAGCGGTATTGCTTATCACGCATGATCTGGGTGTGGTGGCCAGCGTTGCGGACCGTGTAATGGTCATGTATGCCGGACAGATACATGAGAGCGGACCGATCGAAGAACTCTTCGACCGACCTGTTGGACCCTATACCTGGGGATTGATGGATTCGGCTCCACGCCTCAACGCAGATGTCAACCTTCGTCTCTCCCAGATTGCCGGCCAACCAGCGTCGATTCACAATCTCCCAACCGGGTGTCGTTTCCATCCACGGTGCCCTTACATCGAGGAGATTTGTCGGTCGGTTGAGCCAGAGTTGGTTGTGCTCACGGAGAATCACCTGGCCAGGTGTCATTTTGTGGCGCGCAAAGACTGGCGCCAGTCGAGGCGAGGCGGGTCGTAGTGTCGACGGATCCATCTTTGTTGTCCGAACCGCCTCTACTTGAGGTCCGGGACCTATCCAAGAACTTTGCGATCGAGAAAGGAATGCTATTTGGCAAGGAGGTAGACACGGTTAGCGCCGTGAACGGGGTCAGCTTCGCCATTCGACGGGGAGAGAGCCTCGGGCTCGTCGGGGAGTCCGGTTGTGGAAAGTCGACGACTGCCCGGATGATCCTGAGACTGATTGACTCAACTTCAGGACAGATCCTCTTTCGCGGGGAGGATATTACGAACAGCAAGGGTTCGGAACTCAAGAGGATTCGACAGGAGATCCAGATCGTATTCCAAGATCCTTTCTCAACCCTCAATCCTCGCATGCGCGTCGATTCGATTTTGTCTCAGCCGTTCAAGATCCACGGCTCGTATGAGAGGGATGCGACCCGCAAGCGAATTTTGGACGTGCTTGAGATGGTCGGCTTGTCTCCCGAGCATCTTGAACGCTTTCCACACGAGTTTTCGGGCGGTCAACGACAACGGATCGGGATCGCGCGAGCGCTGTGCTTGTCTCCCTCTCTTCTCATCCTGGACGAGCCCGTCTCTGCACTTGACGTGTCGATACAAGCGCAGATCATCAATCTGCTCCGCGACCTGAAAGAGCAACTGGACATTTCCTATTTGTTTATCGCCCACGATCTGTCAGTTGTTCGGCATGTGTCTGACCGGGTGGCCGTGATGTACCTGGGAAATATCGTCGAGACCGCAAACAGGAACGAACTTTTTCAGCGACCCATGCACCCTTACAGCCAAGCCCTCCTCTCGGCTATCCCTCTCCCAAACCCGAGGGAACAACGTGAACGTAAGCGCATAGCCCTCGAAGGTGATCCACCGTCGCCTGTGAACCCACCAGAGGCTTGCCGTTTCAATCCTAGGTGTTGGAAAGCCACCGAGGAGTGCCGAACGGTGACCCCGTTCTTAGAATCGAAAGATGAGTCAGGTGAGAATCATCGAGTGGCTTGTCATTACGCGGCTCCCGCCGCAGTAATTCCAGAATCGACTGGATGAACCATTTCTTTTCCGAATCTCTGTCAGAAGACGAGTGGCTCCGCCGAGTAAATCGGACCGTTTCCCTCGATTAGGTAACCGATAAGCGCGGCTACCTCGGCGATCTTCAACATGCGTCCCGCCGGCTGAGTTTCCTCGTAGGCAGCCTTCGCTTCTTGAGGCTTGGATCCCTCGAATAGGCCGCTAAGTGCCCTGGTATCTACGGCCGGGGGCGTGACAGCGTGGACCCGGATCCCATCGATCGCGTAGTCGATAGCTAGTGCCCGCGACAACGCGACCAAACCCCCCTTGGTTGCGGCGTAGATGGGGCTACCGGGTAGCCCTCGAACGCCAGCAATTGAGGCGATATTGATGAGGACGCCACCGCTGAAACCGACCATGTGCTCAATGGCTGTTCGACACGTTCGGTAGGGAGCGGAAAGATTGACTGCAACGATCTGGTCCCACGCGTCAGCCGGGATCTCATGGATTCGGCCCCTATGGGTAATTGCCGCTGCATTGACGAGGGTCCGAATGGGTCCAACACCCTCCCATACCTGATCGATCAAGTTAGTGCAGGCATCGGAGTCTGAAAGATCCACGTCGATCGGAATTGCGCGTCCCCCTAGATGACGCGCTTCAGACGCGAAGGCCTCCATCCGATTGCTATCGACGTCTGCAAGGACAACCGTGACCTCGTTCTCGATGAGATCGCGAGCAACCGCCTGCGCTATGTCGCTGGCGCCTCCTGTTATGACAGCCACACTGCCTCGCAGTGACGGAAGGTCCGCCAGGGACTTCTGATTGTGGTTAGCGATTTCAGTCATAGTCTCGAATCTGCTGCGATCGCGGGTTTGGCCATGATTGGCGGGATGGTTGCTGTCGACTCCCAAAACATGCTTGTTAGGAAAGCGTCGGGTCTAGATCACGCCGATCTTGCCACCGAATCCTCCAGCTTTGATGCCTCTGGCCACAATCATGTCGAGTACAGTGCCGGACTCTGGCGCCGTAAGCTCCTCGAGGACTTGCCCGTCATAGTCGAGGACACGGGAGAATACTTCACCCTCCAGGATCCATTGTCCAACCGTGACGGCTGGCTGGTAGAGACCACCCTTCGTAGTCTTCATGAGAATCCCATGGTCGAGCAGAACCGGTTTGCCGTCCCAGAATATCGGGTCGCCGTCCTGAATACCGAGGTGAAATAGCGCGTTGCGGAGGGCGTACTTATGGGCATCGACGTAGCGACGGTCGCGAGCTCCGACACCACCGGCTTCGAGCGTCAGAGCTGGACGACCTCCGGCGACGGCCGCGCCAGAACCTGTTCCTTTCCCCAGCACATCGCCACCCGCCGGGGTCACTTCCACGTATGTGAAGCCGAGAGACATTGCCAGGTCCAGCGTTCTCTGGTCCAACTCGGAATCGCCAGTCGCATGAGTGATGATGAAGCAGTCGATATCTTCGTCCCATTCGCCGCCGTGGACGTCAATTACGGCATCCGAGTGAGCGATCACCTCTTCTGTGATGGTATGGGCAATCCGTTGGGTGAGTGACCCCTCGGCGTCACCTGGCCAGACTCGGTTCAGGTTTTTTCCATCGATCGGGTTTACATACGCGCTGTGACCTTCAAGCGCCGCATTGTCAGCGCAGAGAACGACACGAACTGATCCCGTCAATGCATCCGGGTCGATCTCGTTCCAGAATTCAACCGTCGCCTCCTGAGCTGCATACTCCGTTCCGTGAACACCCCCGATGACTGCCAGGCAGGGGCCGCCAGTAATGCCCTTGGCAACTCCGACGGGGATCCGGGCCGTGTATCCATGATCTGGGTCGGTGACCTCGTACGTTGTTATTTCCTTTGATGCCATCAGTTATATATCTCCACTATTTGTCTGCATTCGCTGGTGGCTGCCCAATCAGGCGACCGTTCCCTGGTATTCCATTACTCGCTCTCCGCCGATTCGACCGACCCGGTACCAGCTCACCGGAGCATCGAGTCGTTCCCCGTTGGCGTCAAAAGAGATGTCGCCTGTGATCCCCTGATAGGTCCCAAGAGATCGAAACGCTTCGGCAACACTTGATCGCGATACCTCTCCAGCCTTCGCAAGGGCCTCCACTATGAGCATTGCACTGTCATAGCCTTCCGGGCTGTAGGTGCTGTCCTCAGGCCAGCGTTCCACATAGTCATCCCTAAATGCCTTCGCTGTCTCCAGACGCCGGAAATCGGCACCTGAGTGCGTGTGATAAGCGTCGTGCCCGGCGTCACCACCTCCCAGGAAGAAGGCAGTCTTCATGCCGTCCGTGCCCAGGAAGGGTACGGCGACCCCTCTCTCACGAATTGCAGAAGAAACCAGGGCACCTTCTCTGGCGTGTACAGCAAAGAAGACGATATCCGGTTCGGTAGCGGCGACTCGATCGGCAAGTTCAGAGAACTCCTGGTCGTCAGCTTCGAAGGCCTGGCTCGTCAGGACCTTGCCGCCCATGCCAACCAATGAGTTCTCAAAGTTTTCGGAGACCGTTGTACCGAAAGCGTCGTTGTCGTGCACGATAGCGACCGACTCGGCCCCGAGGTTCTCTCGTGCTAGAAGAGCAAGGGCGCGTCCTTGGACAGTCTCGTTTGGAACCAATCGAAAGAAGGTGTCGTATCCTTTCTGTGTCAGCGTCGGGTGCGAGGCACACGGACTCACTTGTAACAAACCGGCCTGACTGAATACTGGCGCGTTTTCGAAGGCCTCCGTGGAGCCCATGGGCCCCACCACTCCAATGATTCGCTCATCTGCTACCAAGGTCTCCGCCAAAAGCTTGGCCTGACCCTCAAGTCCGTGATCATCGATGATGATCCAGTCAATAGGAGCTGGTAGGTCGTCCCTTTTCTTGGCATCTTCCATCGCCAGTATGAAGCCGCGAGCTGACGGAAGTGTCGGCGCAACGCCGTGTGATCGTGAGGCAATTGACAACGCTATCAGCGCAGTGTCGGGCACTTGGTCCTCCTAAATGGGTAGTCAAGGTCTGTCTCCGGACGTTAGCGGATCCTAGCGATTTCGTACACTCGTACGTATAGCGAACCAGAGAAGCCGTCCATCAGTCCGAGGAGGTTGTGGCTCGTTGTGGAGAAGCTCAGGAACGGGCAGCACAGAGTTCTCGTGTTTGAGAATTGTTTGAAGCGAATCGCCGGTGGCAGCTAAATCCCAGCAACCAACTGCTTGCCAACACCAACACCTCCTAGTTCGCTGTCGCGTTTGACGCGGCCTGCAAAGTGCCTGGTCAGGACGTCGTGACCTGACTCGCAACTAGGTCGTGTTGGGCTGAACTCCGGGGCTATACGCGACCGTTGCAGTGGTTGGTCAACCCCATTGACACAGCTAGCGCGGTTCGGTACCGATACAGACATGTATTCAGCAGGTGACCAGACACACCCACCAGCGCCAGCCAAACCAACACCGAATATGGATGGTTCAGACGCTTGCCGCGTGTTGCTGTCAAGGAAAGACGACGTATGGGCGATCGAGGCCGTCAACCGAACCGAAGTGCAGGCTTTCGGGCGAACGGTGAGAGCGGCGGTCGCCAACATCACCAAAGCGATCAGCGCCGCGGACAATCTCGATCACTCCGACGCTTGCGATTTGGTATTCGCTGTCGACGATGAAACGGTCTCCCAGGCCCTCCAGCGGGTTCACAAGGCGAAACGCCGCCACGAAGAAGCGACTCAGTCACGTCGACGGGCTATCGAAGACGCGATCGAGGCGCTGCGAGCCTACGGGATGTCCTATCGCGACATCGGAAGTGTCATCGGACTATCCCAACAGCGGGTAGCCCAGATCGGTGCGAAGGGATGGTGAGAGAAGGCCCACGATCGTGGCCTTCTACCGGGCGTCGCTCATCACATCTTGTTCGTCTCGGGGCACGAGGACGAGACACCAAACTCTCCGTCGGTGACCAATTCACCAGGTTCGAAACTAACGGTGTGTGTGCTGCCTACGAACTTGAGCGTGCTGGGTTGGCCGGCTCGTGGTCGCCATGGAGCACATCCGGATCGAGGTCTGCCCCGTTGGGCCAGGCGATGGTGCCGATCTCGGAGTCGACACTCACCTGGGCGAAGAGGTCGTCGTCGTTTGCGATCTCTTCGAACACTGGACCCCATAGTAAAGGTGCAAGGTCCACCACGCGTTCGGACCCGTCCGAGAATCGAAGTCGGACGACCCGCTCCTGCAGGATCTCGATGTTTGTTATGTCGACCATGACTACTCCTAGGGCAATGGTTCAATTCTACCGGGCGGCCTGTGATTGATTGCCCGTTCCCAACATTCGGAGAGTTCGGCTGCGTGGAGTTCTGCCCAATCCCTTGTCAAGCGGGCAGCCCTCCGAGGCAAATATCCAGCCAGCAGGGTCCCGTCCAAGGCGAATCGGGCGCTGCGACCGGCATATCGGGCGTGAAAGTGTGGCGGGTTGTGATCACCGAAGAACATGAGGATGGTGATTCCGTAGAAATCGCTGATTCGTGGCATTCCTCGACAGTACGAAGTGGCTGTGACATCTTCACCAGGGTCGTGGAGAATGAGGTCTGGGTGTCCTGATACATCTGCGCGTTCGACGAAGAACTCCACCAGATCCCGTTCAACGTCGTTTCCCGATCCCGCCGCGAGACGAGGTCTGCCCTACTCGCCATCGCCCGATCGAGAATTCGCCTCCGTTGATGAAATTTTTCTCGCGAATCTCTCGGGCGAGCGTCTAGTGCGTTCTCTACGCGATCGGGTTCGTCTGGCTCGTCGAACCATTCGTCCCAGGCTCGAACAACGTGCATTAAGCGCATTGGCGAGGTGAAGGTCGGGCCTCTTCAATGATCACGAAGGTATTCGAGGAGTTCTCGATACTCATCGAGACGCTCATCTAGCCATGCAAGCTCGCGCGGATTGAGCTCAGGTTCTACTCGCAAGTCATTTGTTTCAGTCACGGTATAAGCGTATCGGCAGACTACGACAGAATCTACCGGAAGCAGCCCACGAACCGTCCTCGTTCAGCATGTTGATGCTTCCGTGGCATTTGCCGCGACACCGTATCCGAACTTCAACCCAGGAAGAACTCACCCCGCCCTAGTTCGCTGCTCGCATCGACCATTCTCGGTGATCGGATTAGGAGAGTCCAACGCACGCTGAGCGTATCGCCTTTGCCGTCTCGATTGCCTCTGCGACCTCGGCCTGACCGAAAGACCTTGAGCCATACTCTGATCGGTTGCGGTTGCGCCTAAGGCGATCGAACCGACTCAACGCCGACTCCCCGGTCTGGCTGGCAAGATGGTTGGCGAATTGGGCGAGGGCCTGATGAGCGCCCGGCCGACTTAGAACCCGGTGACCAGTGACCAAGAGAGCGGCCGCTATCGACTTGCGGGCGGCGTCGTAGGCCAGCACGTACGCCCCAGACGGATCGATGCCCTCGATCTTCGCCGCCGCCTTTAGGTGACGCTCCGCATCTCCGAGCCACTGGGCTGCCACGTTTTGGTCGACTTCGACTCTTTCGATGAGGCCCTTTTCAAGCAGTTCCGTGAGGATCGTCATATCAGGTCGATCCTTGGCCCCGACCGCACCGACCTTTCAAACGCTCCGTCGGCTTTCTTCCATTCGGAACTAGAACGAACCGTGATGTTCACTGGCCGGCCGATCTCAGCTTCCACTGTTGCGGCTGAGTCGTAGAGGGCGCCTACGTCGGGGTGGCCGATCACCAGGATGTCGATGTCAGCAGGTGAGGGTTCTGTTGGATCGGCCCACGAGCCAAAGATGAACGCCTCGCTGATCCCCTCCATGTCCTGCAGTGCAATGCGGAGTAAAGGCTCGGGACCCGCCGACTTTAGAAGGAGGCCTCGGAGTTCGGGATAGACCGGTGAGGAGCGGTCAACTTCGATGAGTCGGTTCCTGCCCACCGTGGTTGATCGAACCAAGCCGGAGGCCTCGAGACGCTCGACCTCCTTGTGTGCGCCTCCCACAGAGGTGCCTGTTCGTCTTGCTAGCTCACTTAAGGAAATCGGCGAGTCGGCAAAGACGAAAAGCTCACTAAGGAGTCTCTCCTGTTCGGGAGATCTGAAGATCGGAAGCCTGGAACTTACTTTCACAATTTATGAAGATATCTTCACGCTGAGTGAAAGTCAAGGAACAACACAAATGGGGCATCCTCACCCCAACGCGACCTAGTTCGCTGTTGCCGCTGCGGAGTCGTGAGCCAACGACACCAGCTCAACACGTCCTAGTTCGCTGTTGCCGCGCCACGAACTCGATGACGTTTCCCCCAACTCGACCTATTTCGCTGCCCGTCGCGTTTGGCCCGGTCCGTAAAACCTCAGGTCAGCAGGTTGTGATCCAGCTACCTACCGTGACGAGCGCATGCCCGTTTAGTTGAGCTTCGGTCGAATTCAGGTTCGATAGCCATGAGGGCACGGTACCGGAGGTTCACAGTTCGGACACGACTGAGCTCCGCTTGTCACAACGATCCAGTGGCTTATCGGGCTCAGTACTGTTGGCGGCGGGCCGACGTGAGGTCGGTGTCCGGACGCTCGACTGCTTGTTAGTACGGCCCTATGCTTTGTGGCAGTGGAAATAGGAGCAGTGAGCGCCTGGCTCGATGACCGGGCTGTTCGTCTTGAGTTCAGCGGGGTCGTGGCGGCATGGATTGCTGGCGCGCCGGCATTCTCGCATGCTGCGGGCCTCGCCCATCGTGGTCTCGGTGTTTCAATGAGAGACGATCACCGATTTCGAGTCGCATCAATCACAAAGATTATCACGGCGACTGCCGTGATGCGACTGGTGGAGC
>JBGTGL010000082.1:0-12229 GCA_041746755.1 Acidimicrobiia bacterium | reverse complement strand
TCGGAATTTGCCGAGTGGCACGAAGTTCGCCTCGAGGCTCTCGAGGATGAGTTGGAGCGGATGCAGGAGGGTGGCGCCAAAAGCCAGGAGATCAACGCCCGACGCAAAGAAGTCGAGCGGGAGATCAAGGATCGCGAAGAGCGCGCCAGCCGCGAAGTGCAGTTGGTGGAAGATGCCTTCGACACATTCCGGACTTTCAAGCCGAAGGATCTGGTCGAGTCGGAGCAGCTGTGGCGAGAAATCTATTTCCGTTATGACGACTATTTCACCGGCGGTATGGGTGCCGAGGCAGTCAAGGAGCTACTGACTCACCTCGACCTCGACGCCGAGATGGATCTCCTCAACGAGAACCTCGACGCCAAATCAGCCCAGAAACGCCAGCGTGCCACCCAGCGGATGAAGGTAGTTAAGCCCTTCTGGGAGGGTCTCAACCGTCCCGAGGACATGATCCTGGAGACCGTTCCGGTGATCCCACCCGACCTGCGTCCCATGGTGCAGCTCGATGGTGGCCGTTTTGCCACTTCCGATCTCAACGATCTCTATCGCCGTGTGATCAATCGCAACAACAGGCTGAAGAGGCTTCTCGACCTCGGCGCCCCCGAGATCATCGTCAACAACGAAAAGCGGATGTTGCAAGAAGCTGTCGACGCCCTCTTTGACAACGGCCGTCGTGGTCGTGCGGTCACTGGCCCGGGTAACCGGCCGCTGAAGTCGCTGTCCGACATGCTCAAAGGCAAGCAAGGCCGGTTCCGTCAGAACCTGCTGGGAAAACGAGTCGACTATTCCGGTCGATCCGTGATCGTGGTCGGGCCTTCGCTGAAACTTCATCAGTGCGGTCTGCCCAAGATCATGGCTTTGGAGCTGTTCAAGCCCTTTGTGATGAAGCGACTTGTCGATTTGGGCCTTGCCCAGAACATCAAGGCCGCCAAGCGAATGGTGGAACGGCAACGTCCCCAAGTCTGGGATGTGCTTTCGGAAGTAATTCAGGAGCACCCCGTTCTTCTCAACAGGGCACCGACGCTCCACCGTCTCGGTATCCAGGCATTCGAGCCAGTGCTGGTTGAGGGGAAGGCCATCCAGATCCACCCGATGGTGTGTGAGGCATTCAATGCCGACTTCGACGGAGACCAGATGGCTGTCCACCTGCCGCTCTCTGCGGAGGCGCAGGCGGAAGCTCGCATCCTCATGCTTTCATCGAACAACGTCCTGTCACCCGCCTCGGGTCGACCGATAGTTACGCCCGGCCAGGACATGGTCATCGGCGTGTTCTATCTCACCGAGTTCGTCGAAGACGGGCTCGGCGCCGGCCGCCGCTTCGCCGACATCGACGAAGCAATTATGGCTTATGAAATCGGAGAACTTGCGCTGCATGCCCCGATCCGTATGAGATTGGGCGACATCGCCGGCGACCCGGTGCTCCACGCCGATCTCAAGCCGACTCTTCCCGATCTCCTGGCCGAAGTGTCCCCTGAACCCGACGGTCTCACCGAGACCACCCTGGGACGGGCGCTGTTCAACCAGGTCTTCCCGGAGGATTTCCCCTACATCGAGTCGAGGGTGATCAAGTCGGACATCAGAAAGCTCATCGAAACCGTCATCGAGCGCTACCCGCGTTCGGTGGTGGCCGAAACCCTCGACGGGATCAAGGAACTCGGGTTCTTCTACTCGACGAAGGCAGGCCTCTCGATCGGTCTCGAAGATGTGCGGACTCCGGCCGACAAGGCCAAGATCCTCGAGGAGTATGAGGACCGGGCCGAAAAGGTCCAGGGTTTGTTCCAAAAGGGTGTAGTAACCGACGACGAGCGTCGTCAGGAACTCATTGAGATCTGGACGGAGGCAACCGAGAAGGTCACCGACGCGATGAAGGCAGGCCTGAAGACCGAGAAGTTCAACTCGCTCGACATGATGGTCGGGTCCGGGGCACGTGGAAACATGATGCAGGTCCGTCAGATCGCCGGTATGCGCGGTCTGGTCGCCAACCCTAAGGGTGACATCATCCCCCGACCGATCATCTCCAACTTCCGTGAAGGGCTATCGGTTCTCGAGTACTTCATCTCGACTCACGGTGCCCGTAAGGGACTCGCCGACACCGCGCTCCGTACTGCCGACTCGGGTTATCTGACCCGACGCTTGGTCGATGTCTCCCAGGAGATGATTGTTCTCGAGGAGGACTGCGAAACCGATAAGGGGATCGTGGTCAAGGTCATCGATGAGCGGGGAGCGAAGATCCGCAACCTGCGGTCCCGTCTCTACGGCCGGGTTCTTGCTGACGATCTCAAAGAGGGTCGCACCATGGTTGCGACACTCGACGATGAGAAGCTTCGCGCCGGTACGTTGATTGGGACCAAGGCACTTCACGCTGTCGAAGAGGCAGACGTCGAATCAGTCCGGGTCCGGTCACCGCTGACATGTGACACCCGCAATGGCGTCTGTCAGACCTGTTATGGGCTCTCGCTCGCCACCGGAAAGGTGGTCGAGTTGGGCGAGGCCGTCGGGATCATGGCCGCACAGTCGATCGGCGAGCCCGGAACCCAGCTAACGATGCGTACCTTCCATACCGGTGGTGTGGCAGGTGAAGACATCACTCACGGTCTCCCCCGGGTAGTCGAGCTTTTCGAAGCCCGAACCCCCAAGGGTAAGGCTGTTCTTTCTGAGGCCAAGGGTGTTGTTCGCCTCATCGATGACGAGGACGGGCGCAGACTTGTGGTCGATGCCGGCAAAGAAGAGATCTACGAATACAAGATCTCCAGAAAGACCAAGCTCCGTGCGATCATCAAGGATGGCTCGGAGGTCGAAGCCGGAACGCAGCTGACCGACGGAAACCTCGATCCCAAGGAAGTCCTCGAGATCAGAGGAGTGCGGGCCGCCCAGCAGTATCTGGTCGACCAGGTGCAGGAGGTCTACAAGTCACAGGGTGTGGAGATCCATGACAAGCACATCGAGATCGTGGTGCGGCAGATGCTGCGCCGGGTCTTCGTGATCTCTCCCAACGACTCCGACTTCCTTCCGGCGGCGCTGATCGATGATCAACTCTTCCGCGACACCAACCGCGAGTTGGTAACGGCGGGTAAGGCTCCGGCGCAAGGTCGTCCCCAGTTGATGGGTATCACCAAAGCGTCGCTGGCCACGGACTCGTGGTTGTCGGCTGCTTCGTTCCAGGAGACCACCAAGGTCCTCACCGACGCCGCGATCCAGAGTCGATCCGACTTCATGCGCGGCCTCAAAGAGAACGTCATCATCGGAAAGCTGATCCCGGCCGGTACCGGCTCGCAGCAGTACCAGTCATTGCAACCGGTCCTTCCCGGCGCCACCACCGTCGAAAGCCTCGGCTTCCTCGGCGAAGGCTCGGGTTCGACCGACGATGAGGGCTTGCCCGATAACCCCGCCGAATGGCTGGCCAGTATCGGTGGCACATATCAGGCGAAACCCGACCCGGTCGAGGACGAAGAAGAGTAATAAATCCGAACCGACGGTTCAGCGTGCCAATAGTGGCACTCAGCTCAGGTAGAACGAGAAAAGGACCGCCCGTCGGCGGTCCTTTTCCTTTGAGTTAGCCCTCCCGTCATCCGGATCGAAGAGCATTCGGGTCAGAGCGTGTCCGACACCCACCGGCCGCACGATATCCCGGGGATGATTCATCACCGGATTCCATCGCGGACTCTATATGCCGCTCGGTTTCTAGGCCGAGTTTGAGGTTGAGTTCAATTAGGTCGTTAGACCTATAAAGAAAAGTTTCCCCTTGTAATCGCGAGGCGGGCACGTACTCTTTGCTCACGGCGAGTGACTCGTCTTGGGGATAGTGGCATCCGCCACCTCACACAATTAAGCGGAACCTAGGGGGTTCTCATGCTGGGAGGCAAACACGCCAGACCGGGTCTGGCTGACAAACTCGTGATCTTTTCGGTCACCATGGCAATGCTGTTGTCTGTATTCGCCTATCTGATTCCTGCTCCGTTGGCCGACGCCGCGCTCGGCTTGACCAGTTTTGAGATCGGCTCAGAGGAACCAGGCACCGGTTCCATTGCCGGTTTGGTCAACTCACAGGGCGGCCCCGACTGGGGCAATAGTCCGGTCAACAATGGTGGCACCCTCCAGGAGGGGCAGGTCCTTGTAATCAACGATGAAAACAACAACCAGTCGATGGGTGTTGTTAACCCGGCAGACGAGGCGACGGTCGAAGCAAATTGCGATTCCGGCGCCGAGGTCATTCTCGACCAAGGGCAAGACATCGACAGCTATCCGTTTGCCCTAGACCCATCCGGTTCTGTTCCCGACAAGGTGAATATTTGTCAGGTCTACGTCGCATACGAAGTTTCCGGTGGTGACACGATCCTCTATGTGGGAGTCACCCGACTCAAAGTGACCGGGACGGTCGCACTCGCGATAGAACTCAACAGAGTGGCCTACAACGATCGCAAGGTGAACGACCTTTTGATCACCTTCGAGTTCGATGGTGGTGGGGCCGCGTCAGACATCCGCGTTCGACGTTGGACCGGTACCGCATGGTCAGGTCCGATTGATGTTCCAGATGATGGTGACTCCTATGAGCATTTCGGTGAGATAGCGGTCAATCTGAGCGCTTCCAACCTGTTACCCCCTCCAACCACGGCCGACGATTGTTCTTCGTTCTCCTCGATTGCACCGTACGGCTTCCGCGGGGAGAGTGACAGCTCTCAGGTCGGAGACTGGTCGGGGCCAATTCCGATCCGGATCCCGCGCTGTGGTGAATTGAAGATCACCAAAGTGGCCGACCCTTCCACCGACCTCGAGTTCGGATGGACTTTGAGCAGTTCGTTCCCGAACTTGACCGGGCCCATCGACGACGGTGAGACCGTCACCCTCGATCTCAACGAGGCGACCTATGCCCTCACTGAGACCACGATCCCTTCGCCCTACCAGCTCGACGAGATCGTCTGTAACGACGGTGCCGTAGATCCTGCCTCGATATCGATTCAGACGGGGAACAGCGTTCACTGTTTCATCTACAACGAGGCGTCCTCACTGGTGGTGAAGAAGGTCGGTGAGGGAGACTCCTCTGCCGACTTTGCATTCACAGTCACCGGGCAGACCGGGTTCGACCTCAGCCTTGGGGAGACGTCGGACACGTTCGTCTTCGCACCGGGCTCCAACGTCGACATCTCCGAAACCCTCCCGTCCGGCCCACCTGCGTGGCAAGCGAATGGCGTGGTCTGCAAGAACGACGCCGGCGATACCGTCGCCTCGGCTGATGGTCCTTCGATCTCCGACGTGGTAACAGTTGCCGGTGACACCATCACCTGTACTTTCACCAATACCCAAGATGCTCTGTTGACCCTGGAGAAGACCGTAGTCAACGATCACGGCGGCTCGGCAGGCGATACTGCTTGGACGCTGAATGCCAGCGGCTCGGGTGCGCTTCCTGACATTTCAGGTGTTGAGGGTGCTGCCGCTGTGACAGCGGCCAACGTACCTGCTGGGGTTTATGACCTATTCGAGTCAGACGGTCCCGGTGGATACAACTTCGACGGAGTTGAATGCGATGGGGGAAGTCTCAACAACCAGACACTGACCCTCTCGCCCGGAGACGACGTGACATGTGTCTTTACCAATGACGATGTCCCCGGCAGCCTGACTCTTCGCAAGACGGTCAACAACGACCATGGCGGTACCGCGGTCGACACCGACTTCACCTTGAGTTTCGAAGGCGACGTCACCAGCGGGTCCGGTGCGGAAGGTTCTGCTGCGGTAACCAATGCCGCCGTTGAGGCCGGATCATTCGATCTCACCGAGTCCGGTCCGTTCGGGTATCAGCAGGTGGGAGCATGGAACTGTAACTCCTCGATGATCGACAGCGACACTGTGACTGTTGCGCTGGGCGAGAACGTCATCTGTGATGTCACCAATGAGGACATTTCACCGAAGTTGACCCTGGTAAAGGATTTGATCAACGACAACGGTGGCAACGCCACCCTCGCCGACTTCATTCTCAGCGCCAACGGGCCCACGCCCATCTCGGGAGTGAGCGAAACGCCGGCCGTTACCAACGTCGATGTCGATGCTGGTGGCTACGACCTGTCTGAGAGCGGGCCTCCCGGATACTCCTCGGATGGAGTGTGGGCCTGTCTCGGTGGAAACCAGACCGATAGCGACTCAGTCACCCTCGGCGTGGGGGAGTCGGCCACTTGCACCATTACCAACGACGACGAGCCAGCCGTGCTGATCGTCGAGAAGGAAGTTGTAAACGACAACGGCGGGAATGCATCTCCCGGTGATTTCCAACTCAAGGTCAATGGCGTCAACGTCAGCCAGGGATCTCCGGTCCCGGGCATCGTCTCCAACGTGGAGTACACGGTGACCGAAGACCAGTTGCCCGGTTACAGCCAGACCGACCTGACCTGTGTCACCACCGGAACCGATACTGAAGTTCCGCATCCGGTGACACTCGATGAGGGAGAGTCGGTTACCTGCACCATCACGAACGATGATGTCAGCCCAACATTGACACTGGAGAAGTCGGTGCTGCCCATGCACGGAGGAGTCGCACTACCGACAGCGTGGACCTTGGCCGCAGACGGCCCCACTTCGATCTCCGGTTCTCACGGAGCACCAGCCGTCACCGCGATCGATGTGGATGCTGGCAGCTATGACCTATCCGAATCGGGCGGACCATCGGGGTGGATCCAGTTGGGTGAATGGTCGTGTAACGCACCTCAAAGTGGCGGCGACAATGCAACGGTTGAGATCGCACTTGGAGCGACGGTTACCTGCGTGGTCACCAACACCGACCTGGCGCCTGGCTTGACGGTGGTCAAGGAAGTGGAAAACAACCACGGTGGCGATGCGGTGCCAGCCGACTTCCAGCTTTACGTCAATGGCCAAGCGGTCAACCAGAACGAAGCTCTCGAAGTTGACTCCAACACCGAGTACACGGTGTCGGAAGATCAACTCGACGGCTACTCCCTGGTCGGCATTGCTTGTGAGGATGACCTTGGCTCTGTGGACCACCCGGTGACCCTCGCCTCAGGGCAAGCGGTGGTGTGCACCGTTACCAACGAAGACATCGCACCTGACCTGACGGTCATCAAGGACGTAACCAACGACGATGGTGGACTCGCGGTGGCTGGTGACTTCCAGCTCTATGTGAACGGCGAGGATGTCGACCAGAACCAAGCTCTCGAAGTTGACTCCAACACCGAGTACACGGTGTCGGAAGATCAGGTCGACGGCTACGTATTCACCGGAATCGTGTGTGTCGATAACGACACCGATCTCGCGGTTGACCATCCGTTCAGCCTCAACGAAGGCCAGTCGGTCACATGCACTGTGAGCAACGACGATGCACCAGCATCGATCACTGTGGTGAAAGTCGTTGTTCCAGATGACGCCGCCGACCCAGACGACTTCGCATTGACATTGACGCCCGAGGGCGGCGATGCAATCGATGTTTCGTCAGGTATCGGCAATGCGGTTCCGGCCAACGAGACGTACACGGTTGGTGAGACGCAGGTGGACGGTTTCGTTCAGCTCAGTCTGGAATGTGAAGACAGCGAAGGCGCAGTTGATCATCCGGTGGAGCTTGTGCTCGGCCAAGATGTGACCTGCACCATCACCAACGCCGAATCGCCAACTGTGACGGTTATCAAGAACACCGATCCGCAGACCAGCCAGACCTTCGAGTTCACCCTCGACGATGGTGACTCTTCGGATAGTCAGGATGTACCCGGTGACGGCACGTCATTCACCTGGGAAGATCTCGATCCTGGATCGTTTGACCTCAGCGAAACTCTCCCCGAGGGTTGGGAATTCGACGGTGCCGAGTGCGACCTCGGGTTCGGGGAGATCACCAACGGCGTGAACTTCGATCTCGAGTACGGCGACCACATCACCTGTGTATTCGGCAACAACGAGCTGGGATCGATCACTGTGATCAAGGTGACCGACGTTGCTTCCGATGAGGAATTCGACATCGACCTTGGTGGCGACGGATCCGACTCGGTATCACTCGAGAACGGCGAATCCTTCACCTGGTCGCTGGTGCAGCCCGGCGAGTACTCGCTCACCGAGGTTCTGGCAGCAGCGCAGGCAACTCAGTGGGCGGCGTCGGTGGTTTGTGACGCCGACTACACCAGCACCCCAGGTGCCGGATCCCTCGCTGCCGGATTCACCCTGAACTACGGACAAGACATCACTTGTACGTTCACCAACGCTGCCCAACCCTCTGACCTGGCGGTGACCAAGATCGACCTGGTCGATCCGGTGACAGTGGACACGGATAATCCAACGGCAACGATCACCTATGAGATCGTGGTGACCAATAACGGTCCGGCCCGTGCCGAGAACGTTGTTGCAACGGACACCCTGCCGGCGACCGTGACCTTTGTGTCCGCCACGCCCGACGTGGGTTCGTGCGCTCACGCCGGGGGCACCGTGACCTGCGACCTGGGTGACATGGAGCCCGGGGCATCGGTGACGATATTCGTAGTGGTCGAGACCGAAGCAGCGGGCGAGGTGACTGTTCCAACTGTCCTCAATGTTGTGGAGGTTGTTTCTGACACCGATGACAACAACCCCGACAACAACAAGGACGACGAAGAGACCAGCATCATCGAGATTCTCGATGTGGTGATCTTGCCCTTCACTGGAGTCGATAGCGACTACCTCTTTGCGGTCGGTCTCGGCCTTGCGCTAGGGGGGAGCCTCATGATCTGGGTCACCCGACGCCGTGAGGAAGAGGGAGGTTTGGATCACTAACTATCCCTAGCGATCCATTGCAAGAAGAAGGGCTGTCCATCCGGCAGCCCTTCTTCATATTTCGCTGTTCCGATTTGGTACTTTTCCGGGCACAACCGTAGAATCAATATTCGTCCGGGTATCCCCCCTCTTTCGAGGGATTTCGCCTGGACCAGCCGGGCACTCGCGTGCCCGGTACGCACAGTTTCACAACAGGACCGGTGCTTGGGCTGCGCCCGCGCCGCTTCCTCGCGTAAGGAGAAAAATGCCGACTATTGAGCAGCTTGTCCGTCAGGGCAGGAAGCCGAAAGTAAAGAAGAGCAAGGCTATCGCCCTCGGCGCGGCCCCGCAGCGGCGCGGTGTTTGCACCCGCGTCTACACGGTCACGCCCAAGAAGCCCAACTCCGCTCTTCGCAAAGTCTGTCGTGTCCGTCTCAGCAACGGACAAGAAGTGACTGCCTATATCCCCGGCGAGGGCCACAACCTCCAGGAGCACAGCATGGTGCTCATTCGCGGTGGCCGGGTCCGCGACCTCCCTGGTGTCCGTTACAAGGTCATTCGTGGCGCACTCGACGCTTCTGGCGTCAACGACCGCAAGCAGGCCCGTTCCCGTTACGGATCGAAGAAGGACTGATCGATGCGTAGAGCACCAGCTCAGATCCGGACGATCGAGCCAGACCCGGTATTCCGAAGCGTCCTCGTCAGCAAGGTCATCAACAAGGTCCTGCTCCAGGGGAAGAAGGGCACAGCGCGCGCCATCGTCTACGAAGCACTCGAGACCGTGGAGAAGCGAACCGGACAAGATCCCAGCGTCGTCCTCAAGCGAGCGGTCGACAACATTCGCCCCCAGCTCGAAGTTCGTTCCCGCCGTGTCGGTGGTTCGAACTACCAGGTGCCGATTGATGTTTCCAGCCGGCGTCAGGAGACCCTGGCGGTCCGTTGGTTGGTCAACTTCGCCCGGAAACGGCGCGAGCCGACAATGGCCCTGCGGTTGGCCAATGAGATTTTGGATGCATCGAACAACACCGGTGCAGCCATCAAGAGAAAAGAAGACGTCCACAAGATGGCGGAGTCCAACAAGGCCTTCGCTCACTACCGCTGGTAGACGCAAGTCAACCGACGGTCGAACTGACAAAATAGTTTTACCCGCAACGTTCCGTCTAGGCGGGCCTCACATCCGAAGAGGTCCGAACCGCCGGAGCAGGGACCTGACAAATACATAACGAGTCGGAGTAATAGAAGAAGATGAGCAACGAAAACGGTGCCCTTTCACAACTGCGTGAAGTGCCGCTAAGCCGAACCCGGAACATCGGGATCATGGCTCACATCGACGCGGGAAAAACCACCCTCACCGAGCGCATCCTCTATTACACCGGCCGTAATTACAAGATCGGTGAGGTCCACGAAGGCGCCGCCACCATGGACTGGATGGAGCAGGAGCAGGAGCGTGGCATCACCATCACGTCTGCCGCCACCACCTGTATCTGGCACGAGCATCTCATCAACATCATCGATACCCCGGGCCACGTCGACTTCACTGTCGAGGTCGAGAGATCTTTGCGTGTTCTCGATGGCGCCGTGGCCGTTTTCGACGGTGTGGCTGGCGTCGAACCACAGTCCGAGACCGTGTGGCGCCAGGCCGTCAGGTATGGCGTCCCCCGCATTTGTTTCATCAACAAGCTCGACCGCACCGGTGCCGATTTCTACTTCGACGTCAATTCGATCGTCGAGCGTCTTGGTGCCACTCCGCTGGTCATGCAACTCCCCATCGGTACCGAAGGCGATTTCGTTGGAGTCGTCGATCTCGTGGAGATGGAAGCCCACTTCTGGAAGGGCGACGACGGCAAGCACTGGGACACTGCCGAGGTTCCTGCTGACCTCGCCGACAAGGCAGCTGAATACCGGGAAAAGATTCTCGAGGCCGCAGCCGAGACCTCAGAAGAGCTACTCGAGGCTTACCTGGGCTCTGGCGACTTGAGCGCCGCCCAGATCAAAGCGGGTATCCGCGCCGGGACTCTGGCCGGATCGTTCAATCCGGTCTTCTGTGGTTCCGCCTTCAAGAACAAAGGTGTCCAGCTTCTTCTCGATGCCGTCATCGACTACTTGCCGTCCCCGATCGACCTTCCAGCCATCGATGGATTCAAACCCGGTGACGAAGAGGTCGAAATATTGCGGAACGCCGACGACTCCGAGCCGTTTTCAGCTCTCGCTTTCAAGATCATGACCGATCCGCATGTCGGGAAGCTCACCTATTTCCGGGTTTTCTCGGGGCATGCAGCCAAGGGTGACACGATCCTGAATACGGTGACCGGCAAGAAGGAACGGCTTGGTCGAATCCTCCGGATGCATGCCAACTCGCGCGAGGACATCGACAACATTTTCGCTGGTGACATCGTCGCCGGAATCGGTTTCAAAAACACCACGACCGGAGACACGCTGTCAGCCGTCGATTTTCCGGTGCAGCTGGAGTCGATGGAGTTCCCGGCACCGGTCATTTCGGTAGCAATCGAGCCCAAGACGAAATCGGACGACGAGAAGCTCTCCGAGTCTTTGCACCGGCTCTCCGAAGAGGACCCAACCTTCCTGGTGCGAACCGATGATGAGACCGGACAAACCATCATTTCGGGAATGGGCGAGCTTCACCTCGAGATTCTCGTTGATCGTTTGCTCCGCGAGTTCAAAGTCGACGCGACCGTCGGCACGCCTCAAGTTGCTTATCGGGAGACAATCCGACGCGCCATCGAGAAGATCAGCTATCGCCACGTCAAGCAGACCGGTGGTAAAGGCCAGTACGGCCATGTCGTCATCGACCTCGAGCCCACCGGGCCCGGAGGTGGCTATGAGTTCATCGACAACATCAAGGGTGGCAAGATCCCCCGGGAGTACATCCCGTCGGTCGACGCCGGTATCGAGGAGGCCCTTGATCAGGGAATTCTTGCCGGCTATCCCCTCGTCGACGTGCGCGCGGTGCTTCAGGATGGTTCCTACCACGACGTCGACTCCTCCGAGATGGCATTCAAGATTGCCGGTTCGATGGCTCTGCAGGAGGCCGCCCGCAAGGCCGGCGTCAAACTGCTCGAGCCGGTCATGGATGTCGAGGTGACCACACCCGAGGACTACATGGGTGACGTCATTGGCGACCTCAATAGCCGTCGTGGCAAGGTCGAGGGGATGGTCCAGCGGGGCAACAGCCAGCTGATCAAAGCCCAGGTGCCGATGTCAGAAATGTTTGGTTACGCCACCGACCTGCGGTCGAAAACCCAGGGGCGGGCAACCTATTCAATGCAATTCAATTCATATCAGGACGTCCCTGAGTCGATCGCCACCGAAATCGTGGCGGTACGACGCGGGGAGAAATAACACAAGGAAGGTAACTCAGGATGGCTAAGGCGAAGTTTGAGCGGAATAAGCCGCATGTGAATGTTGGGACTATGGGTCATATTGATCATGGGAAGACGACGTTGACTGCTGCGATTACGAAGGTGTTGGCGGATCGTGTTGGTGGTTCTAATACGATGAC